>DATHET010000017.1:0-28225 GCA_035490315.1 Planctomycetota bacterium
GGGCGGCGAGGTGCCCCGGGTCGGCCATCGGGTTCATCTGGACGAGGTCGAGCCTGGGCACCTTGAACCTCGCCAACGAACTTTCCATCTGCGCTTTCGCAGCGGCGGGGCCGGGCTGCGGCGGGCCAGGGGGTAGACACCGCAACCCCAGGAAGAGCTTGTCATGAATCCCGAGCTCGGTAACGAGCTTGGCCATGAGGTCCTCCACCCCCGGGAGCGACTGGTGCATCGTGTCGAGGAATCTGCCGCCGTGATCGATCAGCGTCTCGAGGACTTCCTCGAGCGCGGCGGGATCCTGGGACGTGCTGTTGCCGAACTGGACGCCGACGACCGGAAGCATCTCACCGGTAGACGGAATGGCCCGCTGAATGAGCTTTCCACCCGACTGCTGGAGTGCCTGGAGTGCGCGAAGCAGCTCCGGAGTGAGCGCCAGCGCAGCGCCGGCGCTGGCGGTGATTCCGACGAATTCGCGACGGTTGATCATGACTTGCCTACGTCCGCTCCAGCGGGATGCGATACGGGCCCTGCTCCACAGTGGCACCGGTCACCTTTCCCTGGCCGTCGAGCTGGAACTCGATGGTTGCGTCTGGCCAGGGGGCCGCGAAGCGCGTCTCCGAGCGCGCGACGAGCGGGCCCTCCGGCATGTTGCCCGAAACCTTCACGAGCAGCCTCTCCCCGTCGCGGCGGAAGGTCACGATGGTCCCGACCGCCGCGTACTCGTACTCACCCACGTAGCGGTCCAGGATGCCCGCGGACAGCGCGACCGGAGGCTCTGGAGCTACCTGTTGCTGTGGCTTCGGCGGCCCGGGGGGCGGTGTCGGCGGGAGCGCATCCACCAACTCCGCCATCCGTTTCCGCGCCGCCTCGTTCGGCAAAGGGCCGATGCCGCCGCCGATGTTCTCGAGCATGTGCTCCTCCTTGGTCGTCCCCGTGCGGGCAACGATGACGGCCGGGTGGCTGAGGACGTACTTGAGGAAGAACTGCGCCCACGTCTTGGCGTCAAACTCGGCGGCCCACTCCGGAAGGGTCGTGCTGCTCGCGCGCTTGAAGATGCGATTGCGGTCGAAGGGAAAGTACGCCATGAAGGCGATCTTCCGCTCCTGGGCGAGCGGCAGGATCTTCTCCTCGACGCGGCGGTCGCCCACGGAGTAGTCCGTACCGACGAAGTCGATCGGCTCGTCGCGCATGATCGACTCGAGATTGCCGAATGGCGGCTGCGGCGCGTTCGCGGGGAAGGCGAGGTGATGCACGCCGATGTACCGGACGCGCCCCTCCTTCTTCATCTCCCTCAGGACGGCGAGGTGCGTCGGCATGTCGGCACCGGTCCCCACCATGACCAGGTCGATCTTGGGCACCTTGAACGCCGCGAACTTCGCCTCCATCGCCGCTTTCACCGCGGCGGAGTCGGGCTTCAGCGGCGGGCCGTCGTACCCGGGCAGAAGCGGGACTGAGACGGACAAGGGTGTCGTCCAGAAGAGCTTGTTCTGAATCCCGAGCTCGCTGGCAGCCGTGCGTGCGCCCTGCTCCCCCACAGGCCCGCCGTGCAGCACATCGACGACTTTGCCGCCGTTGTCGACCAGCGTCTTGAGAACCAGCTTGATCGCGGCGCCATCCGTGGGTCGCGGCCCGAAGCTGATGACCGGGAGCTTCTCACCGGAAGACGGGATGGCCCGTTGAATGAGCTTTCCGCTCGACTGCTGGAGCGCGCGCAGCAGCTCCGGAGTGAGCGCCAGCGTAGCGCCGGCGCCGAGGGACATGCCGAGCAATTCACGACGTGAGATCATGCGGTTTCCTTGGGATGAGTGGTCTTCACAGGTCGCTTGATTCTGTGGACAGATCTGACGGCAACTACCTCACGTGAGTTGCAGATCCGTAATCCCCCGGTTCAAGTCCGCGTGCCCGTTCCAAGCGCTCGGCCGCGCGCTTGCGTTCGACGGATCGATCGCGCACGAATGACCGAGGCCGGCGACCCCAAGGGACAGCCGGCCTCGAAGAATCAGATCCGAGCTCGTCAACGCATCGTGGACAGGCGGTCCCCCCGGATCAAAACCCGACCGTGTATTCCAGCGCGTCCGAGAGCGTCGCGTTCAACCCGGCAGGGAAGCCGGTGTCGCGACCCCAAGCTTGCACTTGGACCACGATGCCCGGCACGAGCAGGTAACCCTGGGGCGTCCCGCCGAGCCCGCCGACCGAGAACATGTTCCAGTCGATCGTGTAGGAACCCGAGCAGTCGTTCGGCGGAGGATTGCCGCCGGAGTTCATGGCCACCGAGCGCCGGACCGGGCTGCCGACGCAGCGCGTACCACCGAAGAAGGGCACCGAGACCTGACTGCCGTCAGAGTACAGATACAAGCCAGGCTTGTTGTTGATCACGTTGGTGGTCGAGATCGTGAATTCCGAACCAGCCATCGCGCTCGAGACACCGAAGAAGGCGATCGTGGGCGTGCAGCCGAGCGAGTTCGTCTTCGCGGTGCAGTGGATCGTCGGCGCAGGCGGAGGGAATCCAAGCATCAGGTCGAGGTCGTCGAAGTACACCTTGCCCGACGGAGTTGCCGTCGCGGGTGCGTGGTAAAGGTCGATCATGGCGAGTTCGAGTGCACCGCCGCCACCACCGAGGATGCCGCCGGTCCAGGAGTACGCGGGCGCACACAGCATGCCGTTGTAGAAGAACTCGCACTGATCCGCCGTCAGGTCGATCTGCGCACGAAGCTCCACCCACTGGTCGAGGAGCAGCGGCCCCTGCGCCGTCGCCGGAGAACCCGCGTCGATCGACCAGGTGCCCGCGCTTGGGTCCATCATGAACTGCACCGACGAATCCGACGCCACGACAGGGCTGTGGGAGTTCATCGCGATGAAGTACGACTTGTCCACGGTGCTGCTGGGGATGTAGACGTAGGCACTCAGCGTGTACTGACCCGAGGTCACGCCCTCGAAGTCGTGCAGGATGTCTGAGCATTCCCCGCCCTGGATGGCATCGAGCGAGACGGACTGACCGCTGCGCGCGAATCCAGAGCTGGCGTCTTCGATGATGCTGATCGAGTTGGGCGCACCTTGCAGTTGGTGCCAACCAGCTTGCCCGGTGATCGCCGATCCGTGTGGGTAGGCTTCGAACCGATCGCCCCAGAACATCGGACGGCAGATCTCGATGTCGCCGATTTCCGTCTTGTCCAAGTAGGTGCTCACGTCTCGATTCATGTCGTGCAGGCGGCAGTCTTGCATGAGCGTGATGGCGTTACCGCCCGGCGGCAGCCACTGGAGTCCGTAGATGTAGGTCGAGTTGGGCTGGTCCATGTACAGGGCATCGCCTGTCGCAGTGACACTCCAGTCGGCTGCGTAGTCGGCTCCGCCCGCCGCATTGCGGCCCGGCGCTCTACCGATCAAGTACTGCTGGCTGGTCGGATTCCACCCGCCTACTGACGAACCATACAGATCGAATTCGAGCACGTCCGAGACATGCGCGTTCGGCTGTGTATCACTGGCCATCGAGCGTTCGGCAATCAGCATGCGCCGGAGATCCGGTGAGAACGTGATGTCGGAGCAAGGCATCGAGTATGTCCCGTTCGAATTGCCCAGGACCTTTTTCACACTCGCGTGGATCAGGACTCCGGTAGTGCCGTTCATCCAACCGACGCAAATCGAGTTGTTCTGGGCACCTGCGGTGGGTCGACCGTAGTCCCTGTTCCACAGACTGAAGACCAGCATTCGCATATTGAGCGTCTTCAGCGCCCAGACCCGCTCTCCAAGAGGGGCAAATCCAGGCGCGGGATTGTCCGCCAAGAACGGGTCGAACGCCTGCTGCACGACTCCAGCCTTGATTCGATAGATCTTTCCATCTTCGAAGTTGCTGACGAAGAACTGATTGTGGATCTCGTCGTAGCAGATGTCGCCCAGGCCGGGCCCGCTGTTCGGGATCTGATTCGTGCCGATCCCGCCATTGCCCGTCGTCAGGAATGTGGAGATATTGCCGGTGGCGCCGTTGATCTTGTAGACGGCGCCTGGACCACCCGGGCCATACTGGTCAACGGTGTAGCAGGACGTCGCCGCGACATAGATATTGGGTCTGGGCTTCATCGAAAACGGATCTACCGCGTTGTCGAAGCACACGCCGAAGACCTGCCCCAGATTGCCGAGGTTCCAGATGTGCTGAGGACCGGAAGGCTCGTGCTCGTTGTGGAACATCGGAGCGTCCCAGTTCTCATTCGTGCCTGGGAACGTTGGGCGTTCCATGTCGACCAGACTGAGCACGAAGTCCGAATCTTGGAGGCCCATCGTCGTGACGGCGCGGGATCCTCTGCCTGCGGGAAATGCTGCGACCCGCCGGGCACGCAGCATCCACACGGCAGGGAAGCCGATGGCATCCATTTCTACCGGTGGAATCCACAGGGAGGACAGCGCAGCAGGATTGAAAATCGTGTTCGGCTGCTCGTACGCGAGCCACGCGCGTCCCAGGGATGCCTGGCTGGTGTCGAGTGGCGCGGAGAATTGCGACAGCGAATGGTGGGGCCCGCAGACTGTGTCGCACCACACGGCAACGAAGAATGATCCTGTGACACTCCTCGGAGGAATCGGGATGTCGTTGAAAATGCCGGTGTCGACGTTCTGCACCGTGGTGCTGGCTTGCGACAGAAGCGTCGAAGTGTTGGGGTCGCCATCTTGCAGGTCATCTCGATACAAACCCACGCCGACGGGCGTACCGTCGGGCGGCGCGAGCCCGGGCAACAGCGGGGATCCGAAACAGGTCGAAACCGATCCAATCACGTCCGAACTGCTGAAGGTGTCGAAGCGCTGAATCCAGAGCAGCTTGTTCGTCGTCGTCGCGCAGCCGACCATTCCGATCAGGTTCTCCGTGGTGCCATCGTCGTAGGTGTACGGATTGGTGCCCGCATGAGGGCCGAGCCCTGAAGGCTGGCGCGCGATCTCGATCTGGGGGACGGCACTGGAGATCTGGGATTGGCCGGATGCATCGACAGCCGTGATCGCAAGCAAGGGCAAGGAAAGCAGGAAAGGTTCGAATCGAGGCCAAGGCTTCATGGGGCGCTCCAGCGGGTTGGTGAAGAACGTGGGATGAATCCCCCGAGCGAGGTCGCGGAATCACCCGCGAGTCCAGACTCGAGCCGATCCTCCATCCGTTGGTTGAGCCTCCTCGCCAGCGAGCGGACAAGAATCTGGATTTCCTTGCGAGGAGCGCCGCGAGGAAGGGGTGGTCAGGCGCCGCTTTCACGCCGCGCCAGCCCGCTGCACGCTCGGGCCGTAGCTACGCGGCCAGGAGTTGGCACGCAACGCGTTCTCTGCAGCGCGCCCTCGCTACCCTTTCGGCCTGCCGATCATGCGCGTGCGAGCGCGCGCCGAGGTCGCCAGCGCTTGCCTGCGGCCTCGCGCCACTCGGTCGCGCCGCTCCGGACGTGTCTGATCACGGCGATGAACCGATCACGGAGGGCGATCCTGTCCAGATTCCGTCACATCCGGCGGACTCATTCATCCTGAGCCGGCATGGAGGCTCGGCTCGTCGCAGAGTGCCGAACCGGACATCTCCGCTTCCGAAGTCCACGAAAAAGGGACCTGCGACGAATCGCAAGTCCCTTCTTGGATGGTAGCGCGGGCAGGATTCGAACCTGCGACCTCCGGGTTATGAGCCCGACGAGCTGCCAGACTGCTCCACCGCGCGGTGTTCGAGGGCAGTCTAACCAGGTCCCCACCCTATTCAAGGGTAAGGAAGCAAATCCTGACGCTTCAGGGACTTGCGCGCAGCACGGCCAGCCCCTGGAGCAGGGCGGCGGCGATTTTTTCCGGGGTCCGAGCGCCGCAGTCCAGCTCGATGCGGGCGACTTCGCTGTACAGGGGGGCCCGGATCCTGTCGAGCTCGCGTGCCTCGGCGAGACTCCCGCCGAGCACCAGGGCCGGGCGTCTTGCGGGATCCGCGTCGACGCGCACGGAGAGCACTTCAGGGGCGTCGCGCAGCCAGACACACAGGGCACGCCTGCGCAACAGCTTGCGGTTGAATTCCGCCTCGACTACTCCCCCGCCGGCGGCGAGCACCAGCGGGCGAGTCGCGGCGAGCAGGTCTTCGAGAGCGGAAGTTTCCAGCGCACGGAACTCGGTCAGGCCGCGTCGCGCGAGCAGATCGCCGGCGCTCGATCCGACGTCGGCCTGACCGCGCGACACGGCGCGGCGCGCGATCTCCTCGTCGAGGTCGATGAAGTCGAGCGCGAGCTCGCGCGCGAGCAGTCGGCCGACCGTGGTCTTGCCGACTCCGCGCAGGCCGACGAGCGCGATCGGCAGATCACGCAAGGGCACGCAGCACCTCCTCGCGAATCAGATCTCGAGGCGCATTCTGTCCCGTCAGGATTTCGAATTGTCGCTCGGCCTGGTGCGTGAACCATTCGGCGCCTGTTGCGACCGCAGCTCCACGGCGGCTTGCCGCGGCGAGCAGGGGCGTCTGCAAGGGACGGTAGATCGATTCGACGACCAGCGAGCCCGGAGCGATCGCGGTGTCGGCGAGCAGCGGCTCCGCACCTGCGGTCTGCGCGGGTGTGCACTGCACGATGATCTCGAAGGGAGTCGCTGCCCGCGCTTCCCAGGCGATCGCGGACGCGCCGAATTCTCGCGCAAGCTCGCTCGAGCGCTGGAGATCTCGTGCGCACACCGTGGACTTTGCTCCCAGCGACTCGAGCGCTACGAGTGCAGAACGCGCCGCTCCTCCAGCGCCGAGGATCAGCGCACGCTGGCCCGCGAGGGATTCTCCGCGGCTCGCGGCCAGGGCCGCGCCGAGAACGCCGACGACATCGGTGTTGTGAGCGCTCCAGCCCGCGGATGTCTTCACCAGCGTGTTGCTCGCGCGCGCGCGCAGGCTTGCCGCGTCATGTTGAACAGCAAGCTCGAAAGCCGCCTGCTTGTGCGGCGCCGTGACCGCGAAGCCGCGCCAGTTTTTCGATGAGCACAAAGCAAGGGTCTTCGCGAGATCCGTCACCTCCACGGCAACGAACACGGCGTCGGTGCCGGCAGCGCGCAGAGCCCGCGTGTGGACGCGCGGCGAGATCGAGTGGGCGATCGGATTGCCGAGCACCGCGAAAATCTGCGTGCTCGTCGATACGCCGACGGATGGCCACGCTTCGCGCATCTGCGACGCGAGCAACTGTCCGGGCGCAGTCGGCGTCGAGACTTCACCCTCAGCAGGATCGAGAGCTGCATAGCTCAGCGGTGAACCGAGGATCGGCGCGACAATGCGCGTGAAGCTTCCGGTTGCACCGGACGCGAACGCGATCAGATCACCCTGCGCGCCATCGAGCAGTGCGAGGATCTCCAGGCATTCCTCGCCGCTCCTGGCTTCGACGACGAGCTTGCGCCAGTCTCCGCTGCGCGCATTGGCTCGCAGCTCGCGCTCGAGCTCGCGAGCCGATCCCGCGAGCCTGATTTCGTGCCGCGATACGATCCGCCGCGTGCTGCCGCCCCACGGCGGAAAATCCGACGCCTCGCGCCAGTCGATGTCGACGAAGGCCGCGCCGGCGCGCGCGCAGCGCTGGAGGATCGCTCGACGGTCCGCCGCGGAGCCCGCGAAACTGCCGTAGGCCTGCGGACCGTTGACCGCGACGATCGCGGGCTTCGCGATGGCCGCGAAGAGTCGCGAGAGCTCGCTCTCGCTCACGTCGGGCAGTCGATCGAGGCGCAGCTCGATCATGTCCGCGGTCGGCGCCGCGCGCAGAGCACGGCGCGCCAGGAGATCGAAGTCGTCGGCCAGGATCGAGACGACCAGGGCCATCAGGGATTCAGCAGGCGATCCATCGCGCGTGCCTGGGCCTCGCGCAGGCGTCCGTCGCGCTGCGCGAGCTCGACCATGCGCTTCGACAGGCTCTTGTAGGCCTCGAGCAAAGGCGGATCGGCCGCGAGCAGATGCAAGTGCGAGCGCACGGTCTCGACGTCACCGCGAGAAACCGGACCGGTGAGCGCTTTCTCGGGCGTGCGCTGGTCGAGGCTCCCGATAGAGCCCGCGAGCAGACTCTGAAAGGCCGCGCGAGCATCCGCGGGATCGGCGCAAGCTTGTTGTGCGAGCTCGAAGGCCATCGAAGCCAGGGCCACCGCGCCGTTGGCGAGCAGGGTTGCCGCCGTGTGGTAGCGCAGCGCCGCATCCTCCTCTTTCTTCAAGGCCAGGGGCCACAAGCCGAGCGCGGACGCGAGCTGCTTCGCCGCATCGCGCGCGGCCTCGTCTCCGCCGATCGCGCACCAGGCTCCGTCGAGCACTGGGCCCGGTCCTTCTGGCGCGAAGCTCGCCAGCGGATGCAAGCTTCCGACGGGACATCCGCGGGCCGCGAGCGCGGCCAGTGCCGAAGCCCCGCGACTGCCGCAGGTGTGCAAGCAGGCCGGCCGTGCGCCCGGCGCGAGCGTCGCGGCAAGCTCGCTCGCGGCTTGCGCGAGCGAAGCATCGCCGACGCACAGCACGATGCACTTCGCGCCTTCGACAGCCCGCGCCAGCTCGTCTCGAACTTCGAGCCCGGCGGCCCGCGCTCGATCGCGGGACGCAGCCCTGGGCGAGCTCGCCGCCACCGACAACCCGGCGTCTCGCCACGCCAATGCAAGCCGCCGGCCGACGGAGCCCAGGCCGATCACGGCCAGCGGTGTCGGGACGCCTTGCATAGGCGCCGAATGCTATCCAATCCGCTAAGCCGACTCGGCCGCGTCCTGGTTGAAGGCGTGGTAGTCGAGGTCGTCGAAGCGCGGAGCCACGTAGCCGTCGAGCTTCGAGGCCTCGACTTCATGCTTGTACGCCGCAACCACGCGCGCCTGGACTTCGTCGCGGCCTTCCTGGTGGATCGGGTGCGCGATGTCGGCGTACAGGCGCACGCGCCCGCGCTCGTCGACGTCACCGCGGCCTTCGCGCAAGCGCAGCCCGCAATCGTTGCAGTAGCGCGCGCGGATGTGGTTCTTCCCGGCGCAGCTCGGACAGCGATCGTGCAGCTTGCGCGAGGGCATGGCGACGAAGAGACCCTTGCTGCCGTCGATGATCTTGAGATCACGGATGACGAGACAACGGTCGACGGTCAAGCTGGCGAAGCCGCGCAGCTTGTCGCGTTGGTCGTCGATGAGCTTGATGCGAATCTCGGTGATGTTCATCGGGCTCGCATCCGAGACCCAGCTCTCCGCGGGGTGCGTAAAGCTATCGGAAAGGACACGATCGCGCCGGACAGGGTGCCGATCTTGGGTTTCGCGGAGGGCGAAGCGCCTCCTTCCCCGCCGCTGTCTCAGCTTTGAATCGGCCGGCGGCCCGGGAGGAAGCGATGTTTCGCGATCGCGCGAGAGCCTCGATCTCAGTCCTTCGCGCGGACGCCATGGCCGGCCGGGCGGGTCAGCCAGGCTCCGCGGACGTCCAATCCCATGAGCTTCGCGAAGCTCTGGAGCGAGCTCAGCGCCTCCCGAGCCTCCGCTTCGCCTGCATAGAGTCCGAAAAAAGTCGAGCCCGAGCCGGCGAGCTGGAAGTGCGCGCAGCCCTGGCTGTCGAGGAGCGAGCGCCAGCGAGCGAGGTCGGGGTAGGCGCGGAGCGCGGCGGGCTCGAGGTCGTTGCACAGGGCGCGGCGCAGATCCGGGATCGAAGTCGCCTGGGTCCAGGCGCCGAGCCGATCCTCGGCGCGCGCGCGGTTCGACGCGGGATCCCCAAGGCCTGAGAGCGCGCTGTAGACCCGCTCGGTCCGGGCAGGAGTGCGCGGCGCGATCAACACGACGTGGAGCTCGGGTGCTTTCGCTGGCAGGACCTCGATCCGTTCCCCGCGACCGCGGCCGCGTGCATGACCCGTGGCGCGCGCGGCGAGGAAGAAGCTGGTGTCCGAGCCGAGGGATTCGAGAAACGTGACCACCCGTGGATCCGCGGGGCTGATGCCCGCGACCTGCAAGACGGCGAGTGCGGCAGCGGCCGCGTCCGAGCTTCCCCCACCGAGACCCGCCTGGCTGGGAATCGATTTCGAAAGCAGCAGGTCGAAATCATCCGTTGCCGCGACCCGTCCATCGCGGCGAGCGATGGCGAGCATTCCGGCCAGCGCGCGGCGCGCGAGGTTGGTCGCATCCCTCGGGACGTCGTCCGAAGCCATGTCGCCGTCGACGCGGATCCGACCCGCGCACCCGGCGGCCGGCTCGATCTCGACGCGATCGGCCAGCTCGAGGGCCAGGTAGCTCAAGTCGAGCTCGTGGAATCCGTCGCCGCGGCGCTCGATCACGACCAGCGTGGGGTTGATCTTGCACGGAGCGAGAAACCGCGTGCAGGCCTCGTTCCGCGCGCTCACCGCACTCCCGACGCGGGCTCGTCGAGTCGCAGATTGTCGATCAGCCGCGTGCGGCCGACGCGCACCGCGAGCAGCGCGATGGCGCACTCGAGCCGGCCGCGCGGCGCGTTCGCGGACCACTGGCGCGGGTCGCGGACTTCCGCGTACTCGACTTCGAGCTCCAGCGGGCTCAAGGCAGCGCGCAGGCGCTCGCTCAAGGCGTCGGCGCGGCGTTCCCCGCCGAGCCAGGAGTCGCGGGCATCGCTCAGCGCCGCGAACAAGCCCGCCGCGCGCGCGCGCTCGGCCGGAGTCAGCAATTGATTGCGCGAGGACCGCGCCAAACCCGAGGGCTCGCGCGAAGTCGGACAGATCACGATTTCCGGGCCGCCGCGCGCGCGCGCGAGGTCGCTGACCACCAGCGATTGCTGGAAATCCTTCTGGCCGAAGTAGGCGCGCGTCGGCTCGATGCTCTCGAACAGGCGCTTGACGATCGTGGCCACGCCGCGGAAATGTCCGGGCCGCTTGCTGCCCTCGAGGCCGGCGGCGCTGGGACCGGGCTCGAGCCAGGCTTCGTTCGCGAGGTTTCCGCCGGGCTGCACCTGGCCGGGAAAGAACTGCTCGAGCGTGCCAGTGAAGACCATCGCGACTCCCTCGCGCGCGAGCATCGCCGCGTCGCCGTCGAAGTCGCGCGGGTAGCGGGCGAAGTCCTGGGGGTCGTTGAACTGCAGCGGGTTGACGAAGACGCTGACCACGGCGACGTCGTTCTCTTCCGCGGCGCGGCGCGCGAGCTCGAGGTGGCCCGCGTGCAGGGCGCCCATGGTCGGCACGAAGCCGAGGGTCTCGCCGCGCGCGCGGCGTTCGCGACACCACTGCTGCGCCGAGCGCGGGTCGTCGAAACGCACGATCTCGGGCGCGCTCGGATTGCGCGCATTCCGCGCGGGAAGCGCGCCGTTGCCGCGCAGGTGTCGCAGCTGATCGCGGACGGTCCGGCCGCTCTTCTCGAGCAGGCGCTCGGGCTCCAGCTCGCTCAAGGGCGCGAGCACGAATTCGCGCTCCTCGAGGCGCGGGTGCGGCACTTCCAGACCGGGTTCGCGCAGGTGCTGCTCGCCGTGGAACAAGAGATCCAGGTCGAGGGTCCGCGGGCCGTTGCGCGCTTCGTGAGCGCGGTCGCGCCCTGCGCGCGCTTCGATTTCCTGCAGCTTCGCGAGCAGCTCGCGCGGCGAGAGCTCGGTTTCGATCTGAGCCACGCCGTTCAAGTACGGCGACTGGCCCGGCGGGCCCCCGACGGGCGCGGTCTCGTGCCAGCTCGAGCAGGCCTGGACGCTGACGCCCGGCTCTCGCGCCAGGCGCGCCAGGCCGACTTCCAGGTGGACCCGGCGATCGCCGAGGTTCGAGCCCAGGGCGATCACGGCTCGCGAGCTGGTGGCGCGCATGCTCAAGGGGACGCCGGCTTGCGGCGCACGAAGATCGCGCGCAGGACGCCGAAGAGCACGAAGCCGTTGAAGCACAGGAACAGGATCGGGGTCGGCGCCAGCCAGAACAGGAAGCCGCCGAACACCAGGTAGACCAGCTTGAGGAAAGTGCCCCGGCGCGTCAGGGCGCTGGCGACGTGCAGGTAGCGCACGCGGCTGACCATCAGGAAGCCCAGGGCCGGCAGCAGGAACAGGATGCCGATCAGGTACCAGCGGCTCGGCGCGAAATCGACGCCGCCCTCGAGGTGGCGCAGCACGTAGCCGACGGGTGTGGGCGCGCCCTGCTCCGTCTCCAGCGCCGGCTGGCGCGCGACCAGATAAAGGAGGATCGCCGAGGCCACGGCCCCGGCGCCGGCGGGCGAGGGCAGGCCCTTGAAGGACTGGTGCGCCTCCTCGTCGGGCTCGTTCTCCAGGTTGAAGCGCACCAGGCGCAGGATCGCCATCAGGCTGAAGGCCGCGGCGCACAGGAAGTGGATGCGCGGGTTGCCGTTGTAGCCGAGCAAGGGGCCCTCGTGCTCGATCAGCATCTTGGCCAGCAGGGCCGGCGCGCAGCCGAAGGTCAAGGCGTCGGCGAAGGAGTCGAGCTGAGCTCCGAAAGCGCTCGAGCCGCCGGTCCAGCGCGCGACTTTTCCGTCGAGCATGTCGAAAACCATGCCCAGGAAGATCAACCCGGCCGCCGCCTCCATCTTGGCGTAGAACAGCATCGGCGAGGACGCGTCGAGCGCCAGGGCGTCGATGCCCTTGCTGATCGCCAGCAAACCGCAAAACGCATTGGCGAGCGTCAGGAGATTGGGCAGGGCGATGACTTCGCGCATCGAGGAGAGTCCCGCGCGGACCTCGCGGGGCGGGCCATCTTGGCGAGAGCGACCCGGACTGGCAATCGACGCTACCCCCGAATCGCCAGCGACGTCATCCGGACCTCGAGCGCGGCGTGCCCTTGCTGTTTTCGACCCGCCAGGGAGCTATGCTCCGGCCGATGAGCGAAATCCTCCATATGGAAGCGCGCGAGATCCTCGATTCGCGGGGCAATCCGACGATCGAGGTCGACGTCGAGCTCGAAAGCGGTGCGCGCGGACGCGCCGCCGTGCCCTCCGGTGCGAGCACCGGCGTGCACGAAGCCCACGAGCTGCGCGACGGAGGCGAGCGCTACGGCGGCAAGGGCGTGCTGCGCGCCGTCGAAGGCGTCAATGGAGAGCTGGCGAACGCCGTGCTCGGCATGGAGGGCCTCGACCAGGCCGCGGTCGACGAGCGCATGATCGAGCTCGACGGGACCGCGAACAAGAAGCGCCTCGGCGCCAACGCGATCCTGGGCATCTCGCTCGCCGTCGCCAAGGCCGCGGCGGAAGAGTGCCGTCTGCCGCTGTACCGCTACGTGGGCGGCTCGATAGCCAACGTGCTGCCCGTGCCGATGATGAACATCGTCAACGGCGGGGTGCACGCCGACAACAACGTCGACATCCAGGAGTTCATGGTGATGCCCTTCGGGGCCGCGGATTTTCGCGACGGGCTGCGCATGGGCACCGAGGTGTTCCATGCGCTGAAGAAAGTCTGCAAGTCCAAGGGCTACAACACGAACGTCGGCGACGAAGGCGGCTTCGCGCCCAACCTCGGCTCGAACGAGGAAGCGATCGAGCTGATCCTGTCCGCGGTCGAATCGGTCGGGCTCAAGCCCGGCGTCGACATCCGGCTCGCGATCGACGCCGCTTCCGCCGAATTCCTGAAGGACGGCAAGTATCTGGTCGACGGGCGCGCGCGCAGCTCGGCCGAGATGGTCGAGTTCTACGCCAGCTGGTGCGACAAGTACCCGATCTTCTCGATCGAGGACGGGCTCGACCAGGATGACTGGGAGGGCTGGAAGCTCTTGACCAGCCGCCTCGGCGCCAAGGTGCAACTGGTCGGCGACGATCTCTTCGTCACCAACTCCGCGCGGGTGCAGCGGGGCATCGACGAGGAATGCGGCAACGCGGTGCTCGTCAAGGTCAACCAGATCGGCACGCTGACCGAGACGCTGGACACGATTGCGCTCGCCCACCAGAACGGGATGCGCTGCATCCTTTCGCACCGTTCCGGCGAGACGGAGGACACGACGATCGCCGATCTCGCCGTCGCGACCAACGCGGGTCAGATCAAGACCGGAGCGCCCTGTCGCTCCGACCGCGTGGCGAAGTACAACCGGCTCCTGCGCATCGAAGCGGAGCTCGGGACCAGTGCCTGGTACGGAGCCGCGCGCCTGAGATGAGGCCAAGCGAAATGATTCCTGAAACAACACCGACCTCCCCCACCGAGAGTCCGATTTCGCCGCGCTCGATCTTTCTTTATTGGTTGCCGGTGATCGCGGCCCTGGCCGTCTTCGGTCAAGTCGCGGTGCTCGGCTTGCGGCCGGCACTCGCCGAGGATCGAAGACTCGCGGACGCGACGCAGGTGCTCGTCGATCGCTACCAGTCCGCCGTGGCGGAGTCCGATCGTCTGGCTCGTCTGCTGCGCGCGCAGCAGGATCCGGTGCTGCTCGAGCGCGAACGCCGCGAGCAGCTGGTCAACCCGCGGGCTCCCGGCCTGGAACGCTGAAACGCGCGAGTCCAGACTCGCGGCGACAGGCATCGAAGGCGGCGCGGATGAATCGATCGATCTGGACCTGGATCCTCGGCCTCGCGCTTCTTGCGGAGAGCGCCGCGGCTCAGATCGAGGGCCCGCTCGACAATGATTCGTACCTGCCGACGTCGCCGGCGGCCGAGGCCGAGCTGGCGCGGGGCGATCAGGCCTTTGCCCTGGCACTGCGGATCGGTGACGCGGGCGACGAGCGCGCGACTCACGATGCGTGGACGACGACCTGCGAGGCCTGGCGCAACGCCCTGGTGAAATCGCAGAGCGGCGAGAGCGCGAGTCCGCGCCCGATCGAAAAACCCGGCGATGTCTCGCCATGGCCCACGGCGGAGGACGGAGTCGAGCGCTCGACCGAGGGCGTCGAGGAAGCGGTGTTCCGCAGACTCGCCGCGGCGCCGAAAGCAGCGCGGCTCGTCTGGCGCGAGCGCTTCTCCGCCCTTGCCGACGAGGAACTGTCGAGCGCGGCGGCGGTGCTCGCCACTGTCGCGCGGATCGAGCGCGAGCTTCCCGCGACCGCGGCGGCGTCCAAGGCGGCGCTGCTCTTGGCCGAGCTCAGCTTCGAAAGCGGCGACGTGGACGCGGCGCGCCGCTGGCTCGCGCGAGCTCGCCGCCACCTGGCCGCGACGGGCATCGAGGATGCGCCGATCCACAGCGGCATCGCCTTGCGCGAGGGTCTGCTTCCCAAGCTTCCAGAGGCGAGCGAAGCGACCTGGCAGCACGCTGTTTCTCTCGAGCTCGTCGCGGGCCGCGCCTTGGAAATTCCGCGCAATCAACCGGTGCGCACGCGCCCGCTCGGCACCGGTCCGCAAGCCGGCATGGCCTTCCTCAGCCAGGACCGCGCCCTGATCCAGACGCCCGCGGCCCTGTGGATCCTGGCCGGAGCGGAGCTCGCCGCGAGCGGTCCCTTCGAGAACAACCGCTGGCTCGGGCCCGCGGGTCTCAGCGTCGAGCCGACGGTCGCGCCGGGCAACGGCCCCGGTTGGCGGCTCGATCCCGCCGCCTCGGGCTCCAGCGCGGTGGTCGTGGTCGGCCGCTCGCTGGGCGGTCGGCCCAATGTCCTGGCCTGCGTCGATTTCGGCGAGTCCAGCGCCGAGCCCCACCTGCGCTGGGCCCAGGCCGCGGCGGCTGTCTCCCCCGGCGACATGGCTGAGTCCAGCGACGAGTTCGAGTTCGAGCCGGGGCCCCTGTGGAGCGACGGACTGGTGATCGCCCTGGTGCGCCGCGCGAGCTCGACTTCGGGCGAGCACGAGATCGAGCTGCGCGCCCTCGAGCCCGCGACCGGCGCGCTGCGCTGGCGCAGCTACCTGGGCAAGGGCGGCGAGCGCGTGCGCGACATGGGCCGCTTCGCCCGCCGCGGCGTGGCGACCATGCCCGCCGAGCCGCTGATCGCCACGGCCAGCGGCATCCTGGCCAGCGCGCAGCTGGGTTTTTGCGGCCTGGTCGACCCGCTCGACGGCCGCTGCCTGTTCGCCCTGCGCAACCACCGGCGCGCGGCCGACGAGCGCGGATGGACCGGCTGGGGATCCAGCGTCGCCGATTCCAATGCCCTGATCGGCTGGGCGCCGGCGGATTCCGATTACCTGTACCTGCTCGATGCTCGCGGAGCTGGCTCGCGCGGCACTCCCTGGCTCGCTCTGCCGCAAGCTCTCGGAGAGGCCGAGGCCCTGGTGCACGCGGACAAGCTGCAGGTCCTCGCCCTTGCGAGATCGGGAGCGCGCGCGGCCCTCGCCCGCTGGGATCTCGCGAGCGGCGAACGCCAGGACGCGCTGCGCCTGGGGCCCGAGGAAGTCTTCTCCGGCAGGGCCTTGGCGAGTGACCAGCGCGTCATCGCCGCGAGCGATCGCGCGCTCTATCTGTTCGATCGCAGCAAAGACCTCGGCCTGCTCGCCGCCCCGACCCTTGCCGGCCCGATTCCGCGCGGGGGGAACCTTTGGGCGAAGGGCGCCAGGGTTTATGTGCTTTCGAGCCGATTCGTCGAGGTGTTCAGCGCTCGCTGAGTTCTTGCGGGGACTCTCGCCACACTCGCCCGCTAGATCCCCCTCCCGGACGGTGAAACTCGTGTAGGGACCGCCGTTCTCTTCCCGGCGGGTGATAAGTTCGACAACGTTGGAAGTTCGCTCGTTCAGGCCCGTCCTGCAGGGCAGGCTAGGCCCCGAAGACCTCCCCAGGACCTCGAAGCTTCGAAGAAGGAAATCATGTCGGAACCCGCGATGGACCGCCTGCGCGCCGCGCACGGCCGGATGAAAGAGGAGCTGCACCGCGCGATCGTCGGCCAGGAAGAAGTGATCGATCAGCTCTTGATCGGCATCCTGACCCGCGGTCACTGCCTGCTGGTCGGCGTGCCGGGTCTCGCGAAGACCCTGCTGATCTCGAGCCTCTCGAAGACCCTGGACCTGAGTTTCAACCGCATCCAGTTCACGCCCGACCTGATGCCGGGTGACATCACCGGCACCGATCTGCTGCACGTCGATCCGGCGACCAACGAGCGCACGTTCCGGTTCGCGCCCGGGCCCTTGTTCGCCAACGTGGTGCTCGCCGACGAGATCAACCGCACCCCGCCGAAGACCCAGGCCGCGCTGCTCGAGTCGATGGTCGAGGGTCAGGTCACGGTCGGCGGTCGCCGCCACCCCCTGCCCAATCCCTTCTTCGTGCTCGCCACGCAGAATCCGATCGAGCAGGAGGGCACCTATCCCCTGCCGGAGGCCCAGCTCGACCGCTTCATGTTCATGATCCGCGTCGACTATCCCTCGCGCGATGAAGAGCGCGAGATCCTGCGGCGCACCACCGGCGGCACCCAGGATG
This sequence comes from Planctomycetota bacterium, assembly GCA_035490315.1. Taxonomy (GTDB): domain Bacteria; phylum Planctomycetota; class UBA1135; order UBA1135; genus JADJQU01. The sequence continues at coordinate 17,120 of DATHET010000017.1, forward strand.
AGCCGCACAAGGTAATCGGCAGCGAGGAGCTGATCGAGCTGCAGCGCGTCGTGCGCGGCGTGCCCGTCGCCGACCACGTCTACGATTATGTGCTGGCCCTGACCCGCGGCACGCGCGTGGGCTCGACCGAGCAGGTGCCCTTCCTGCGAGAATGGGTCACCTGGGGCGCTGGTCCGCGCGCGGGCCAGTTCCTGGTGCTCGGCGCCAAGGCCCACGCGGCGCTGCACGGCCGCAGCCACGCCTCGACCGAGGACGTGCGCGCCGTGGTGCGCCCGGTGATGCGCCACCGCATCGTGACGAACTTCTCGGCTTCCGCCGAAGGCATGACCGCCGATCACATCGTCGATCGCCTGCTGCAGGAAATCGATCCGGGTGCGAGCGTCGGCGCTGGACTTCCGGGAGTCCGCCCCACGCAAAAAGGCTAGCGGGGCGCACGCTCCATGGCAGGCTCTCTCGATCCCGCCGTCCTCGACAAGCTCGCGGGCCTGTCGCTGGTCGCGCGAACCGTTGTCGATGGCTTCCTCTCCGGCCAGCACCGCTCTCCCAAGCGCGGCAGCTCGGCCGAATTCGCGCAGCACCGCGAGTACGTCTCGGGCGACGAGCTGCGGCGCATCGACTGGAAAGTCTTCGCGCGCTCCGACCGTCTCGTGATCAAGGAGTTCGACGACGAGACTTCGCTGGACTGCCACCTGCTGGTCGACGGCTCGGAGTCGATGGCCTTCGGTTCCCTGGACTGGACCAAGTTCGAGTACGCGCGCTGGTGCGCCGCTGCCCTCGCGCAGCTCGTGCTCCAGACCCGCGACACCGCCGGCCTGGTGCTCTTCGACGAAGTCGAGCGCAAGAAGGTCCCGCCGAAGACCGGCTCCGGTCAGAAGCACGACATCATCGCCGCGCTCGAGGCCTATACGCCGACCGGAAAAACCAAGATCGGCGACGTGCTCTTCTGGCTGAACGGCCGGCTGCGGCGCAAAGGCATCGTCGCGATCTTCTCGGATTTCTTCGACGACACCGACAAGATCATCGAGGGCCTGCGGCGGCTGTGCTACGCCGGGCACGAGCCGATCCTGTTCCAGATCGTCGATCCGCTCGAGATGAGCTTCGACATCTCCTACCTGGTGCGGCTCGACGGCTTGGAAGCGGCCGGTGTGCACAAGGTCGATCCCAAGTCGCTGCGCGCCGCGTACCTCGAAGAGTTGGACGCCCACCAGCGCGCGATCGCGACCGGCACGCGAGCCCTGGGCGTCGACTACGTGAAGCTTTCGACCTCGCAGGATCTCGGCGCGGCCCTGTCCACTTACCTCGCTCGCCGCAGAGCACGCTCGCGCGGCGGAAGGCGCTGAACCAAGCCGTGTTCGACGGATTCGTCCACCCCGGGTTGGTGATCGGCGCGGCCCTTGCGGCCGTGCCGCTCTTGATCCACCTGCTCAATCGCCAGCGCTTCCGGCCCATGCCCTGGGCAGCGATGCGCTTCGTCGAAGCGGCCTACCGCAAGACGCGTCGGCGCGCGCGGCTCGAGAATCTGCTGCTGCTCTTGCTGCGCATGGGAGCGATCGCGCTGCTTGCCCTGGCGATCGCGCGGCCCTTCGTCGGCGCGCGCTCGGCCCTGTCGGGCATGACCGAGAGTCGCCGCGATGTCGCGCTGATCCTCGACGCTTCCTACTCGACGGGCTGGCGAGACGGCGTGCGCACGGTCTTCGAGCGCGAGATCGAGCGCGCCCGGGAGCTGCTCTCGACGCTCAACGGTCCGCGCGGCGATCGCGCGCGCCTGGTCGTCGCTTCGCGCGTGCCCCACCTGCTCTCGATGCGCACGCCGGAAGAGGCGCGCGACCTGCTCGACACGCTCAACGCGCCGAGCGACGAGCCGCTCGACTTGACCGGAGCCCTGGGCGAAGTCCGACAGCACGCCGAGGAGCTGGCGCGCGGCGAGGGCGTCGCGAACCTGGAGATCCACCTGCTCTCGGACATGCAGCGCTCGACTTTCGCGCCCGACGTGCGCGCGGGTGCCAACCAGCCGGCCGCTGGCGGGGCGGCGGGCGAAGGCACGCCGCGCCTCTTCGAGGAGCTCGACCGACTCAAGGCCCTCGGCCTGTCCGTGTGGGTCGACGACCTCGGCCCTTCCGTCGATTCGCCGAGCAATCTCGCGATCACGGAGCTCGCACCGCAGACGCGGGTGCTCGGTCCCGACCAGCCCGTCGACATCGGCGTGCGCGTCGACAACTTCGGCGCGACTTCACAGAACGGCGTGCGCGTGGTGCTGGAAATCGACGGCGAGCGCCGGCCGCAGCGCACCCTCGACATCGCGGCCCATGGATCGGCGCGCCTGGTGCAGAGCGAGACTTTCCGCGAGCGCGGCCCGCACCGCGTGCGCGCTCTGCTCGAATCGGATGCCCTCTCGGTCGACGACACGCGCGCCGCGATCGTGGTCGTGCCTCCGGCGCTGCGCGTGCTGCTGGTCAACGGCGCGCCATCGTCCGATCTCGCGCGCGACGAAGTCGGTTATCTCCAGGCCGTGCTCGAGCCCTCGCGCGGCGACGACGCCGTGGCGACGCAAGCAGCGCCTTTCGAAGTGCGCAGCGTCGAGCCCGCGCGTCTGCTCGACAGCGATCTGGACCTCGGCGCCTGCGACGTGATCTGGCTCGCGAACGTCGAGAACCTCCAGCAACGGGCTGTCGAGCGCTTGGAAGCCCGCGTCGCCGCCGGCGGCGCCCTGATCATCTCGCTCGGCGATCGCGCCGATCCCATCGCTTACGGCACGCGCCTGTTCAAGACCGACGGCAGCGGCCTGATGCCGGCGGAGCTCATCGCCCGTTCGCTGGTCTCGCGCGACGAGCGCTACTGGCGCATCCAGGAATTCGAAGCGACCCACCCCGCCCTGGCCTTCTTCGCCGACGAGCGCTGGAAGCCGCTGCTCACCGAAGTGCCCTTCTACGGATTCTTCGAGACGCGCCCGCTGGCCGACGCGCGCATCCTGGCGCGCTTCGACGACGCGGCGCGCAGCCCGGCCTTGATCGAGCGCAACTTCGACCGCGGCCGCGTCTTCCTGTGGACCTCGACCATAGACGCCGACTGGACGCGCATGCCGGAATCGCCGCGCACCCTGGTGCCCTTCGTGCACGAGCTGGTGCGCTACGCGGGAACCCAGTCCGGTCGCGAGCCGAATCTGGAAGTCGGCTCGAGCTACGCCGCGCGCGTCGAGAGCTTCCCGCGCAAGCTGATGCTGCTCTCGCCCGATGGAACCCGCCGGCCGATCGCCGGCGAGGCGACGACCCTGGGACCGGGGAGCTGGATGTTGCCCGCGGTCACCGCGACCGAGCGCGCGGGCCTGTACATGATCGAGCTGGAGGGACGCGAGGGTCTGCCCTTCGCCGTGGCTCTCGACACGCGCGAAAGTGATCTATCGCGGATGTCGGCGCCCGAGCTGCTCGCCCTGCATCCCGTGTTCCGCATGGCGGGCGCGGCGAGCGGTCCGCTGCGCGGCGACGACACCCAATCCGACCAGAAGGGCGAATTGTGGCGCTTGATCGCGGGCCTGACCCTGGCCTGCATCGTGCTCGAGACCCTGTGGGCCGCGTGGATCGGCAGGACGCGGAGCGTGCGCGGATGAGCGCCCTGCTCGCTTGGATTCCCGCGGCGCTGCAGGCCGCTGCCGCGCAGGCCGAGCCCAGCATCGGCACGCGCGCGAGCTTTCGCTTGATCGACCTGCCGCCGGCCTGGGTGCTGGTCCTGATCGTGGCCCCGCTGTGCTTCGCGGTCTGCTACCTGGGCTACCGCGGCGAGCGACTTTCGCGCGGCGCGCGCCTCTTGCTCGCCAGCCTGCGGATGGCCGCAATCGTGACTTTGCTGATCGTGCTGTTCCGGCCGGTGCTCGTCGAACGGCGCGAGGACGTGCAGAAGGCCGAGGTGCTCGTGCTGCTCGACGACTCGGCGAGCATGCGGCGCAAGGACGCATATTCCGGCGACGAAGCTGGCCGCAAGGTCGCGGAAGCCCTGGCGGGCAAGCCGGCGGCCGAGACCATGCGCCTCGAGCTCGAGGAAGCCGTGCTGGCGAAAGAGCTGCTGCCTCAATTGAAGAGCCGCGGCTATGTGGCCCGCGCCTTCCGCTTCGCCGAGGGGCTGACGCCCTTCTCGACCACGGCGAACGTGGGCGAAGCGGCTGCCCCCGCCGATCACCTGGAAGGCCACGGAGCTTCGACGCAGCTCGGCGATGCCTTGAGCGGCGTGATCGCCGCGCACCGGGGCCGCCACGTGACCGACGTGGTGGTGATCAGCGACGGCCGCTCCAACGCCGGCCTCGCCGCCCTCGACGGCGCGCGCGCGGCGGCCGCGGCGGGAATTCCCGTGCACACGGTGCTGCTCGGCGACTCGCGCCGCGAGAAGAACGTCCTGATCGAGATCGTCGAGGCGCCGACCACAGCGCTCGAAGGCGACGAGATCGCCGTGATCGTGCGCGTCGTCGGCCGCGGTGTCGACGCCGGCGCGCGCTCCAGCGTGCAGCTCGAGGAGTTGCACGCCAACGCGGCCACCGTCGCGGCCGAGGAAGAAGTCGACCTCAGCGACACGGGCGAGCGCGCGACCCTGCTCGCCCACGCGGGTCCCGCCGATCCACGCACCGGCGAGCGGCGTTTCCGCGTCAGCGTTCCGCCGATCGAGGGCGAGACCCTGCTCGACGACAACGCGCTCGAGTTCTCGGTGCACGTCACGCCGGCCAAGGTGCGCGTGCTCTACGTCGACGGCTACCCGCGCTGGGAATACCGGCGCTTGATGGAGCTGCTCAAGCGCGCCGACGAGAAGATCGAAGTCTCCTGCATGCTGATGTCCGCGACGCCGGATTTTCCGCAGGAAACCTCGCGCGGCTTGACGCCCTTGACCAGCGTGCCCACCGACCGCAAGGAGCTGCTCGAGAACTTCGACGTCGTGATCCTCGGCGACGTGAATCCCTACACGATCTCGCCCGACCCGGCGCGGGCCGACGAGTTCATGAAGAGCCTGCGCGAGTTCGTCGAGCGCGGCGGCGGCCTCCTGTTCATCGCCGGCGAGCACGACAACCCGCGCGCTTTCCTGCGCACCCCGCTGGAAGAGCTGCTGCCCGTCGCCGTCGACGCGTCAGACGAGAACGCCGTGTCGATGTCGCGCAATCCCTGGCAGCCGCGTCTGGAAGATCCGCTGGTTCCCCACGAGATCGTGCGCCTGCTGCCCGACGTGCAGATGAACCGCAAGCTCTGGGAAGACCCGGGCGGCCTTTCGGGGATGTACTGGTTCGCGCCGATCACGCGCGCCAAGCCGGGAACCCAGGTGCTGCTGCGCCACCCGACCCTCGAGAACTCTTCCGGCAGATACCCACTGCTCGTCGCGGGGTACTTCCCTTCGGGACGCACGCTGTTCGTCGGCTTCGACGAGACCTGGCGCTGGTGCTTCCACTATGGCGACACCTACCACGAACGCTTCTGGCGCAACGCGGTCCGCTGGCTGGCGCTCGGCCGGCTCAAGAGCGGCGACCGTCGCTTCCGCGTCGAAGTGGCGCGCGCGAGCTACACCCTCGGCGAGCGCGCGGTGGTCGAAGCGCGTGTGCTCGACGAGGACTTCCGGCCAGCCTCCGTGCCCAAGCAGGAAGTGGTCTGGAGCGATCCCGAGGGACGCGAGACCAAGCTCGAATTGCCGATGGTTCCCGGCCGCAGCGGCATCTACCGCGCGACCCTCGACGCCGACCGCCTGGGCTCCTATCGGGTGTGGATCGAGAACGGCGGAGCGCGCGTCGCTTCGGCGGACTTCGAGGTCGTGCTGCCGAGCCTGGAGAACCAGGACCCTTCACCCGATCCGGGCCTGCTGCGCGAGATCGCGGCCATGACCGGCGGCAAGGCGGTCGAGCTGGAGAAGCTGCGCGAGCTTCTGGCTCAATTCCCCGGCGGCGAAGAGCGCCGCGAGCCGATCTCCTCGCGCCTCGACGACGTGTGGGATCGCTGGGGAACCTTGTGGATCGCGCTGGCTCTGCTCGCCGCGGAATGGGTGCTGCGCAAACGCTGGGAGCTGGTCTAGCTTGAAGTTCATGCCTCGGAACAGCGCCAGCGTCTTCGCAGCCCTCGCGCTGCTCGCTGCGACGCCGCTGTTCGGCCAGGAGGTCGGCCAGGATCCCGGACTGGAAGGCGACGACGTCTTCATCAAGTCGCGGCCCTTCTCGATCCCGAACAAGCAGAGTGCTCGCGCCCTGTACGACGCGGCGCGACAGCACGTCGAGGCCGGCCGCTGGACCGAGGCGGTGACCACGATCGAGCGCCTGATCGACGAGCATTCCGGATCGGTGATCGAGCTCGGCGCCGACTCTGCCGTCCTCTCCCGCTCGATCCAACCGGTGTACCGCGGCGCGGCGGATGCGGCGCGCGAGCTGTTCGCGCGCCTGCCCCCTCAGGCGCGAGCCGCGTACAGCGATCGCTACGCGGCGCGGGCCGAGCAGCTGCTCGAGCGCGCCAGCGCGGCCCTCGACACCACCGCGCTCGCCGACGTGGCCCGCCGCTATCCGCTGACCGCCGCCGCGCGCAGCGCCTGGCTGGCCCTCGGCGACCTGGAAGCGGAAGCGGGCAATATCGAAGCCGCGCGCGCGGCCTGGAAACGCGCCGCGGAGGCTCTTCCCGATGAAGCAGCGCCTTCGGGGATCGCGCTGCGCGATCGTTGGACTCCGGGCGACAGCGCCATGCCCGCTGCCTTCCTGACCCTCGCGAACACCGACAGCGATTCGGTCGAGATCCCCGCTCAGGAAGCTCACGGCTGGGAGAAACCGCTGCGCATCGACGAGAACGCGACCAGCCCCTTCCGGGACAGCTTCAACTCCTTCCCGATCCTCGCCGGCGACTCCGTGCTCGCCTCGAATTCGCTGACGCTGAGCTGCGTCGATGCCTTGAGCGGCACCCTGCGCTGGCGCAGCGCGGAACCTCCCGGCTGGTCCGAGGTCCGCCAGGGAAGATTCCGCGCGCGCGACGGCAACATCGTGAGCTTCTCGGGCTTCTTCAACGGCCTCGACCGCGAAGGGCTGATGCTCGCGCCGGCCGCGGGCTCCGGCGTCGCCGTCGCGGCCCTGCAGGTTCCGTTCACGCGCGACGCGAACAACGACTTCAACACCAACATCCACATCACGACGGTGATCCCCGATCGCCGCCTCTACGCCTTCGACCTCGAGACGGGCAGGCCGCTGTGGGACCATTGCCCGCCCCCGACCTGGGATTGCGAATCGGGAGCCTTCACCCAGCGCATGCGCGTCGCCGGACCGCCGGTGATCGCGGGCAGGCGCGTGCTCGTGCCGATGTGGCGTCCTCAGGGCCGCATCTCCTATTACGTAGCCTGCTACGACCTCTCGAGCGGCGCCTACCAGTGGTCGACCCAGGTCGCGAGCGGCCAGCGATCGCTGAACATGTTCGGCCGCACGGACCGCGAGTTCTGCGCCCCGCCGCTGGTCGTGATCGGCGAGCGTGTGATCGCGCTGACGCAGCTCGGGACGATCGCCGCGCTCGATCTGTTCAGCGGCGAGATGATCTGGCAGACGGTCTACGACCAGATCCCCGTGCCCGGCGCCGACGGCAGCCAGGCGGTGGCGCGCACGGCGCGCTGGCGCAATGCGCCGCCGGCCGTGGAGCGCGGCGTGGTCGTGGTCACGCCGATCGACTCGGAATACATGATGGGCATCGACCTCGCGGACGGCGCCGTGCTCTGGTCGCTCGACGCGGGGCAGCTCGGCGAATCCAGCGGCCGATCGGGCGCCTGGTGCCTCCTGGGAGTGCGCGACGACACCGTCTATGTGGGCGGGAGGATCGTGATGGCCCTGCGCGCCAAGCAAGGCATCGCCAAGGCGCCCTCGCAGGTCCAGGCGCGCAGCGAAAATGTCTTCGGCGACGGCTTCCCCGATCCCTCGCGCATCCCGCGGGCCGTGCTCACCGCGCGCCACGTGATCGCTCCGACCAGCGAGGGCAGCGTGGTCCTCGACCGCACCAATCTGGAGATCCAGGAGACGCAAAGCTCCGCGATGAGCTCGAAGAGCTGGGGCGGCGGCGCGACGAAGAACGGCGGCTGGGGCAACCTCGCGATCGGCAACGGCACGATGTTCGCGCTTTCGCCGCAGCTCCTGTGGGGCATGCTCGACTGGCGCTCGATCGAGGCGCGCCTCGAGAACGATTTCGCTCGCCATCCCGACGACTCCGGCCTGGCCACGCGCTTCGGCGATTTCCTGCGCGAGCGAGCGGCGAGCGAGCTCAAGGGCGCGAAGCCCCAGGCCGCCGAGCTGCACGTGCAGCGCGCCGAGAAAATCCTCCAGGAACCGGCGAACGCCGGCATCAGCGAGGCGCGACTCGCCTTGTTCTCGACCCTGCGGCTCAAGGCCAAGGTGCTGGTCGCCAATGTGCAGGCATCGCAGGCCCTGGAGCCGTTGGAGCGCGCGGCGGCCCTGGCCCCGGATCCCGAGCGCCTCTCGCTGGTGCTGGCCGAGATCGCGCGCAGATCGCGGATCGAGGAGCCAGCGCGGTTCGAGCTGGCCCTCGCCGATCTCGAGCGCCGCTGCGGCGACCTGGAATTTCCCGTCGAGGAAGACGAGCCCAGCAACGAGGCGCGCTCCGTGTTGCGCTGGGTGATCGAGCAACGCATCGCCGACGCGGCCTCGCGCGGCAATCACTCCAAGGAATTCGCGGCCCTGATCGACCTGCTCGCGCGCTGCGGCGACGCTCCGATGTCTCCGGCGATCGCCGAGCCTCCGGGCGAAAAAGGCGAGACCCCGGCGATGCGCATCGAGCAGCGGCTCGCCTCCGGAGCTCGCGCGGCCTGGCAGCCCTTCGAGGAGAAGGCGCGCGCCGCCTTCGAATCCGCGCGCGCCAGCGGCGACGCGCTCGAGCTCGAGCGCGTCGCGCGCCTCTTCCCGCACACAGCGGCCGCTCGCGATTCGCGCGACGCGCGCCTGCGCCTGGCGATCGAAGCCGGCGATTCCGCCGCATCGGTGCGCGCGGCCTTCGAGGAATTGCCGGCGGACTGGTCGGCCCAGAACACGACGCCGCGCCAGGCGCGCCTGGTGTGGCTCGCTGCCCAGGCCCTGCGATCCGACGGGAATCCGCGCTACGCCAGCGCCCTGTTGTCGCGTCTGGCGAAATTCCAGCCGGAAGTCAGCGCCGACGAGCAGGCTCCGGAAGTGACTTTCGCCGCGCTCGCCAGTGTCGCGGAGGCCGCCGCGACCGTCGCCGTCGATCCCGCGCGCAGCGCGCACTTCGACACGCCGGAGAGCGAGATCGTCAACGAAGGCGCCGAGTCGGTGCTGCTCGGAGAGCTCGACCTCGGCGCGAGGAGCGTGTTCGTGATCGCCGGACGCGATCGCTTCAGCGCTTTCGGCGCGGACGGAACGCGGCTGTGGACGCAAGCCGTCGAAGGCACGATCTCGCCCGGCGCGTGGCAGAAAAACGCGCTCCTGATCCCCTCGAGCCCCGCGGCTTCCGCGGGAACTTTCGCGGGCGGCCGCGTCGTGCTGACCTGGCGAGGAGGAGTCCAGGCTCTCGACGGCGCGACCGGCGAAGAGCTGTGGACCTGGGAAGTCCGCGGCAACCTGCTCGATTCGCCGCTGGCCTACGACGGCGGCGTGCTCTGCGTGTCCGCCATCCAACCGGGCACCTCGGCGCTCCTGTTCGGCATCGACATCGGCCACGGGACGCAGCTGTGGGAACACACCTGCCCCGCCGGGCTGTGGGCTCAACCCGTCGTCGGATCCGGATTGGCGGTGCTCCTGCCCAAGCAACCTCAGTTCCACAAGGCCGATGTGATCGAGCTCGCGACGGGCACTCTGATCCGCAGCGTCGAGATCGGTCAGCTGGTTCCCAGCGAGGATCGCCGCGCCGCCTGGATCGAGAACGGGCGCTTGATCCTGCCCCACTTCACCGCTGCCCACGCGACGCAGGACGCGCTGGTCGCCTTCGATCTCGACACGGGCCAGCGCGCCTGGCGCGTGCCCAGCGACAACCTGCGCGACCTCGATGCGATCGCGCGCTGCGAGGACGACACGTATCTGGTCTACCGGGTCAACGGCAAGGGCTCCGGCGCCGGCAATTTGAAGGAGCTCGACACGCGCATCGGCGCGGTGCGCGAAGTCCCCGGCGTCTCGATCGGTCCGAACGACCTGCCGATGGGCCTGCGCCAGAACGGCGTGACGCGGCTGGGCGCCCCCTACCTTTTCCTGCGTTCTTCGATCTCCGGCGGGAACGAAACCCAGATCCGCTCCGTCCACCTGCCCTACGGCCAGCGCTGGGCCTGCCGCCTGCCGATCAAGCAGGACGATCTGTATTCCGGCCTCCTGCCCCTGCCGGCGGTTTCCTCGCACCTCGTGGTCTTCGCCTACACCCAGGAACTGGCCCCAGGTTCGGGCCGCGCCCAGTCGAAAACTCGATTGATGCTGGTCGAGCGCGACAGCGGAACGCCGCGGATGAATCGCGATCTGCCGAGCGAAATGGGCCGATCGGAAGCCTTGGAAATGGCAACCTTGGGCAATCTCCTGATCCTGTGCGGCAAGGACCGGACAATGATCTGGGCAGGACCCGATACGAAGGAGCAGCGATGAAGGCAAGAGGTATCGGACTGGCCGCGGCGATCAGCGCGAGCTTGATCGCGGGCATCAGCGCGTTCGCCATGGCGAAGAGCCCCGCGACCTCGCCCGCTGCGGCCCCAGTGATTTCGGCTACGCCCGCTGCAACGATGAATTCGGCTTCGCCAGCTTCAACGATCTTGTCGGCTTCGCCAGCTTCAACGATCTTGTCGGCTTCGCCAGCTTCAACGATCTTCTCGGCTTCGCCAGCTTCAACGATCTTCTCGGCTTCGCCAGCTGCAACGATGAATTCGGCTTCGCCAGCTTCAACGATCTTCTCGGCTTCGCCTCAGGCACCCTCGGCCGGCGACTCCAGCCTGCTGGTCGTCACGCCCGAGCAGCTCAAGGCCGTCGAGCGCGGTCTGGCCTGGCTGCAGTCGCACCAGAACGACGACGGCAGCTGGACCGCGAAGATCGGCTACAAGCTCAACACCGATTACAAGTACACCGAGGACGATCGCGGCCACGTCGGCGTCACCAGCCTCGCGGGCATGGCCTTCCTCGCCGGCGGT
>DATHET010000018.1:0-15403 GCA_035490315.1 Planctomycetota bacterium
TGGAGCCTCGAGTCGCGATCGACCACCCAGCGGTAGTCGATCAGCTCACCGTCTGGACCCAGCGTGTCGTGGTAGGTGTCGCGGTACTTGTCGACCGACTTGGCATCGGTGAAATGAGCGATGACCGCGGGGTCGTCGCAACGGCAAGCAGCGGTGTCCAGTTCCTCGAACACGCGGCGGCCGGCCTCGATCCAGTCTTTTTCGCTGTGCAGCTTCTCGGGCTCGATCAGCGGCTTGGGTCCTGCGCGGATCAGGGATTCGCGATAGCCAGGCGGCTCGCGATCGGGGTGATACACCGGATAGGTGCGCAGATTGTCGATCGGCGCGGCGTAATAGACCTCGGAATGGACGAAGCCGGGTGCGACTCCGAGTCCCGCGAGGGGCGTCGCCCAGTTCTCGAGCTCCTTTTCGTCCCAGAGTTTCGGCACGACGATCGCGGGAGCCGTCGAAGGCTCGGCGTTCTTCTGCGCGGGCGCCACCTGCAGGGCGCAGAGCCACATCGCGAGCGCTATCACTTCCTGTGCCATGTTCCTCGGTGCGACTGAATGAGAATCGATCTGGAAAAGCGAGGACTTTCCCGGAGCTGGACCAGGGTCATTACCCCGATCCAGTGTGACGAGCACTCCGCGGCGCCTTGGCTCGACGAGCGACTTGATCATTCTCGCACGCTTCGAAAAAAAAGTCGGGTGAATTCAGATCCGGGAACGGGCCCTATCGCGCGGGCAAGAACGCCGTTTACGAGCGGAGTGCGCGCCTGAATCGGTCCGCGGAACACGCGAGGAGCGCGGTAACGCCTTGCGGAAAATTCGAAGTCGGTCAAACTTCGCCCCTCAAAAAAATGGGCCCGTGAGGGGTCCCACACTTCCCGGTTCTTTCTGGAGACTTCCATGCTCGCGCGAATCCTTGCCTTCGTTCGTCGCTCTTTCGTTTCTTCTGCCCACGCTTTACCGCTGATCGGAGCGGCCACTCTTGCGCTCGCTGCTAGCGCTCAGGCTGGAGATGTTCGGATCAGTCAGGTGTATGGAGGCGGAGGCAATACCGGCGCACAGTACAAGAACGATTTCGTCGAGTTGTACAACTCGAGCAACTCACCGGTGGTCATCACTGGATGGGCCGTTCAGTACACGTCTGCCGCAGGAAATAGTTGGCAGACCACTCCAGTCGTCAACCCCACCACGATCCCGGCTCATGGCTATTACCTCGTCAGTGAGGCGGTGGGTGCCGGAGCCGGTGTACTGCTTCCCACACCGGACCTGACGGGCACAATCCCGATGTCTGCGACTGCCGGCAAGGTTGCCCTCACCAATAATTCCACCGCGCTCTCTGTAGCGTGCCCTGTCGGCGGAGCAGTCGAGGACTTTGTGGGATACGGCGGTTCCGCCAGTTGCTTCGAGGGCGCGGGCCCGACAGGCGGCCTTTCGAATTCGGCTGCAGCAATCCGCAACGGAAACGGCTGCACGGATACGGGCAACAACAACACGGACTTCTCGGTCGCCGCCCCGGCGCCGCGGAACTCGTCTTCGCCGGTGAACATCCCACCGACGTGGTTCCAGGATGCGGATGCCGACTTGTTCGGCAATAGCGCGGTCACTCTGCAGGCATGCGGGCAGCCCCCGGGCTACGTGATGATCGGTGGCGACTGCAACGACGCGAATCCCCTGATCAATCCCGGCGCGCCCGAAGTCTGCGGCAACGTGATCGACGACGACTGCGACGGCTTCGTCGACGAGGGATTCGCGACGCCGACCGACGTGTACGTCGACGACGGCTTCACCGGCATGCTCGGCGGAACGGATCCGGCCGGTCCCGGGCAGGCGATCGGCTGCGACTCCTTCGCGACGATCCAGCAAGGCATCGATGCCGTTGCTCCGGGCGGGACGGTCCACGTCGCCTCGGGTCTCTACGAAGAACAGCTGGTCATCACGACCAATGGCATCACGATCGACGGCGACGGTTCGGGCAACAGCGGCGCGGACACGATCGTGCGCTCCCCGGTTGCGCTGAGCTACTCGTTCACGACCGGCGCGAGCAACTTCCCGGTGGTGGGCGTGCACGACTGCAGCGGCGTGACGATCAGCGACTTGCGCGTCGACGGTTTCGGACGCGGTAGCGGCAATTACCGCTTCGTCGGCATCGCCTGGTTCAACGCGGGCGGAGCGGGCAGCAACTTGCGCGTGGTCGGCATCCGCGAAGCGACGGTCACGGGATCGCAGCACGGCATCGGCTACTACGCCAACAACAACACGGGCGGACCCTACGCGCTGACGCTGAACGATAGCGACGCGAGCGACTACCAGAAGGGCGGAATGGCGCTCTCCGGAGTCGGCCTCACCTTCCAGCTCGACGGTTGCGACGTCACCGGTCAGGGGCCGATCAACACGATCGCCCAGAACGGCTTCCAGCTCGGCCTCGGCGCCGGCGGAACCGTGCAGAATTCCTCGGCCGCTGATCACGTGTACAGCCCGGGCCCGGACACTTCCTGCGGCATCCTCGCGATTCAGACGGCGTCGCTGATCAACACGGCGAACTGCATCCTTTCGGACAATTCCAGCGGCGTCTACTACTACGTCGCGAGCGGCTCGATCACGAATTCGACGATCAGCACGGTCAACGGCCTCTACGACGCGATCGACCTGCTCAACGACGCGAGCAATGCATTCCTCGTCACGCCGCCGCGCCGGCCAGTGGCCTTCGACGCGCCCCATGGCTCGTTCGGGGACAGCCTGCTCGCGCAGGTGAACAACATCAGCGGCACCACGATGATCGGCAACGGCCTGCCGACGAGCGCGGGCGTCTACGGCGATTCATTCAACTCCACGCTGGACGTCACGGTCGACAACTGTTTCAGCAACGGCTGGGACTACGGCGTCTGGATGCAGGAAGACAGCGGCGGCACGACCACGGTCCGCGCCAACGGCAACGACCTCTCGGGCAATGTGTCGCGCGCTTTCCGCAATGAAGCCGTCGGAACGGCGGACGCATCGGACAACTGGTGGGGCTCGAACCTGCCGGGATCGGTTGCCTTCCAGGCGGATGTCGCGGTCGACTACACGCCCTGGCTCGATTCCGGAATCGACACCGTGGTGCCGGGCTTCCAGGGCGACTTCTCCAATCTGCACGTCGACGACGACAGCCCGCAGACCGGCGCCGCGACGCGGATCCAGGAAGGGCATGACGACGTCAACGTGGGCGGTCTCGTGCAAGTGCACGCTGGCAGCTACACGGAGAACGTCGCGATCAGCAAGCGCTTGACCATCGACGGCACCGGCTCTGGTCTTGGCGTGGGCGACACGCAGGTCACGGCGGCCAGCGGCGGTTCTCCGGTGTTCGCCATCGGCGCGAGCGGGCTGAGCCTCGGCAATCGTCTGACGCTGCGCGACATGCACGTCACGGGCGGCTCGGACGGCGTGGGCGTCACCGCGGCGAGCGCGAGCTTCCTGCGCCTCGACAACTTGAGCTGCGTCGGCAATGGCAACGGCGTGCACTTCAGCGCGAGCTCTGGAGCCGCGGCGGACGTCGACATCGACAACTGCGCCTTGTCGAGCAACGCCAACGCCGGCCTGCGTGTCGCCTCGGCGATGCTCTCGACCGAACGCGTGCACGTGAACGGCGGCCAGATGAGCGGCAACACCTTCCAGGGATTCATTTTCAATCCCAACGGAACGGCGAGCTGCACGGGCGACGACATCAGCTTCGATGGAACCGTGCTCGCCAACAACGGCAGCCCGATCGACGCTGGAACGGGCCACTTGAGCTACTTCAGCTACAACGGCTCGGCGAACCTCTCCAACCTCACGATGAGCGGGAACACCCGCGTCCCGGTGCAGTTCCGCGGAGCCGGCACGGACGGGATGCCGGGCACCTGGTCGCCGCTCGCACCGGTCACGATGACCAACGTGGTGATCTCGGGCGCGACCACGCGGCCGGGCATCTACATCCAGCTCTACACCGACATCTCGAGCACGCTCCTGAGCGGCGTCGACCTGTCGGGGGTCTCCTCGAGCAACGCGCCCTTCGGCGGGTTCGCGACGGGCATGCAGCTCGATCACACCGGCCCCCCGCTGGCCCTGGGCAACACGATCTTCCCCTGCCAGGGCACCGGCTACGTGGGGCTTGCGGTGGCGGGCAGCGGCGGCGCCTCGGCGGACTGCACCACGGTGTTCGGCTCCGCGATCACCCATCCGCAGAAGGAAGCCTGCATCTTCGACTTCAATGACTTCGCGGGAGTCGGCGACGTGACGATCGCTCCCTCCGCGACGATGTGGCATCCCGACGCCGACCTCGACGGCTACGGCGACGCGTTCAATTCCGTGCAATCCTGCGCGCAGCCCGCGGGCTTCATCGCCAATGGCACGGATTGCAACGACGGCAACGGCGCGATCAATCCCGGTGCGACCGAGGTCTGCGACGGGGCGGACAACGATTGCGACGGCCAGACCGACGAAGGCGTGGGAGCGATCTGGTTCCAGGACTTCGACGGCGACGGCTACGGCAACGCGGCGATGCCGCTGCAGGCCTGCACCCAGCCTTCGGGCTACGTGGCGACTTCCACGGACTGCAACGACAACAACGTCGCGATCAATCCCGGCGCCACCGAAGTCTGCGACGGCGCCGACAACGACTGCGACGGTCAGACCGACGAGGGAGCGATCGGACCGGTCTGGTATCGCGACTTCGACGGGGACGGCTACGGCAACCCGAGCATCACGCAGCAGGCCTGCTCGATGCCTCTCGGTTACGTGTCCGACTCGACCGACTGCAACGACAACAACAACGCGATCAATCCCGGCGCCACGGAAGTCTGCGACGGCGCGGACAACGATTGCGACGGATTCACCGACGAGGGGCTCGGAACTTTCTGGTTCCAGGACTTCGACGGTGACGGTTATGGCAATCCGAACGTCTCGCAGCAGGCTTGCACCCAGCCTTCGGGCTACGTGGCGGATGCGACGGACTGCAACGACAACGCTTTCGGAATCAATCCGGGTGCGACGGAGGTCTGCGACGGCGCGGACAACGATTGCGACGGATTGACCGACGAAGGAGCGATCGGGCAGTTCTGGTACCAGGACGTCGACGGCGACGGATTCGGCGACCCGAACGTCTCCATCCAGGCCTGCTCGCCGCCCTCGGGCTACGTCGGCAACAACGGTGACCTCTGCCCGGCGGATCCTGCGAAGCAAGCGCCCGGATTCTGCGGCTGCGGTGCGCCCGAGACGGACACCGACGCCGATGGGACGCCCGACTGCGTCGACAACTGCCCGCTGAACTTCAACGCGAACCAGGCGGACCAGGACGGCGACAACGTGGGCGATGCCTGCGACAACTGCCCGGTCAACGCCAACCCGGGGCAGGAGGACTGCGACAACGACAACCTCGGCGACGTGTGTGCGATCTCCCAGGGCGTGTCCTTCGACTGCAACCTGAACGGGATCCCCGACGACTGCGAAGTCGCGGCCCTGGACTGCAACGGAAACGGCCAGCCCGACGATTGCGACATCGCCTCGAGCTTCAGCTACGACAACAACCTGAACGGCATCCCGGACGAGTGCGAAACCTCGGCGGGTACTCCGTACTGCTTCGGTGACGGGACAGGAACGCCCTGCCCGTGCCTGAACTCCGGCAGCCCGGGACACGGCTGCATGAACTCGACGGGCGAAGGCTCGCTGTGCAGCAGCATCGGCGGGACCAGCGTCAGCCTGGACAACGCCTTCCTCTCGACGGTGAACCTGCCGCCGAACAAGCCCTCGCTGTACCTCGGCGGGCAGGTGTCGACGACGGGCATCCAGTTCTACGACGGCCTGCTGTGCCTCAGCCCGCAGAAGCGTTTCCCGGGCGGACAGACCTCGCCGCAGGGGATCCGCAATCTCACGACCCCCGTGGCCCTCTCCAACAACCTGATCGTGGCTGGCAGCACCTGGAACTTCCAGATCTGGCACCGCGACGGGTTCATCTCGCCGTGCATGACGCGGGTCAACCTTTCGAACGGCCTGCGCATCACCTTCACACCTTGATCGCGCGCGTCGGGCTCAGCGGCTCGAAGCCTGCCTGAGCTGCCGACCGCCGACATTCTTCGCGGGGCGTCCGACCGACGGGTCGGGCGCCCCGCCCTGCTTCCTGACATCAATAATGAGGGTAGGCTTGCGGTGATGTCTAGAATACATTACATCGAGTACTGTATTCAGTACCCAACCCCAAGGAGCCTCCCCCATGTCCATCCGAGAACGAAGTGCCTGGATTTCCCTGCTCGCGACCCTCGTCATCGGGAGCGCGTGGGTCTGGCGGATCGCCACCGCGACGCGCAGCGAGCTGGCCGAGCCCGGCGAGCTGATCGGCTTCCTGATCGGAGCCACGGTGCTGACCGTCATCCTCGCCATCGCCCTGGGAATCCTGACCGCGAGCATGACGCGGCGATCGGATAAACCAGCGCCTGCGGACGAGCGCGAGCGCCTGATCGAGATGAAGGCCACGCGGCTCAGCTACGGGATCGTCCTGGCCCTGGTGATGACCCTGGCCTTCGCGGCGGATGTCGGCCTGGAGAGCTCGCTCCTCGCCCACGGAATTTTCGGCTGCGTGCTCGCCGGCGAGCTGCTCCGCCACGGACTGCAGTTGTGGCACTACCGGCGCGGAGTCGGGGTATGAGCGGCGAGCTGATCCACAACGAGATCCGGCGGCTGCGCTTCGAGAACGGCGAGATGACCCAGGCGGCCTTGGCCGAGAAAGTCGGAGTGACCCGCCAGACCGTGATCGCGATCGAGCAGGGCAAGTACGCTCCGTCGCTCGAGGTGGCCTTCAAGATCGCCGCGGCCTTCCGCGCTCCCCTGGAGAGGGTGTTCCAGTACCTCGGTACCTGACCCGGCCGGCCGAGTTCCAAGGAAGCCGGTAGCCAGCCGCGCCGCAGATCGGTCCTAGGGATGGAATGGCCATGCAGGTCCATCCTCTCCCCGGCATCTTCGAGCCCGTCGGCTCCCTGACCCACCTCGGGGGCGCGCTGATCTTCGCGATCCTGGCGGTGTTCCTCGTGCGGCGAGCGCGCGGCGATTCGCGGCGAGTGGTCTTCCTCTCGGTCTACGCCGTCTCCTGCGTGCTGCTGCTCTCGATGAGCGGCCTGTTCCACATGCTCCCGGAGGGCAGCCCCGCACGCGCCATCCTCGGACGCCTCGACCGAGCCTCGATCTTCATCCTGATCGCTGGCACCCACACGCCGGTGCACGGCATGTTCTTCCGCGGGGTGGTGCGCTGGGGCGGCCTGATCGGCACCTGGATGCTCGCCGCGATCGGCATCGTGCTGTTCACGACCTTCTACGACCGGATGCCTCCCGGACTGGGAGCCAGCGTGTACCTGATCCTCGGCTGGATCGCGGTCGGCTCCGGCCTGGCCGCGTGGCGGCGCATCCAAAGACGCCACCTCGCTCTGCTGGTGACCGGCGGCCTGGTGTATTCGATCGGCGCCATCCTGCTGATCCTCGGCTGGCCTAATCTGGTGCCGAGAGTCCTCGGACCTCACGAGTTCTGGCACTTCGCCGTGCTCGCGGGGATGGGCTTCCACTGGACCTTCCTGTTCCAGCACGCGGATCGGCCGATCGAGGTGCTCAGCTGCGAACCAGGATGGAGCGCTCGTACAGCAGCTTGAAACCGCGAGCCTCGACGTTGCGCTGAGATTTCGAGTCGGGCTCGGTCGTAACGATCGCGAGATCGCAGCCGGATTGC
Organism: Planctomycetota bacterium; assembly: GCA_035490315.1. GTDB lineage: Bacteria > Planctomycetota > UBA1135 > UBA1135 > JADJQU01. The sequence continues at coordinate 7,711 of DATHET010000018.1, forward strand.
GCGGCAGCGAGGAGCCGCGCGCGCAGCAGAGCGGTCTGCACGCCGCGGGGGCGATGAGCGGGAAGCGTCGAAGCTCCGCAAAGTTGCGCGAGGCCTTCGAGGCGGCGCAGTCCTCCCCCACCCGCGGCGACGCCGGCGCGCTGCGCGAGGTGCATGTCGAAATCTTTGACTTCGATCGTGTCGGCGAAAGCGCGCTCGAGGGCTTCGCGCTCGAAGGTCTCAGTCGCGGGCGTGGCCGCGGAGCCGTCGGGGTGCAGGAAGCCGGTGATGACGATGTCGAGCCAGGCGCGGGATGCTTCGGGGGCAACTTTGGAAATGGAGATGTCACCGTCAATTTCGCGTTGCTCGCTGCGCACGCGATCCACGAGCGGTGCGTCGAGCTCGAGGGCGAGCACGTTCTCGTGACCGACGAGTTGGAAGCCGCGCCTGGTGAGCATCGCAGCGATCGATGGATCGGCGAAAGCGGAGAGCTCGACGCGCGGAGCGGTATCGCGGCGCGCGAACTCGACCTCGAGCTCCGCCACCCGCGACTCTTCGAGCGGTGCGCCGAATCCGAGGCCGACCCATTTGTTGAGCGGCGAGCCGGGGCCGGCGAAGACCGCGGCTCCGCCGGCAAGCTCGGAGATCAGCACATCAGTCTGCCCACAGCGACGCGCAACGGATTTGGCCATGTCGACCACCAGTCGACATTCCGCGCGCTCGATCCTCCGTGCAAGAGCCATGTTCGCTTGAAGCATGGGACAACGATAGCAAGTACGGAGTCAGGTGAATTCGTCCGGAGTCGTGCACCCTGTCTCGCCCGCGCGCAGCACAGGCGAGACAGGGCGCACGACTCCGGACGAATTCACCTGACTCCGTACCTGACACTGACAGAGTTCGCTCGACTCGTCGCGCAGAGGTGGAGGTAGCCTCGTCAGCAACCACGGAGGTACCGCGATGTCGATCCATGAACCGAGCGAGAGTCTGCCCCTGGGCGAGCCCCATATTGCTTCGCGAGGCGTGCTCGTCGAGCGGCGTTGCTTCATGGCCAGCGCGGCCGCGGCCTTCGCTGCCGCGGGTCTCCCCGGTCTCGCGCGCGCGGGATCGGTCGATCCGCGCATCGATGCTCTGACGTTCGACGATTTCCTCGAGGAGGTCGTGCCCCTCGCGCGCTCGCTCGTCGCCGACACTTCGTTCGCCGGTCAGTCGCGCTACCTGCACACGCTCGCCGCCCACGCCGTCCGGCTCGGCGACGTGGCCCAGCCGGAGATGCGCGCCAACGGCGAGGGCAAATTCATCGGCGCCAACGAGGGCGGCGATCCTTTCGTCGTGCTGCACTGGCGCATGGAAGCCGGGGCGGAGATCCTGCCGCATCCGCACATCTATGGGAACGTGGTGACGCTCGCCCTCGAGGGCGAAGTTCGCGTGTGCAATTACGAGATCGTCGGCGCGCGCGATTTCGACACGAAGCAGGGGTTCGTGATCCGGCGCACGCTCGATCAATGGCTGACGCGTGGATCGACGAACCTCGTCAACCTCGAGCGCAGCTACGTGCACGGATTCGTCGCCGGAGCCGCCGGCGCGCGCGGGCTCGACATCACGACGCGGGTCCGCGAGAAGCGGCCGACGCCTGCACTGGAAATCGGCAAGCTCGTCGATGCTGCGCGAAGCGAGTTCGAAGCGCGCTGGGGAGTCGGTTAGGAGTCAGGTGAATTCGTCCGTAGTCGTGCTGGCACCTCCAGCGCCGCTCTCGCGGCGCTGGAGGTGCCAGCACGACTACGGACGAATTCACCTGACTCCGTACACTGCATCGATGGAAAAGAACCGACTCGAAGCATTCAGCGACGGCGTCATCGCGATCATCATCACGATCATGGTGCTGGAGCTGAAAGTTCCGCACGGAGGCGAGCTCGCGGCCCTGAAACCCCTGCTGCCAGTGTTCCTGTGCTACGCGCTCAGCTTCCTGTACCTGGGCATCTATTGGAACAACCACCACCACATGCTCAAGCTCGCGACCTCGGTCAACGGCGCAGTCCTGTGGGCCAATTCGCACCTCCTGTTCTGGCTCTCGCTGCTTCCGTTCACGACCGCATGGATGGGCGAGAACCACTTCGAACGCTGGCCGACAGTCCTCTACGGCGTCAACCTGCGCCTGTGCGCCGTCGCCTACTACGTGCTGCAGACCTGCCTCATCCGCCATCAAGGCCGTGAGGGTCTCCTGGCGAGAGCAGTCGCGAACGATCTCAAGGGCAAGCTCTCGCCCGTCTTCTACATCGTCGGCATCGCGAGCGCGTGGACGATCGCGGCCTGGGCCGGCATGGCCTTCTTCGTATTCGTGTCGCTGCTGTGGCTGATCCCCGATCGCCGGATGGAGATCGCGCTGGCGGAGCGTGGCCAGCCAGAGTGATCAGGGCCCGATCGGCAAAATCAAATTGCGAGTGCCGGCCTGGGGAACCGCGAGACTGCCGAGCACCTTGCCGCCGCGCCTCGCGATCAGCACGTAGTCGATGCCAGGCATCGCCGTGAGCTCGAAGCGACCGCCCCCGCCCGGTTCCACCATGCTGGAGCCGATCGAGCCGAATTCCGCATGCGTGAGCTCGACGAACAAGGGTCGCGAATCGTCGAGCGCAGGCAGCGGGGCGACAGAGCCCGAATACTGGACCGCGGGTGCCGACCGGAACTCCACGCCGGTCGCGATCCCTGCCGCGTCGAGCGCGACGGTCCGCAAGGGCGGCCAGAATGCCATTGGCAGCAGGTCTTCCCCGTTTGCAACGGCAATCTCGAGCGAGCCTGGGTAAAGCGCTTCGAAACGAAACGCGCCCTGAGCATCGGTTTGCGTATCGGGCCAGTCCAGCGAGGTGCGATTGTCGGACACCTCGATGAAATTCTCGGCGCCCAGCACGACGCCGGGAACTCCGCGCCCCTGATCGTCGACGACGCGGCCCTCGACTGCGGCGTCTGGACTCTGGAGGGTCAGATCGATTCGCTTCACTTCGCCGACGCGCAGGGAAAACTCTGTCCGCGCCAATCCGCGCGGATCAAGGGCCCTGGCGATCAGGCTCAGATCGCCGGCGGGAACCTTGGTCAGTCCACACTCTCCGCCGGAACTCTGGCCGGTCTCGAAGACGTGACCAGCGGAATCGAAAACCCGCAGCACGACCATGTAGCCGACGTCGCGGCCGCCGGGCCAGCGCAGCTTCACGATCAGAGTGCCTGTCGGCACGAGCAGCAGCTCGATGTCGTCGACCACCGCCGGCTGCGGCGAGGCGATCGGGTGCTTCCACACCAGGTTTTTGGGCGTGAGCAGGGCGTAACCGTCGATCTCCACATTCACGTAGTAGCAATCGATCATCGAACGATCTTCCGCGAACATGTGCCTGCTGGCCGTCACCGCGCGCAGCTCGAAGTTCCCGGAGCCGTCGGTCGTCGCATTCGGCGCATCGGCCCAGGTCAACGGGAACAAGGGCTCGGCGCGGACGATGACGCCCGAAAGCGGCCGATGCGTGTGCTCGTCGAGCACGGTTCCTCGCAGGGTGACGCCGCGCGCGAGCGTGACGTCGACCCGCAGCGTCGCGTCACCGAGAAGCTGGTCGTTGCGCGTCACGGCGTGGCACGCGAATCCGTCGAAGGTCGAGTTCACGCGCAGCAATTGCCCCGGCTGGACCGGGTCGGACCGCGCGATCCCGTCCTCGTCGAGCTCGAGGCTCGTGGTCCGCGTTCCATGCTTGTCGCGCAGCAGAAGCTTGACGTTTCCGCTGCCTTCCGGCGCCAGGCCTTCCGGTCCGACGACGCGCACCTCGATGCGCGGGAGCTTGGCCATCACGATCGTGGCCTCTTCGCGGGTGGTCACGATCGCGGTCGTTTCGCAGTGCTCGACCGACTCGACAGTGGCCTCGATGGGCGCGCCCTCGGCCGGCTGCGCGTCGAGCTCGCGCTCGAAGTGACCGCTCGCGTCCGTCTCGACGCCGGGCGCGCTGAACCCGCTCTCGGAGGAAAAGCTGACGCTGACGCCCGCCATCGCGACGCCGCTGGAGTCGACGACCTTGCCCGCGAGCCGCGGACGGCGAATCAGCGGTCCCGCGGTGTCGCGCGACCAGGCATCCTGCGGTGCCTCGAGGCCGGAGATGTTCCCCGATTGCGAGTCGGGTCCCTGCATCGAGTCCCCGCCGAGAAGCGAGGCGCTGTCGAGCTGAGCGCGCGATGGCTCGGGCCACCACCAGAAGAGCAAGCCCGCCACGACGCACAGGATCAGGGCCGCGACGGTCTTCGAGCTCACAGCGATCGCTCCTGCAAGTCCCGCCGTGCCCGCGATCGGCGCGTGTGCGGCGAAAGGAACGAGCAGCGCGCGCCAGCCATCGCGGCCGCCGTCGAATGCGCGATCGAGGCGCGCGCGCAATTGTTGCAGGCCGCGCGCGACGCGCTGCCGCGCTGCTTCGGGCGTGCAGGACTGGCGGTGCGCGATTTCCGGAATCGAGAGCTGCTCGAGATGGCGCAGCACGACCGCGGATCGATAGGGTTCCGACAGGGCGAGAACCGCTTCGACCAGCTTGCGCTGCAGCTCGACGCGCTCGATCGGATCGTCCGCGCCGGGAATGTGCTCCGGACGCGCCGCGCGCAGCTCGCGCTCTCGACGTGAATCGCCCTCGCGCCGCCGCCGCGACGCGAGCCGCCGCAGGACCACCGTGAGCCAGGCGCGCAGCGGACGCTCGTCGCTGACCGCCGGCCGCCGCGCCAGGGCCTGCACCCAGACTTCGCCAGCCAGGTCCTCGGCTTCATCGGGGTCGCGCACCAGGCTCGCGGCAAGGGTCCGAAGCCAGGCGACCTCGCCGGCAAGCCCCCGCGCGCCCAGATTCTCGAAGAAGGACGAATCCACACTGCCCAGTATCTGCCGCCGGGTGAGAGTTCGTGACGAACTCTCGGCAAAGTGCTGCGGACAGCGCGCCTGAGTCTCCGGCTCAGGGGCTCGCGCGATCGACAATCACCCGCACCAGCTTCCCCTCGCGGTCGAGCCACACCAGATTGCCCTGCTCGTCGATATGAACGTACCCGCGGTCGGCGACCCTGGCGAGGCACCGGCCAAATCTGGCCTGGACTTCGATTTCACGACCCGCGTCGAGGTCTAGGATCTTCCTGTTGGAACGAGGCCTCGCCTGGTGGCGGCGAGAAGGCGGGTTGCGCCAGGCTGGTTCGAGGCTCAGCTCATGAGAGCGATCGTCACCTGGAATCCAGGCGGGAAGCCACTCCTCGCGGGGCCAGGGCTCGTGCAAGGCGCGACCGTCCGCACTGGACAGGATTTGTGACTGCGTGTCCGTGCGCACGAGCAAGGCTGTGGCGTCCGGTGATGGGCTCACATAGCGAACGCCTGTCTCGATCAGCACCCGCTGCTCCTCGTGCGCCAGGTCGACGAGCACCAGACTCTGCCCGCGCCGCAGGATCACTCGACCCGGGGTCGGCGAGATCAAGACACCCCAACCGAGGCGTGTCTCGGAACTGTCGCCCTCGAAGGTCCGCTCGAAGCTCGTATCCTTCCAACGCACTCGCAGAAAATGCGATCCAGCTTTTTTCGGCCGTTCACGACTGACGAGTGCCCAATCGGGAACTCGGGGCGTTGGCATGTTGTCTTGGATTTCAGCCGGCTGCTGGTGCAGCTCGCCACGAATCGAATGGAGGCGAAGTGCACTGGTCGTGTTCCTACCGTGCCATTTGTCCCCGACGAAAACGAGCAGGCCGTTCCGATCGCTCCACCCCCCACCATAGTCGACTCCACAGAGGTACCCCGGCCAGGCTAGCTGCTGCCGCGAACCTGATTCCAGGTCGATGCCCCACACGGATCGCAGATTCGGTGCGTCTTGCACTCGGTGTGCGACATCGGCCTGCACGGCGATGAACCGCCCGTCGGGCGAGGCCGTCGCGGAGCAGATATAAGTTCGCGGATCGCTGAGATCGAGGGTGGAATAGTGCCAGTTCGCCGCAGTGACCGTGCCGGTGAACCCAAGCATGACGATGAGCGCGCTGATCAAGGCCACGCGAACACGAAAGGCTGCACTGTTGGAGCGGCGCTGGCCGCGCACGAAGGCGAAGTTGCCGACGGCCAGGAAGAAACCAGCGCAGAGCAGGATGAACGTGGCCAAGTGAACTCCGTGCCACTGATCCTTGATGATGGTCAACTGGTCCGCGAATACCTGGCACAAGCCCCAGAGTGTTCCAAGAGCAAGGCCGGATAGCAGTGCGGCGGTCAGTGCGTTCTCGACCACCATGGAACAAAGCATCCCGGTCGCCCCGATCAGTGCAATCGCGGTGATCGCTTCCGCCGGAGAAGGAAGGGCAAAGAGGAACTCTCTGAGTGAAGCAGCGTCACCGAACACGCGTTGCCATCCGCATTCAACGAGGATTGCGAAGCTCGCGAGCGCGGCGATCGACACCACAAAGAATCCAACTTTTGCGCTCCAGAGGTTGCGCGCACTGACGGGCAGCGCCGCACGCGTCGACAATCGTCCGCTGGCAAGATCGGTTGCGAACAGATCTGCGGAGAGCTGCAGCGCGCAAAGGCAGATCAAGATTCCGCCGGCGATCTCGATCTCGATCGGTCCCCGTCCGAGGACGTGGAGCAGCGCGAGCATACCCGTCATCAGCAACGCGGCAGCGATCAGCGAAGAGCGCGCATTGCGCACCTCGTGGAGAAGCAATGTGGACCAGATGCTCATGCGCTCACCTCCAAGGTCGTTTGTTCGCGGCGCAGGGCCGCGTCGAGATCGATGCCGCCGCGCGGCGTGCGCGCAATGGTTTCCAGGTCGTCTTCGCGAGCGATGCGGCCTTCCGAGAGGATTGCCACGCGGTCGCAAACGCGCTCGATGTCCGCGATCGAATGGCTGACGAGCAGCACCGTGCGGCCCTCGTCGCGCAGGTGGTCGATCACGGCGGAAGAGAATTTCTCACGCGTGCCCGAGTCTAATCCGCTGAAGGCTTCGTCGAAGAGCAGGAGCTCCGGTCGATGAGACATCGCCGCGATCAGGCCAAGCTTGGCGAGGTTTCCTTTCGACAGCTCGCGCACTTTTTCGCGCGTGTCGAGCTCGAGCATCGTACACAGGCGTTCCTGCTCGTTCAGATTCCACGTTGGATAGAAGCGCGCGCTGAATTTCAGCCAGTCGCCTGCTCTCATCCAGTTGGGAAGCTCGATTCGGTCCGCGACATAGCCCAATCGAGCGCGCAGCGACGCTCCGTCTCGAGCTGGATCGAGTCCCAGAACCTCGACCGAGCCCGCGTCAGGCACGAGACGACCGATCAACACGCGCAGCAGCGTCGACTTCCCCGCCGCATTATCGCCGACCAGCGCCGTCGCGCTCCCGCGACGCAGCTCGAAGTCGAGCTTGTCGAGCACGCGCCGCTTGCCGAACACGACGCGAAGCCCCTTCACCACCACCGGATATCGATCCGTCTTCATGCGCTTTCTCCGACTTGTTTCCAACCGCGCCGTTTCGCGAATGCCGCCGCAAAACAGCGCTCGATCTCGCTGCGCGACAAGCCCGAGGACTGTGCATCATTGATCCAACGCGAGAGTGCGGCTTCGAGCCAGGCGTCACGCGCGATGCACGCACGACCCGCTGCGCCACGCGCGACGAACACGCCGTCGCCCGGCCTGGAATCGAGCACTTCCATGCGCTCGAGATCGCGCCAGGCCTTGCCGACCGTGTTCGGATTGATCGCCGCGTCGACG
>DATHET010000019.1:0-10375 GCA_035490315.1 Planctomycetota bacterium
TTGAAGCTGTCGGAGACGTAGACCGCGAGGTAGCGCCGATCGCGAAGGATGCGGTCTACGTCTCCGACAGCTTCAAGAAGGGCGCGCCCTTCGGAGCCCTGGGCGCGGAGCTGTTCGGCCTGCTGCGCAAGCGCTTCCGCCCCGTCGATCACATCGCGGTGGTGCGCGGGAATCGCACGCTGGAAAAGCCGAACTTCCACCGCGCGGCGGCCGAGGGCAATTTCTTCCTGCGCGGATTCAACCACCTGCTGATCTTCAAGAAACAGCGGGACGGCTAGGGCGCTCCGCGAGCCACTGCTCTGCGGCGGCGGCGTCGAGAATCCAGCGCAGGCTCTCTCGCGCGCGAACTTTTCCCGCGGGGAATCCGCCGCGGCCGGCGAGGATGTCGGCGACCAGCCGCGACTTGCTCGCGCCACAGACCTGGAACACGACTTCCCGCGCGGCTTCGAAAGCGCTGAAGGTCAAGGTCAGGCGGCGCTCGATCGGGCTGGTCGGCGGAGCCTGCGCGGCGACCACCCAGCGCGCGGGCGGAAGAGCTTCGACGCGGCCCGGGAACAGCGAGGCGGTGTGGCCGTCGTCCCCAAGGCCGAGCATCACGAAGTCCAGGCCCTCCGGAGCGTGGGTGCGCAGCTCGCGCTCGTAAGCGCGCGCGCCCGCGTCGCCGTCCTGGGCGATCGGCATCGGATGCAGGCAGGATTCCGGGAGGCCGAGCGCGCCGAGCCAAGCCGCACGGGCCGCGCCGAAATTGGAGCGAGGATCGTCGTAAGGAACCATGCGCTCGTCGCCGATGAAGAAGTGGACCTGCGTCCAATCGACGTCGCGCGCGTGATCGGCGGCGAGCACCTCGTAGGTGGCCTTGGGCGTCGAGCCACCGCTCAAGGCCAGGCTGAATTTGCCGCGCGCGCCTAACCCTGAGCGCGCCGCGGACACGATGCGCGCTGCGCAAGCCTGGGCAGCGGCGCGAGGCGTCTGTGCAACATCGATCTCGGGTCGGGGCGGGAAGGCCATCGCAGCTCCTGGTTCGGAATGACTCCTGGGCAAGCCCGGATCATCCTGTGGATCGCGAGCCGCGCACGCCAGCCAACTTGCTACTTTGCCCCGACATGGCGGCGCACAACCTTCTCGAGGATCTCGCGCTGGTCTGCTGCACGGCGGCCTTGACCGCGGTCCTCTGCCACCGGCTGCGCCAACCGGTGGTGCTCGGCTACCTGCTGGCCGGCGTGTTCGTCGGTCCGCACGTGCCGCTGATCCCCTACGCCGACGAGGCCAACGTCCACGTGCTCTCCGAGCTCGGCGTGACCCTCTTGATGTTCTCGATCGGGCTGGGATTCACTCTGCGCAGCTTCGCGAAGCTCCTGCCGACGGCCGGCGTGCTCGTCGCCACCTCGGTTCCCCTGGTTTTCGGCGCCGGTTTCCTGGTCGCGCGGGCTTTTGGCTGGTCCTCGCTGGAATCCGTTTTCGCCGCGGCGACCCTGGTCGTGTCCAGCTCGATGCTGCTCGAGCGATCGCTGCGCGACGACCACTCCGATCCGGAGTTCCGCGACCTGGTTTTCGGCGTGACCGTGGTCGAGGACCTGGTGGCGATCGTGCTGCTCGCCGTGCTCACCGCAGTCGTCTCCGGAGCCGCGGTGTCGGCGGGGGAGCTGACCGGCACGATCATGAAGCTCGCGGGTTTCCTGGCCGCGATGGTCGTCGCCGGGCTCCTGATCGTCCCGCCGCTGGTGCGCGCCGTGGCGCGCGTAGCCAGCGACGAGGTCAGCATCGTCGCTTCCGTCGGCCTGTGCTTCGCCTTCGCCTGGATCGCGCTCAGGGCCGGCTACTCCGTCGCGCTGGGCGCCTTCCTCGCCGGCATGCTGGTGGCGGAGGCGGGAGCGGGAGAGCGCATCGCCAAGCTGGTGAGTCCGCTGCGCGACGTGTTCGCCGCGGTGTTCTTCGTCTCGGTCGGCATCCTGCTCGATCCCAGCCTGGTGCTCGAGCACTGGGTGGCCGTGCTCGCGCTGCTCTGCGTGGTGCTCGTCGCCCGCACCGGCGCGATCTCGCTCGGCGCCTTCTTGACGGGCAACGGCATCCGCGATTCGGTGCGCGCGGGCTTGAGCTTCGCGCAGATCGGCGAGTTCTCCTTCATCATCGCCGGCATCGGCGTGGCCAGCGGAGCGGTGGGCAACTTCCTGTACCCCGTGGCCGTCGCGGTCGCGGTGCTCGCCGCGATGCTCAACCCCTGGCTGGTGCGCGCCTCGCCGCGCATCGCGGAGTCCATCGAGCGGCACCTGCCGGCGCGGATGCGCACCTTCGCTTCGCTCTACGCGGCCTGGCTCGAGAGCTGGCGCGCGCGCAAGGACCCCAGCGCCCTGCGCCGGCGCCTGACGCGCATGGCGATGTGGCTCGCTGTCGATCTGATCCTGTTCTCGGCCGTGATCATCAGCGCGGCGGTCTGGTACGGCGATTTCCACCGCTGGGTCGCGGAGCGCATCGGCGACCATCCCGCGTTGACCCAGGGCGTGGTCGTCGCCTGCGCCGTGCTCGCTTCCCTGCCCTTCGGCTTCGGGACGGTGCGCATGAGCGCGCGGATCGCGGCCGTGGTCTCCGAAGCGGCCATGCCGATCCCCGCGCCGACGCGCACCGATCCGGCCTACACACCGCGGCGCGCCCTGGCCGTGTCGGTGCAGTTCGCGCTGGTCCTCGTCTCAGGGCTCGTGGCCCAGGCGGTGACCCAGCCCTTCGTCCCGCCGCTCGGCGGTTTCATCGTGCTGCTATTCGTGCTCGGCACCCTGGCCTATTCGCTGTGGCTGCGCACCAACGAGCTCGAGGGCCACGTGCAGGCCGGCGCCCAGGTGATCGCGGCGGCGTTGCGGCGGCGGGGGACCAAGACGCCCGCGCCGAGCATCGAGGCCCTGGAATCGCTGCTGCCGGGCATCGGGCATTTGACGATGCTCGGGCTCGCGCCCCAGTCGGCGGCGGTCGGGCGCTCGCTCGGCGATCTCGACCTCTCGGCGAAGACTGGCGCGAACGTGGTCGCGATCGAGCGCGATGGCGCGGTCATCGCTCAGCCAGAGCCGCGCGAAGTGCTGCAGCGCGGCGACGTGCTCGCCTTGTCGGGGAGCCAGGACGCGGTGCGCGACGCCGCGATGCTGCTCGGGCGGCCTGCGGACGCCGCGACCCTGCTTCAGCGCAGCGTGCGCGCGACGTAGTCTTCGACCGCGCGCAGCACCGGCTCGCCGCACCAGGCTTCGAGGGTCGCGGCCTCGCTCTCGGCGCGATTGCGTTCCCACAGTTCCTTGGACGGACGGCGCAGCCAGCGCTTCGAGAGGCGGAAGGATTCGCTGGGGATGCGCGCGAGCGACGCGGCGCTCTCCAGAGCGCGCGGCATCAGGGCTTCGAGGCCGACCAGCTCGTGGACCATGCCCTGAGCGAGGGCTTCCTCGCCGGAATAATTGCGGCCTTCGACGACCAGCGTGGCTGCGAGCCGCAGGCCGAGGGATGCGCGCAGGATCTCGAGGGCGAGGAAGGGGAAGGGGACGCCGACCTTGAGCTCGGGCGTGCCGACCATGCCCTTGCCGCGCGCGAGCAGGCGTTGATCGCAGGCGAGGGCGATCACCGCGCCGCCGGCGATCGCGTGGCCGTTGATCGCGGCAACCACCGGTTTCTCGAGGAAGAAGAGGCGCGCGAAGGCGCGCTCGAGCGCGGGCAGGAAGGCTTCGATGTAGCCGCGCCGGCCCTGCACGATGCGCTTCAAGTCGACGCCGGCGCAGAAGATCGTCCCGCTGCCGGTGAGCACCAGAGCGCGCTCCTGCGAGCGCTCCTCGGCCTGCAGAGCTTCGTCCAGCGCGACCAGCAGCTCGAGATCCAGCGCGCTCGCCTTGCCGTGCGCCAGGCGCAGGATCGCGACGTCGCCCTGGACTTCGCGCTCGATCACTTGCCGTCGTCCGGTTTCTTCGGTTCCTTGACGCCGCCGTCGTCGACTGGACTCTTGGGCTCTTTCGCCGCGCCGTCGTCGACAGGGCTCTTCGGCAAGTCGTGGCCGTGGCCGTCGTCGATCGGCTGGTCGGGTTGCTTCGTTGCGCCGTCGTCGACGGGCGGAACCGTGGGCGCGGTCGGGTCGAGCAGCGGACTGCCCGGGACCGCGGGCGGCTCCGGTTCCTTGAGCATGTCGCTCATCTTCTTCGTGAAGTTCGAAGCGGCGTAGCCCGGCAGCACGAAGGTCCACTTCGAGAGCCGCGCATCGAGCTCGCTGGCTTCCTTGGCGACTTCCTCCGCGGTCTTGCCGGGCACCGACTTGGTCTCGATCGGTGCCGGAGCAGCGGGAGCCGGCGCGTTCGGGTCGATCGGTGCAGGCGGCGCCGCCGGATCCGTGGGCGCGGGTGTCGGAGCGGGCGGCGGCGGCTCGAACTTCGTGACTTCGACGCGCGCGGCGGGATCCGCCTTCGCCGAGAACTGGCCGTAGAACTTGCCTTCCTTCTCGAGCACCTTGACCGTGACCAGCAGGCCGTCGAAGGTCTGCAGCGTCGTGGTCGCCGTCGAAGGATCCGTGAAGTCCCGCGTGCCCGCCGGCTCGACGTCGTCGAAGTTCATGTACTCCAGCGCCCCGGCGACTCCATCCGCCACGCCGGGCCACTTGAGCTCTGCGCCCGCCGGAACGTCCGCCACCGCGAAATTCTTGTCGTCGGGCGTGGCCTTCGAGATCACGAGCTTGGATCCGTCGCTGGTGAGCGACTCGACCTTGTGCACGCGCGCGCGCTCGAGCTTGACGATCTGCTTGTCGAGCCAGTTGTTCGCGGCGCCGTCGATGTAGACCGTGCCCGAGACTTCGTAGGTCTGGTTCTCGCCCGGCCGGCGCACGTACATCGATGCCAGGTTCGGACCGCCGCCGGTCGCGGACTTCCCGATGAGGATGTCGGCGAGCACGCTGCCGGCCTTGTCGGAAAGCGTCACGCGCGTCGACTTGGACTCGGGCTTGTCGGCGTCCTCGAGGTCGAGCTTCGCGAAGCGCTCGGGATCCGCCGTTTTCTTCTCGACGATCTTGAAGTACGCGAGCTTCGACACGAGGTCCTTGACCTTGTCGAAATTGACCGCGTAGCCGCCCTTGTCGCTCATGCCCCAGGCGTCGCCCTGCTTGTCGAGCGTGAAGCTCTGGCCCTTGGCCTGGACCTTGACGGTCTGGACTTCCGCGGCCTTCTTCGCGAGGCCGGGGAAGAGCTCGACGCCGACCTGGGATTGCTGGGCCGAAGCCGGCTTCGCGGGGCGAGACGAGTACCAGGCCGCGCCCGCGACGGCGAGCGCGACGACGGCCATGATCTGGATCGTGCGTGAATTCATGATTGCCTAGGAGCCTAAGACTTGCGGCGGAGGCGTTGCCAGCGGGAGAGGCCGAGCGCGAACACGACGAGCAAAGCCGGGATCAGCGCGATGTTGATCATCTTGACCCGCACGCCCAGGCTTTCGATGTCCTTGTTGAGCGAGCGGCGCACTTCGCGCAACTCCTTGCGCGTTCGCACCTGGTCGTCGCGCAGCTTGTCGACTTCCTTCTGCACATCCTCCGAGAGCAGGTCCTGGCTGGTGCCCTGGCGCTTGCTCAAGAGCTCCTCGACGCGCTGGTTGGCCTGGTCGTACTTGGATTGCAGCTCCTGCTCCTGGGCGCGGAAGCGTTTTTCCGCGTCCTTCTTCAAGGTCTCGACGACCTCGAAGGGCCGGTGCGAGGAGCCGCGGCTGCGCAGGCTGACCAGGTCGGTCGAGCCTTCGAGGTAATCGATCGCATTGGCGACGAATGCCATGTTGCCGTTGGCGGGCGTGGCCAGGCGCTTGCCGAAGAAGTTCTGCACGCTGAACGAGAACTTGTCCTGCAGCATGTCGCAGTCGGCGACCACGATCACGCTGATCGGGGCCTTGGACTCGGTGAGCACCGGCTTCTCGACTTCCGGCGCGGGCTGCGGCTCCGCGCCTTCAGGCGCCTTGGGCCGTCCGCCGGGGAAAGCGGTCTTCGCATTGCCGGTGATGTGCGCCGCGAGGGTCAGGGCGTGGTCGCCCTCCATGAAGTCGTTGAGCAGGGTCTTCGGATTCGACAGGAACTGGATCGAGGAGACCGGCACGGTCGAGGCCTTCGGTCCGGTCGAGATCAAGGGCGACAAGCTGGTCGTCGCGCCGCTCGCGCTCGAGAGCACGCCGGCCGTCGCCAGCATCATCGACTTGATCTGGTCGGTGACGACCACGTCCTTGTTGAACGTGGTCTCGTCGAGGTTGAGCCAGACGATGTACTGACCGGCTTCGTCGCGGCCGGCGTCGTTGAAGTTGACGCGCAGCGAGTGCTCGAGATCGGCCGCGATCTTGCCCTGCTCGAGCTGCACGCCCCAGGCAGCGAACACCGAGCCGAGATCCGAGGAGCGCTGGGCCTGCATGCTCGCCATCGGATTGTTCGGATCCTGCGGCGGCTCGTCCGCTTCGCAGTATGGGTCCGCGAACACGATCGCGTGACCGCCGCCGAGCACGTATTGATCGAGGGCGAAGAGCGTCTCCGGCCCGAGGGCCTTGGGGTGCACGACCATCAGCACGCTGACGTCGGCGGGAATCTCCTTGGCGTTCGGCTGGAGCGTCTTGACCTCGTACATCTGGCGCAGCTGCTCGATAACCAGCCAGGGCTCGGCGGCCGGACCGCGCTGGAAGGGATTGGCCATCGCGCCCTCGATCGCGAGGGTGCTCATGACGCCGAGCACTTTCTTCGTCGGGTTCGACAGGGTGAAGACGAGCTTGGTGACGTCGTACTCGAGGAAGCTCTCCTTCTCGGGCTGCAGGAAGGGGATGATCTCCTTCTCGTCGGTCGTGTTCGTGCCCGCGAGGCCGAAGTAGAGCAGCTCGCCCGCGCCCCCGACCGGCACGCCCTTGATGCCGTATTGCACGGCGCGGTCTTCCGTCTCGCTGAACGGCTCGGGGTCGATGACCTCGAGGGTCAGCTTGCCCTTCGAGTGCGAAGCCATCTCGCCCAGCAGCTCCTCGACGCGCTGCGCGTAGGTCGCGATCGACGAGATGTCGCTGCCGAGCTTGTGCGAGTAGTACAGGCGCAGGGTCACGGGCTCCTTGAGGTTGCCCAGGATGTTCTTCGCGCCCTTCGAGAGCGTGAACAGCTTGTCCTGCGTCAGGTCGAAGCGCGTCGAGCGCAGCGAGGTGTTCGACAGCACGTTGATCGAGATCAACAACAGGACGGCGATGCCCAGGCCGCCCAGGGTGAGAAATCGTTTGTTCATCGCTCAGTCCGCCTTCTTCAGCTCGACCAGGGTGGCATTCGCGAACAGGAAACAGCCGATCAGCGACGCGAAGAACACCAGGTCGCGCAGGTCGATGACGCCGCTGGTGATCGAGGAGAAGTGGGTCAGGAAGCTCAGCGAGCTGATCCCGTCGATCACGGTCTGACCGACGAAGGGCTTGAAGAAATTGAGCACCGCCGGGAAGCCGGCGAGCACGAAGAGGAACGAGAGGGCGACGCTGATCACGAAGGCGATCACCTGGTTCTTCGTGGAGGCCGAGATGCAGGCGCCGATCGCGAGGAATCCGCCGGCCATCAGGAACGAGCCGATGTAGCTCGCGACGATCACGCCGTTGTCGGGATTGCCGAGGAAGTTGACCGTGATCCAGAACGGGAAGGTCAAAGCGAGGGTCAGGCCGGCGAAGACCCAGGCCGCGAGGAATTTCGCGACCACCGCTTGCGCCAGCGACACCGGCAGTGTCATCAACAATTCGATCGTCCCGCTCTTGCGCTCTTCAGCCCACAGCCGCATAGAAATAGCGGGGATCAGGAACAGGTAGAGCCAGGGCTGGAAGGTGAACATGGCCTGCAGATCGGCCTGCCCGTTCTCGTAGAAGCTGCCGACGTAGAAGGTCAGGATCCCGCTGAGCAGCAGGAAAATGACCATGAAAACGTAGGCCACGGGCGTGGCGAAATAGCCCGACAGCTCGCGCTTCATCAATGTGATCGTCTTGGACATCGTGGGCTCAGTTGGCTTGGGCGCCGAAGCCGGTCAGGTTGCGGAACACTTCGTCGAGGCGGCCGGACTCGACGCGCATCTCGTCGATCTCCCAGTGCTCGTCGCGCGCCTTCGCGCCGACCTCGGCGACGATCGACGAGCCCGCGCGCGGGAAAGCGGTCATGGACACGCGGCCGTTGGTGCCGCCGGAGAACTCGACGCTCGCGACCTGCGACATGCCGTTCAGGCTGCGCTCGATCTTCTCGCGCTGCGTCGAAGGAATGGTCAGGGAAACCGCGTTGTGGTAGCGCGACTTGGCCGCAAGCTGCGCCGGCGTGCAGTCGACCACCAGCTTCCCGTTGGAGATGATGATCGTGCGCGTGCACAGGGCCTCGACTTCCTCGAGGATGTGGGTCGAGAGCACGACAACCTTGTTCGCCGCCATCGAGCGGATCAGGGTGCGCACCTCGTGCTTCTGGTTGGGATCGAGGCCGTCGGTCGGCTCGTCGAGCACGAGGACTTCCGGATCGTGCAGCATGGCCTGGGCCAGGCCGACGCGACGCTTGTAGCCCTTCGACAGGGTCTCGATCGGCACGTCGAGCACGCTCTGCAGGTTGACCTTGGACACCACCTCTTCGATGCGCGCCTTGCGGTTGCCGCTGACGCCGCGAAGCTCGGCCACGAAGGCCAGGAAGCCGCGCGGAGTCATGTCCGGGTAGAGCGGCGCGCCCTCGGGCAGGTAGCCCATCTTCTCCTTGGCGGCGATCGGCTCGTTCTGGACGTCGTGCCCGCAGACCCGCGCGGTCCCGGCGGTCGGCGAGAGGAAGCCCGTGATCATCTTCATGGTGGTCGACTTGCCGGCTCCGTTGGGGCCGAGGAAGCCGAGCACCGTGCCCTTCTCGACCTTGAAAGAGATGTCATCGACGGCCGTGAACAGGCCGAAGCGCTTGGTCAGATTCTGGATCTCGATCATGAAAGTCGCAGGGTAGGTGAACGAGGTCAGGCGATCCGGGCCCGGTCAGGGCCGACATCGGGGGCGGAGAGGGTACGCGGGGGGGCGCGCGCGGAGCAAGACTGGAAGACGCGGGGCTTACGCAATCGCCCCCGCGAGCGTTGGAGCCAGTTTCAGGCCCGGCCGTAGTCGTCGGACAGCCGCTCGATGTCTTCCTCGCCGAAGTAGGTCCCGGTCTGGACCTCGATGAACACCAGGGCCTCGCCGCCGATGCACTCGACCCGGTGCGCAGTGCCGGCGGGGATGTCGATGGCCTGGCCCGACCCGAGCTCGATGTCGCGGCCGTCGAGCGTCACCCGCGCGCGGCCGGCGACCACCATCCAGTGCTCGCTGCGCTGCTTGTGGCGCTGGTAGGACAGGCGCTTCCCCGGAAGGACGTCGAGGCGCTTGACCTTGAAACCCGCGCCCTCGCCGAGGACACGGTATTCGCCCCAGGGCTTGATCTCGTGGTTCGGGCTGGGCATGGCAGTCGATCCTAACCGTGCCTAAGGGCATTGGTCACTTTCATCCGGGACGCGCGCCACGCGGGCACTGCCCCGGCCAAAAGCCCGAGCATCAGCGAGAACGTGATCGCCACGGCGAGCACGAATGGAGTCACGCTGAACGCGAAGGCCATCTCGGTGAAGGTCTGGAAGTTCATCGCTCCCGCGTGCACCCCATTGAAGGGCAGGGCCATCAGGCAGCCGACCAGGCCGCCGATCAGCCCGAGCAGCAGAGCCTCGATCATGAAGGACAGGAAGATCGGCACGGGCCGGTAACCGATCGCGAGCAGGATTCCAATCTCGCTCGTCCTGGCGGAGAGCGCCGCCATCATCGTGTTCGCCGCCGTGAACACCGCCGCCACGCCCATGATCAGCCCAAGCGCGAAGGCCAGGAACCCGAGCATGCCCGACATCATCACGGTCTGCGACGCGAGGAATTGCTTCTCGGTGTAGACCTTCGCCGGAACGTCCTGATCCTTCAGGATTCGCGCGGCAAGCGTGCCGGGCTCGGGCTCGGGCGGATCGTCGGTGAACAGCGCCTTGGCCGGATCGACGGAGCCGAGTTCGGTGCCCGGCTTCAACTGAGCGATCACGCGATTGGGACCGTAGCGGTTCATCGCAGCCAGGAAGCGGTCGAGGTCGCCCCAGATCTCGCCACCAAACTGCCCGGCGTGCTCGAACGTGCCGACCACTCGGAAGGGAGTCTTATTGATCGTGATCACGTCGCCGATGTGGCCGTTGGGGATGCGATCGACGAGACGCGAGCCGACGATCACCTCGTCGTTCCCCGGCAGGAAATTGCGGCTTTCCACCAGCTCGCCCGCAGCGTTCTTCGATTGAGGCAGCACCTTGAGCTCGTCCTTGCGCATCTCGAAGGTCATCGGCTGCACGCCGCGCAACGGAATGTTCGTCACGCCGTCGCGCACGGGCAG
>DATHET010000020.1:0-28386 GCA_035490315.1 Planctomycetota bacterium
CCGGCGATCACGGACGGCCCATTTCCCGAATCCAAGGAGCTGCTCGCGGGCTTCTGGATCGTCGACGTCGCGTCGGAGAAGCGCGCGATCGAGATCGCAGCCACCGCCTCGGCCGCGCCGGGTCTGGGCGGGGAACGGATGAGCATTCCGATCGAGCTGAGGCAGGTGATGGGCGCGCCGAAGATCGAGACATGAGCGAGGCTGCGCCGGAAAGCGACGTCGGGCACCTGCTGCGCGAGCTCGCGCCGCGCGTGCTCGGCGCGCTGCTCCGGCGCTCGCGCGATTTCGCCGCGGCGGAAGACGCGGTGCAGGAGGCCCTGCTGACGGCGATCGTCCAGTGGCCGGCGAGCGGCATGCCCCGCAATCCGGGCGGCTGGCTGTTCCACGTCGCGAGCCGGCGCATGGACGATCGACGCGAGAGCGACGAGGCGCGCCGCAAGCGCGAAACCGAGGTGGCCGCCCAGGCGGAATCGTTCGCCGCGGAAGTCGAGCCTGGCGCGCTGGAGCACGACGACACGCTCGAGCTCCTGTTCACCTGCTGCCATCCGGCGCTGACGCCGCCGTCGGCGATCGCCTTGACGTTGCGCGCGGTGGGCGGGTTGACGACCGCGGAAATCGCGAGCGCCTTCCTCGTCCCCGAAGCGACCATGGCCCAGCGCATCAGCCGCGCGAAGCAGACCATCCAGTCCTCCGACGTTCCGCTCGCGACGCCGGGCGCCGAGGAACGAGCGAAGCGCCTGGGCGACGTGCTGCACGTGCTCTACCTGACTTTCAACGAGGGCTATGCGTCGAGCGCCGGCGAAGAGCTGCAGCGCGTCGAGCTGTCCACGGAAGCGATCCGATTGACGCGCGCCCTCCATCGCTCCCTGCCTGATCATGCCGAGACCGCGGGCCTTCTGGCGCTCCTGTTGCTGACCGACGCGCGACGACGCGCGCGCAGCGGGCCTCTGGGCGAGTTGATCCCGCTCGACGAGCAGGACCGCAACCTGTGGGACCGGGCGATGATCGACGAAGGCACGTCGCTGATCACAGCGACCTTCGCCAAGGGCATGGTGGGCGCCTACCAGCTCCAGGCGGCGATCGCGTCTCTGCACGACGAGGCGGATCGCGCGGAAGCGACGGACTGGCCCCAGATCCTCGCGCTCTATCAATTGCTTGCGCGGATGAGCGACAATCCGATGGTCGCCTTGAACCATGCGATCGCGACCGCGATGGTCCACGGCCCGGCGGCGGGGCTGCGGTTGGTGGATTCGCTGGCTTCGGACGAACGCATCGCGGGCCACCACCGACTCGATGCCGTTCGCGCTCACCTGCTGGAATTCCAAGGCGAGCGCGAAGCCTCGATCCGGAACTTCCGCCTGGCCGCGAGCCGCACGCTCAGCCTGCCGGAGCGCAATTACCTGATGACGAAGGCCGCTCGCCTCGCGAACGGAGAGCCGTGCAAGACGCTCCGCAGTTGAACGTGGCTGCGCCCTTCTACGTCCGAGGAGCAGCGCTGCATTGCCCTCCGGAGACGGACGCCGTCTCGCGTGGCAAGCGACCCTGGGCGAAGAGCTGCACCAGAGTCTCCGCGGCGTCGGCGTCGAGGCCGCGGTTGGCGAGCCAGGCGGCGATGCGCTCGCGAAGCCGAGGACTTTGATGGGCGAAGGCCAGCGCATGCGGCAGCACTTCCTCGAGCACTTCCTGTCCGCCCAAGCGCGCGAACAGCTCTTCGTGTACGTCGATTTCGGTAGTTTCGGATGCGAGCAAGGCGCGCAACGATTGTTTCCCGCGTCCGTGCTTGCCTTCGGCGAGATCGATCAAGGCAAGACCCAGCCTGCCCAGCCCCGATCCAGCGCGCGAAAGCTCGTCGAAGCGCGCGCGGGCCTCCGGACGCCGGCCGCTTTCCATCGCACGCCAGGCCGCGACGCTCGCACCCGTCTCGAGTTGCGTGGCGTTGCGGGCAAGCGCGCGCTGGACGCTGTTGCGCGCGAGGACCACGGCGTGCGCGGTGGTCGGCAACAGACCGCGCGCCAGGAGCCACGCCTCCAGCGCCTCGTCCAGCTGCGGATCGCTCAGCGAAAAGGCCTGCACGAGCGCGAAGACGGACTCGTCGCGCATCGGAAGGGCGAGCAGATTGATCGCCGCGGACAGCGGCGGATCCGGATAGCGCAGGGCGCGCACGAAAAGCCGCGCGGCCTGCCCGAAGTCCTGATTCGCGTGCGCGATCGCGCCGAGATCGTTCCACAGAAGCGGATGATCGATGCCCCGAGCTTCGGCGCCTTGCAACAGCTCCACCGCCTGCTCGAGCTCGCCCCGGTTCACGAGCTCCGCCACATTTCCCGCGAGCTCATCGGCGTATTCATGCACGACGCTCGGCGGATAGTCGGCGAACTCGTATCCAAGCTCCGTCAGCGACGACCGTGCCAGCCCGCAGCTCTCGAACTCGCGCACCTCGCGCCGACTCATGGTCGCTGTCCAGCTCCTCAGACTGCCCTTGACGCGTTCGAGCGCGAGCAGACTGGTCTCGTCGAGCGCTTCGCCCAGGAACTCGAAGATGCGCGCCATCGTGTCGCGCGGCGAAGCCATCAGATCCTCGTAGCGCACTTCGAGGTATCGCTCCGGCCCCAGCCGTGCTCCGCCGTTGCGCGCCGCGCGCACGTGATCGCTCCACCACGACGCTGCCTGCGCGTACGACTTCGGCGTCCAGTCGGCGAAGCGCCAATGGCGGCTCCACGAGAGATTGTCGAGGGCCGAGTAGGCGACGTCGCGTCCGTCGCGGATGATGTGCACGTATTGCGCGCCGGGGAAGAGGGCTTCGAGCTTGGGGATCTCGAAGCAATAGACCGTGTGCTTGTCGCCGTAGCGCTGCTTCCCGCTCTCGGCGAGCTCGCTCGCGATGAGCTGGCGCACGTAAGCGGCTGCGTCGGTCTTGCCGTCGCGCGTGAGGATCTCCTCGCGACCGACGCGCTCGGTTCGCGCACGGTGCGCGGTCAGCTCCTGGACGCCGCGCAGGATGCCGGTGAGGTTGAGCTCCTGCGTAACGCGCAGGTTGCCGTGGGTATCGAGCAGGTCGCCGAGCAGGCTCGTGCCGGACCGCGGCGCGCCCAGGACGAAGAACGGGGGCCTGGACATGCCCCGACTTCGGCCGGATCCGCCGTCCTTGAGAAGCGCGGGACCGGCCGGCGTCGCAGGCATGGGATCCCCGTGGACCGCAACCCGCCGTATCGAGGTTCACCCCGAACCCGGCCCGCGCCAGGAAATCACCTTCGCCGTCGAAGGCGCGTATCACCGGCATTAGATGCCTGGCCGCGGACGCGCCGGCCCCCTGGATCAAGGTGTGATTAACAGAACTGTGAACTCATCCTGGGTGTTCCACGGACTGCGCACTTGCCACTTCGAGGCCATACTCCTGCCATGAAGCGCGAGGCTAACTCCGCCCTGCTGGAAGAATTGCGGAAGCTGGGGCGCTCGACGACGCCCGACGAGCTGCGCTCACGCGGCGTCCACGCCGTGGTCTCGATCGGATCGCGCGAGATCTCGATCCTGATCGAGCGCGCGATCAACCGGACACTGATGGAGCGCACGATCGGCCCGCTCGACCCCGACGAGATGCGCACCCTGGTCGACGGCGCGCAGGCCGAATTCACCTCCCAGGTCCGCGACCTGCGCGACCTGGCGGAGTCGCGCAACGTCCTCGGCCACCTTCGCCACGCGGTCGAGGGCGAGCTCGCGGAAGTGCGCGATGCCCTCGCGGTCCGTCGAGAGGGCACGCAGGACAAGCCCTCGACCGAGACCTTTCCCGTCGATCCCGAGCGCTGGAACAAGTTGCGCCTGCAGATGCAAGCGCGTCTCCTGCCGCTGTACGACTACGCGACTGCCGGCGCGCCGCCGCTGCGACGGATCGTGGCCGGGTTGCTCGAGCTCTTCGCTACCGAGCGCGCGACGTCGCTCGAATTGCTGCGCGAGGAGACCGACGACGAGATCGACCGCCTCGAGCGCCGCGTCTCGAAGCTGATCGAAAGCCTGGAGCGCTCCGAGCAGTTGATCGCGCGCGTCTCCGCGATGAAGAACATCGACACGGGGATTGCTTCGATCTACCGCGAGATCCAGGGCGTCGATCCCTTCGCCGCGGATCGCGAGAACAAGATGTCGCTGATGGAGTCGATTTTCCGCGCGAACGTCGAGCTGCGGCGGGCCTGCGAAGTGGGCTGAGCGAGGGCTCCGCAGTGGCCACATGCCGCGCTGGTACTTCCAAGTAACGACCGGCGCGCTACTGGTTACGCGAGGAGCCGCGGAAGCGCTGAAAGGTTCGCTCGAAGGGATGTCGGAGTCGAGCCTGGCTCGGTCACGGCGCGTTGCGACTTACTCGCGGCGCAGGAAGTCGACCAGATCCTTCTCGAGCTCCGCCAGGCCGTACTCCTGCACGGTCAGGCAGCGGTAGATGATCTTCTCCAGCGCTTCCGGCGTGTTCGCGTTCAAGTCCTTCGGCGGTGCGTAGGACAGGAAGTACGACAGGCTCAAGCGCTCGACTTCGCCACCCTGCTCGCGCCCGGCGTATTGCCACGGCACGTTGTCGAAGGGCAGCACGCCCGTGAGGATCTCGTAGAGCATCACGCCCACGCCCATCACGTCGGCCTTGCTGTCGCGCAAGAGCAGCGGGTTGTAGTTCGGCGTGGTGGTGATCACGTCCTTCTCGTTGGCGCGCATCGCCGGGTCGATCATCACGATCGAGCCCGAGGGCTTGACGATCAGATTCTCGGGCTTGAGGTCGCCGTGGTAAGCGAGCTCGCCGGAGCGCGACAGCTTCGCCAGCGCGCGCACGACAGTCAGGAACCAGTTGAGGCGGATGCCTTCGAGGGCGCGGATCTTTTCGCGCAGCGTCTTTCCGCGCACGTAGTCGAGCACGATGATCGTGCGTCCTTCATGGGTGAAGGTCTCGCGCACGCCGACCAGGTTCTGGTGGTGAGCGCCGCGCAAGACATCGCCCTCGCTGCGGATCAGGCCGTCGATCTCGTGCGCGTCGAGGAAGTCGACTCGCGCTCCGTCCTTGCGGAAGAAGATCGCCTCGGCGGGCGTCTCGTCGGGGCTGATGCCCTCGGGGCGTCGCTCGTTCGTGATCTCGAGGAAACGCGAGACGTAGCGGCCGCCGCCGGCGACGTCGCCGACCTTGAGGCAGACCTTGTCGCCATCGGGGTCTTCGGCGAGGTACACGAGGCCGAATCCGCCGCGTGCGACGAACTCGGCGACCTTGTACGTGCCCAGATACTCACCTGCTGCCAGCTTGATCATGGAGGAGTCGAAAGTGCGGGGAGGGGGAGGCGGGGATGCCGTCTCTTCGGATCTCGCGGCTAGCGCGGTGAACTCTTTTCGAGCGCCTTCCCCTGGGACCTTTGGGTCCAAGGCTCGCGGCGAGCGAGAGCCCGGAAACGGGACGGCTAGCGAGGCTCTGGAGCACTGCGCAGGAGCTCCAGGGAAACCTCTTCGAGGTTGGCCTGTGGGCCCGCGCCGAGCAGCTCCGCCGCGCCCCGGATGAGCGTCGAGGTGCAGATCCACTGGGCCTCGCGCTGGTGGGGGACGAAGCGCCACGCGCGGCCAAGCTCGTCGATCGTGCCCAGCTCCTGCTGCAGCTCGTTGCGCACGCTATAGGAGCAGCGCGTCGCGATCGCGGGGTCGACGAAGCGAACGACGTAGCCGCGGAGCGTGCCGTCGTCGAGGACGCGCCAGGCGCAATCGGGGTCGAGGCGCTGCACCACCGCGTTGTCGGCGTTGACCGAGGCCAGCTCGTGGGTGCTCGTGCAGGACACGGCGAGGCTGGCGATCAGGATCAGGAGGCTCGAGTGAGAGACGGCCACCTCGATGGGATCGACCGAGGCGGCCGGCGACCTGAGTTTTCGGGACGACGGGCACGCGCGCGGGAGCGTGTCAGTCCCGCGGCTGGGGTGAAAGCACCGTGCAGGAGCTGGATTTGAACACTGCGAACATGCCCCGGCCGGGCGCGATGCCCAGTTGCGCCACGGCTTCCGCGGAGACGGTGGCGGACAGGAGCACACGCGTTCTCGCGGCGAGCAGCAGGTCGACGCGCGTGCCCGCGGCGCCTGCTTCGACGCTTTCGACCGTGGCGGCGAGGGCGTTGCGCGCGGAGAGTCCCTGGGGCGGGGAGAGGGCGAGCAGCACGTCGTCGGAGCCCAGGGAGAAGGCGACGCGCGAGCCCAGCTCGAGCGAGTCGCGCGCGACGTGGATCTCGGCTCCGCCGACGTCGATGCGCGCGGTGCCGGCGCCGAGGTGCACGACGCTGCCTTCGAGGACGTTCTCGAAGCGATCTTCGCGCGAGAGCAGGGCGCGCAGCGTCGCGATCGCGGGGCCGCGGGCGCGCACGGCGCCGCGGTCGAGCGCGATCACTTCGTCGCACAGGACCTGGACCTCGGTCGGATCGTGCGAGACGAAAAGGATCGGGGCTTCGCTCGCGGCCTTCAGGCGCACCAGCCAGGGCAGGATGCGCCGGCGCAGGCCGAGGTCCACGCCGCCGAGCGGCTCGTCGAGCAGGAACAAGGCGGGCCGGGAGATCAAGGCGCGCGCGAGGGCGACGCGCTGTCTTTCGCCGCCGGAAAGGGTCGTGGTGTCGCGCGCGAGCAGCTGCGCGATCCCGAGCGTCTCGACGGCGCGGTCGAATTCCTGCTGCGAGGCCTGCTTCGAGGACTCATGGGCGCGCAGATTGCGCTCGACGTTCCAGTGTGGGAAGAGCAGCGCGTCCTGCGGGACGTAACCGATGTTGCGCTGGTGCAGCGGCAGGTTGGTTTTCTTCGCGTCGTCGAGCAAGGTGCGGCCGCCGATCTCGATGCGGCCGCGCGCGCCTTTGCGCCAGCCCGCGATGGCTTCGAGCAGGCTGGTCTTGCCGCTGCCCGACGGACCGAAGATCCCGACGCAGCGCGACGAGCTCTCGAGCGCGACGTCGAGCGTGAACGCTGACTGCTCGAGGCGCACCGCGATGGAGATCGTGGCGCTCAAGGCTTCGCGATTCCTTTTTGCGGCCGCGGCTCGAGCCAGCGCTCGATGCTCCAGAGCAATACGAAGGCGAGCACCGTCGTCAGACCGACCAGCATCAGGGCGTGGTCGTGGTCGCCGACCTGGATGTCGTTGAAGATCGCCAGCGCCAACGTCTGCGTGCGGCCGGGAATGTTGCCGGCGACGATCACCGTCGCGCCGAATTCGCCGATGGCGCGTCCGAAGCCGAGCGCGAGCGCGCCGATCAGACCGCGCCGGGCGAGCGGCAGGCTGACTTGCAGGAACGTGCGCCATGGCGAAGCACCCAGGCTCTGCGACATTTTCTCGAGCCGCGGATCGACCAGCTCGAACGCCGTGCGCGCGCTGCGCGCGACCAGCGGGAAACTGACCACGGCGCTCGCGATGATCGCGCCCCGCAGCGTGAACAACACGCCGGGATCGAAGCCGATCGCTCGCGGACCGAGCCAGCCGTCGCGCGCGAACAAGGCGAGCAGCAGATAGCCGATCGCGGTCGGCGGCAGGACCAGCGGCAAGGCGACGATCGTCTCGACCACGCTCTTTCCGAAAAACTGCGCTCGCGCGAGCGCGAAGCCGGTGCCGATCGCGGGCAAAGCCACGAGAATCGTCGCGCCCAACGCGACTTCGAGCGTGATGCGCAGCGCGTCGAGAGTCGCGGCGTCGAACATGATTGGTATTCTTTCAAGCCATGCCGATCGAAACCAACCTGTTGGCCGAGGAAGTGCGTCTCGACGAGGACGCCCGGCGCATCCGCAACTGGAAGCGCTGGGGGCCGTACTTGTCGGACCGCCAATGGGGCACGGTTCGCGAGGACTATTCCGCCGACGGCTCGGCCTGGGATTATTTTCCGCACAGCCATGCGCGCAGCCGCGTCTACCGCTGGGGTGAGGACGGCCTGCTCGGCATCTGCGATCGCCAGGCGCGCCTGTGTTTTTCGCTCGCGCTGTGGAACGGCCGCGATCCGATCCTCAAGGAGCGCCTGTTCGGCCTGACCGGCCCTCAAGGGAATCACGGCGAGGACGTCAAGGAGGAGTACTACTACCTCGAGTCGACGCCGACCCATTCGTACCTCAAGGCGCTGTACAAATATCCGCAGGCGGAATTCCCGTACCGGAAATTGATTGAGGTCAACGCGGGGCGCAGCAAGCTCGAGAGCGAGTACGAGCTCAGCGACACGGGCGTGTTCGCCGAGGATCGCTACTTCGACGTGCTCGCGGAGTACGCCAAGGCCGACGACGATCCGGACGACCTCTCGATTCGCATCACGATCTCGAATCGCGGCCCGAACGCGGCATCGATCGAGGTCCTGCCGCAGCTGTGGTTCCGCAATACCTGGTCGTGGGGCGGCGAGGACGAGGAGACCGGTCCCAAGCCCGTGCTGCGCGGCCACAAGGACGGCTCGATCGAGGGCCTGCACCACGCTCTCGGCAACATCCACCTGCGCGCGGGACCGGGGCCGGATGGCCGCGGGCCCGAGCTGATCTTCACCGAGAATGACACCAACCGAGAGCGCCTCTTCCACGTCCCCAACAAGGGCCGCTTCGTCAAGGACGGATTTCACGAGCTCGTGGTCCACGGCCACTCGGATGCGATCGACCCGACCAAGGAAGGCACGAAGGCTGCTTTTCGCTATCGATTGAAGATCGCCGCTCGCTCGAGCGTCGAGCTGCGATTGCGTCTGCGGCTGGGCCGCGCGGTCGCGCTCAAGGAACTTGGAGACGACTTCGAGCGCACGTTGAAGGCGCGCATCCAGGACACGACGGACTTCTACGCGGCGCGCCTGCCGAAGATGCTCACCGAGGACGAGCGCAGCGTCGTGCGCCAGGCCTACGCCGGCCTGTGCTGGTCGAAGCAGTTCTACCACTACGTCGTCGCGCGCTGGCTCGAAGGCGATCCGCTGCAACCCGCTCCGCCTGAGTCGCGCAAGCACGGTCGCAACAGCGACTGGGGCCACATCTACAACCGCGACGTGATCTCGATGCCCGACGGCTGGGAGTATCCGTGGTACGCGGCCTGGGATCTCGCCTTCCACATGATTCCCTTCGCGCGCTTCGATCCGGACTTCGCGAAGTCGCAGCTCGAGCTGTTCCTGCGCGAGTGGTACATGCACCCCAACGGGCAGATCCCGGCTTACGAGTGGGCCTTCTCCGACGTCAATCCGCCGGTCCACGCCTGGGCGGTGTGGCGCGTGTACAAGAAGACCGGCCGCGACCGCCGCTTCCTCGCCAGCTGCTTCCAGAAGCTCCTGCTCAATTTCACCTGGTGGGTGAATCGCAAGGACGCCGAGGGCCGGCACGTGTTTTCCGGCGGCTTCCTCGGCATGGACAACATCTCCGTGTTCGACCGCTCGCAGCCCTTGCCGACCGGCGGCTACCTCGAGCAGGCCGACGGCACGGCGTGGATGGCTTTCTACTGCGGAACGATGCTGCAGATGGCGATGGAGCTCGCGCTCGAGGACCCGACGTACGAGGACATGGCCTCGAAGTTCCTCGAGCACTACGTGCACATCGCCGACGCGATGAATCACCTCGGCGGGACCGGCCTTTGGTCGGCGGAGGATGGTTTCTACTACGACCAGGTGCACCTCGACGGCGGGAATCAGACGCTGCGCGTGCGCTCGATGGTCGGCTTGATCCCGCTGATCGCGGTCGAGGTGCTCGATGGAGCGACGATCGATCGCTTGCCGGCATTCAAGAAGCGCATGGAGTGGTTCCTGCGCCACCGCTCCGACCTGGCGAGCACCATCGCCTACCTCGAGCGCAACGATCTGCACGAGCAGGACCTGCGCCTGTTCTCGATCCCTTCGCGCGAGCGTCTCGAGCGCATCCTGCGCCACGTGTTCGACGAGAACGAATTCCTCTCGCCCAACGGCCTGCGCTCGGTCTCGAAAGTCCACGAAGCGAATCCCTTCCGGATCCACGTCGGCGGCGTCGAGCACCGCGTCGACTACGCGCCCGGCGAGTCGACGACGTCCTTGTTCGGCGGGAACTCCAACTGGCGCGGGCCAGTGTGGTTCCCGATCAATTTCCTGATCATCGAAGCCCTCGAGCGTTTCGGCCGCTTCTACGGTGAGAGCCTCAAGGTCGAATGCCCCGTCGGTTCAGGCAATTTCATCAACCTGCAGCTCGCCGCCGACGAGCTGGCGCGGCGCCTGACGCGGCCTTTCCTGCGCGACGAGAACGGCGAGCGGCCTTGCCACGGGCCGGATGCGCGCTACCGCGAGGATCCGAACTGGAAGGAGCTGGTGCTCTTCCACGAGTATTTCCACGGAGAGACCGGCCGCGGACTCGGCGCGACGCACCAGACCGGATGGACCGCGCTGGCCGCGACGCTGCTCGAAAGCCTCGGACGAGGCCGCGAGCGCGCGCACACACTGTCTCAGCGGCTCAAGGGCAATATGCCGAAGTCGTGGCGCTGAAGAACCGCTGTTGCGCGCTCTGATCCGAGCAGATCGAGCAGCTTCTTCGCCGCCGCGAGCTCGTGGCTCTCCGCGAGGGCAGCGATCGGATAGGTGATCGTCGGCCCTTCCTCGCGCGGCACTTCGTAAGCGACGTGCACACGCTTCGAGTGAGCCGCATCGGTCTTGTAGACGATGCCCGCCTGCGCTCCGCCGGATTCGACGGCTGCGAGAGCCGCGCGAACGTCGATCGCCGGCAGCACGCGGCCGGATACCTCGGACCACACGCCGGCTTTCTCCAGCCAGGCCTTGGCGTAGCGCCCGGCAGGAACGGAGTCGGGATTTCCGAGCGAGAGCTGCGCGATGCGTGGAGCCGCGAGTTGCGCCGGCGTGAACGGCATGGCAAAGCCCGATTTCCACGCGGGCGACTCTTCGAAAGGCTCGATCACCACGAGCTGGTTGGACACCCAGTCGCGCCGCGAGCCCTTCTCGAGCAGGCCGAGCCCATCCAGCCGATCCATCTCCTTCTCGTCGGCCGAAAGGAAGACCTCCGCCTTCGCCCCGGCGGCGATCTGCCGCGCCAGGTCGCCGGACGAGCCGTAGCTGACGCTGACGTTGGCCCCCAGCTGCTCCTCGAGCATCGGCTCGAGCTCCAGGATCACGTTGCGCAGCGAGGACGCCGCGAAAATCGTCACCTCGAGCGGGCCTGAGGCCTTCGAGGAATCGGAACAGCTCGCGGCAAGCAGGATCGTGAACAGTACGCCCAGGATTCGCGGTCTCATGGCGCCCGAGTCTATACCGAACTATTCCGCGACAGAGCGCGCCGCCGGTCTTATGCTCCGCGAACGTGGATCCCCATGCACTGACCTGTTGGCGGCGCGCCGGCCGCATTGCCGCTGAATGCCGCGAGTGGGCGAAGCAGAACGTCAAGCCCGGAGTCAAGGTGCGCGACGTGCTCGAGCACGTCGAGGCCCTGACCCGCGAGCGCGGCGCCGAGCCGGGATTTCCGGCGCAATCCTCGCGCAACCACGTCGCCGCGCACTACTGCTCGCCGCCGGGCGACGACATGCGCTACGAAGAGGGTGATTGCGTCAAGGTCGACTTCGGCGTGCACGTCGACGGCTATGTCGCCGACACGGCCGCGTCGATCGATCTTTCCAGCGACCGCCGCTGGAGTCCGCTCGTGAAGGCTTCCTCGGATGCCCTCGCGGCCGCGATCGCGACCATCGGAGTCGGAGTCAGCGTCGGAGATCTCGGTGCGGCGATCGAGCGCACGATCCTCGCCGCCGGCTTCAATCCCGTGCGCAATTTAACTGGCCATGGCCTCGCGCGCTGGAAAGTCCACACGCCGCCGCAGATTCCCAACCAGGGCGAGTCGACGCGCGAGCGACTGAAAGCGGGCATGGTCTTCGCGATCGAGCCCTTCGCCTGCACCGGCCGCGGCTACATCACGGAGAAGGGCAAGGCCGAGGTGTTCATGATGGTGCGGCCGCCGCTGCGCGCGAAGGGATTGGACAAGGGCGTGCTCAAGGAGATCGAGGCCTGGCGCGGACTGCCGATCGCGCGGCGCTACTTCTCGGCCCACGATCCCCTGGTCGTCGAGGACACGCTGACCAAGCTCGCGCGCCAGGGCTCGCTGATGCGCTACCCGCCGCTGGTCGAAGCCGAGGGCGTGATGGTCGCTCAGACCGAGCACTCGATCTATCTGTCCGACGAGGGCGTCGAGATCCTGACCGCCTGAATCGGCGAGGCATCGATGAAGATCGCGCTCGTGACGACGCCGCCGTCGCTGGCAAGCGGGATCGGCGATTACACGCGGCACCTGTTGCCGGAGCTGTCGCGGCATGCCGAGATCGATCTCTTCGTCGAGGACGGTCGCGAGGGCGAGGAATGTCTCGGCCGCGAGATGCGAGCAGTGCGCACGCTCGAGCCGAACGCTTACGACCAGATCGTGCACCAGCTCGGCAACGAGATTGCCCACGCGTTCCTCGTGCCACTCGTGCGGCGCGTCGGGGGCACGGTCGTGCTCCACGATTGGATCCTGTTCGACCTGGCGCTCGCCGCGCATCCGGCCCTGGCGCGCGGAGGCCTCAAGGGTCTGGCCCTCGCTCTGCGCGAAGGCGGACTCGCGGAAATGAACGTCTACGTCGAGAACTTCCTCGCGCGGCGTCGCGAGCGCGGTGCGGATCGACAGGGTCCTTCTGCGAAGCGGATGGAAGGAACTCTGCTCGACGGCTGGCACGGCCTCGAGGCGAAGGGACGCTGGACCAGCGCTCGGGCGCGCCTGCGCTTGGCGGGAACCGGGCTGGAATCGGTGCGCGTCGCGTTCACGACGGAGCCCGGCCGTCGGGTCCAGATCGCTTGCCAGGATCGCCACGCCGATGCGACCGCCAGCGGATCGACGCGCGAATTCGAGCTCGAGCTCGCGCTGCGCGGACTCGAAGAGCCGATCCTCGAGATCTCCGCTGCGCCATTGTTCATCTCGGACGACCAGCGCCGGCACAACGACACGCGCAATCTCGGAGCCTTCGTGCGCCGGATTACCGTGCGCGACGTCCAGGGTGAGCGCGAGGTGGATCTTGGCGAAGCGCCGGCCGCGCCTCTGTCGTCGTTCACGCTGACGCGCGATCGCTTTCGTCTGAGCTTCAACCGCGGAATCGTGCGCAGCGCGGATGGCTTCATCGTGCATTCGCAGTACGTGCGCGGAAAAATCCTGGGCCTGCGCAAGGGGCCGACGCCGGTCACAGTCGTGTCCCATGGCGCACAGCCGCGCTGGAGCGACGAGGATCGCAAGCTCACGCGCGCGCGGCTTGGACTGCCGAGCGATTGGCAATCGGGAATTCTCTTGACCAGCTTCGGCAATGTGCAGGCCCACAAGCGCATCGAGCCGCTGCTCGAGGCCTTCGCGGCCGCGCGAGCCCAGCGATCCGACTTGCGGCTCGCCCTGATCGGCACCCTGGATCGCGAATCGCTCGACGTGCCCGCGATGGTGTGCCGGCTCGGTCTGGAGTCCAGCGTGCGGTTGACCGGCCGCGTGCACGAGTCGGAAGCCTGGCCCTGGATCCACGCCGGCGATTTCGCCGTGCAGCTGCGCGGGCCGTCGACCGGCGGGAGCTCCGGCGGCGTGTTCCAGTCGCTGGGCCTGGGCCGCGGCGTGATCGCGAGCGATTCGATGGAACAGCGCGAGCTGCCGAGCTCCTGCGTGCTGCGCGTCGCCGCCGACGAGCGCGAGACCCTGAACCTCTCGCGTCTTTTCCTCGAGCTGGCGTCCGATCCCGCGCGCCGCGCCGTGCTGGAGCAGGCTGCCCGCGATTTCGTCCTGAAGGAATGCTCCTGGGCACGCGTCGCCTCTCTCTACGCCGAGCATCTGACCCTGAACCCACGCCCGCGCCGGTAGACGGCGCGCCCAGAGCCAGAGAATTCGCCTCTTCCTGGGACCCAGGCGATCCCTACACTCCAGGTCCCATGTCGATCTCCTTCTTCGGCCGCCACATCGTGATCACCGGCGCCAGCGGCGCCCTGGGCTCCGCCGTCGTCTCGAGCTTCCTCGAAGCCGGCGCTACCTGTTACCTGCCCGCGCGCGAGCAGGACAGCTTCGCGCACCTCGATTCCGCCGCGGCGGATCGCGTGAAGGTCGCCAAGGGCGTCGATCCGACGAACGAGGCCTCGGTGACGGCCTTCTACGAGTCCCTCCCGGCCCTGTGGGCTTCGGTCCACTGCATCGGAAGCTACTCGGGCGCGCCGCTGACGGAGACCAAGGGCGCCGACGTCGAGCGATTGCTCGCGGCCAATTTCCTCTCGCCGTTCTATTGCACGCGCGAAGCCGTGCGCCGCATGCGCCGTCCGCCCGCGGGCGGAGGCCGGATCATCAGCGTCGCAGCGCGCGCAGGCATCGAGCCGCGCGGTGGGAGCGGGATGGCTGCCTACGCGGCGACGAAGTCGGCGATCGCCGGCTTGACCGAAGCTCTCGGCGAAGAGCTCGCCCCCGAGGGAATCCTGGTCAACGCCGTCGCGCCGTCGTTGATGGACACCCCGGCGAATCGCAAGGCCATGCCGAAGGCCGATTTCTCTCGCTGGCCGAAAGTCGAGGAGGTTGCCGCGACCATCGTGTGGCTTGCTTCCCCGGAGAACCTCCTCGTGCGCAGCGGCGTCGTGCCCGTCTACGGAAGAAGTTGAGCGCCATGGACATGGACGACGCGCTGCATCTCGCGGATAACCGCGAATGGGTGGAAGCCGATGGGCTGGGCGGATTCGCCTCGGGCCGCGCGGACCTGACGCGCTCGCGGCGTTACCACGCGCTGCTCGTGACGGCGACCAAGCCGCCTGCGGAGCGCGTGGCCCTCGTGGCGGGAGTCGAAGCCTGGTTGATCCTCGACGGAGCGCGCATTCCGCTCAGCACGAATCGCTACCAGGGCGATGCGCTCTACCCTGACATCCGCGGCTCGCTGCGCTCCTTCCAGCACACGCCCTGGCCGCGCTGGACCTTCGAAATCGCGAGCAACGTGATCGTCACCCACGAGCTCTTCGTGCCGCGCGGAAGGTCCGCGGTGGTCATGACCTGGCGCCTGGTCAGCCCCCATGCCGGATGCCGGCTCGAAGTGCGGCCGTTCCTTTCCTGCCGCGATCCTCACGCGCTGCACCACGAGAATCCGAGCTTCGATTTTGCGACGACGAAAGCGGCGAACAGCGTGCGCTGGCGGCCATACCAGGGATTGCCGGGGATCACGGCATTGAGCGACGCGCAGTTCGAAACCAGCCCGGACTGGTACCGCAATTTCCTCTACGCGGACGAGCGCGAGCGCGGCTTCGATCACCTCGAGGATCTCGCCTCGCCCGGGGTTTTCCATTTCGACCTGTCGAGCCGCGAGGCTGCGCTGGTCCTCGGCACGGAAGATTCGCTCGCCGACGTGGCGGACAGCAAGAGCTCCGTGCGCGCCCGCGTCGCCGATTGGCGCCACACCGAGCTCGCGCGCCGCGAGCGCAATCCCTCCAAGCTGCTGCGCGCCGCGGAGGCTTATATCGTCGCGCGCGGCGAGGGCTCGACGATCGTCGCCGGCTATCCCTGGTTTTCCGACTGGGGCCGCGACACGTTCATCGCGATGCGCGGTCTTTGCCTCGCCGCCGGCCGCACCCAGGATGCCCTCGCGATCCTGCTCGAATGGTCGAAGCATGTCTCCCAGGGAATGCTGCCCAATCGCTTCCCCGATTCGGGCGGCGAGCCGGAATACAACTCGGTCGACGCGGCCCTTTGGTTCGTGATCGGCGTGCACGAATTGCGCGAAGCCCTGGCGCGCCAGGGCGTGCGCCTCGCGGTAGCGGACGAGCGCGCGCTTTCGAAAGCAGTGCGCTCGATCCTCGACGGGCATCTGGCGGGGACGCGCCATGGCATCGCCGTCGACAAGGACGGTCTCTTGCGCGCCGGCGAGCCGGGCGTGCAGCTGACATGGATGGATGCCTGCGTCGAGGGCTGCGTGATCACGCCGCGCACCGGCAAGCCGGTGGAGATCCAGGCCTTGTGGCTCAACGCCCTGTGGATTGGCCAGCTCAAGGACAAGCGCCACCGCAAGGCGTTCGACCTCGGCCGAAAGTCCTTCCAGTCGCGCTTCTGGAACGAATCGACGGGCTCGCTGTACGACGTGGTCGATTGCGATCACGTGGCGGGGATCGTCGATGCCACGCTGCGGCCCAATCAATTGTTCGCGATCGGCGGCCTGCCGCTGCAACTCTTGAGCAGGGCCCGCGCCCGCCGCGTCGTCGATCTCGTGGAACAGAACCTGTGGACGCCGGTGGGGCCGCGCTCCCTCGATCCCGCGGACACGAGGTACGTCGGCCGCTACGTGGGCGGTCCGAGCGAACGCGACCGGATCTACCACCAGGGCGCCGTGTGGCCCTGGCTCGCCGGCGCCTTCGTCGAGGCCTGGGTTCGCGTCCGTGGATGCACCAACGAAGCTCGACGCGAAGCGCGAGCGCGCTTCCTCGGGCCGCTGTTGCAGCACGTCGAGTGCGCCGGCCTCGGTCACGTCTCCGAGATTGCCGACGGAGACGCGCCGCACACCCCGCGCGGCTGTCCCTTCCAGGCCTGGTCCTTGGGCGAGCTGATCCGCCTCGACGCGGTGGTGCTCGCTCCAGCCAAGGTCGACGGCACGGTGTGCAACGCCGCGTCCTGCTCCGAGTCCGGTTGCGTCATGACGGCGAAAGTGGTGCGGCGATGAACATGAAATCGACAGCGATGATCGTTGGTCTGACGTGTCTGGCGGCTGCTTGCCAGAGCCAGCCTCCGCGTCCCTTGTTGCACGGCGACGACTACAGCGGCTGGCACAAGCCGGTCGGCGCGGAAGCGGCGCACTGGCAACTGCGCGGCGGCAAGCTCGAGTGCCAGGCGCCGGCTGCGCCGATCTGGACGGAGGCCGACTTCGGCGATTGCGAGATCACGCTCGACGTGCGCGTGCTCGAGGGCCACCCGACCGCCGTGCTCTTCGCGCGCGGCCCGCGGGGCTTCCAGGTCGCGCTCGAGCCCCGGCCCACGGGACAGTGGAGCCGCATCCGCGCCAAGTTCGAGGGCGAGGCGAACGACGTCGACATCGACCGCGAGCTCTCCGCGGCCGTGATGCCCGGCGTCGCGAAACACGGCCCGATCGGCCTTTCCACGGAAGGTGGGGGACGGGTCGAGTTCGCGAATGTGATGGTGCGAGACCTGCACTGAGGTCGCGCGGGCCGGCCGCGGCAGCCCGCGCGAGGGCAGGAGGGCCTGGAGGAGTCCGCTCCCGCGTTTTCGCCGTCGCCATGGGGAGAAGTCCCCTGAGGTTGGCTCGGGTCGCGGCAGGCGCGCCCATGTATAAATAGGGAAGCTCGCAACTCCGCTCTCTCGGAACGAGCTCCCATGCCGTCTCGCTCCATTTTCATTCGATCTCGAGGCCTGCCGTTCGCGCTGGCGTTGATCTCTTCGCTCGCGGCTTGCGACGAAGGACCTGAATGGATCGCAAGTCCGGGCCCAAGCTCGGACGCGGCACCCGAGGCTCCGCGGGCCGCCGTCGTCGAGCCGGTCCGCTACGGCCGCGACGTCCGGCCGATCCTCGCCGACCGTTGCTTCATCTGCCACGGGCCCGACGCGGCGAAGCGCAAGGCGGAGATGCGACTCGACCAGTTCGAGAGCGCGACCACGCTGCGCGACGGCATCGCGCCGATCGCGCCGGGCAATCCCGAGCGCTCGGAGCTGCTGCGCCGCGTCGCGTGCACCGATCCCGACGACGTGATGCCGCCGGCGGACAGCAACAAGCGCGCAATCTCCAGCGAGGAGCGCGAGACGCTGCGGCGCTGGATCGCCGAAGGCGCGAAGTACGAGCCCCATTGGGCTTTCACGCCGCCCTTGCGGCCCGCGGTTCCTGTGCTTGCCGACAAGGCTCGCGCGAAGAATCCGATCGATGCCTTCGTGCTCGCGAATCTGGAAAAGCATGGAGCGAGCCCGAGCGCGGAAGCCTCGCCGCCGGCGCTCCTGCGCCGCGCCTTCCTCGACATCACGGGCCTGCCGCCGACGCCGGAGGAGCTCGATCATTTCCTGGCTGACACGCGCGCGGATCGCTACGAGCGCTGGATCGAGAAGCTGTTCCACCAAGAGCCCTACGCCACGCGCTACGCCGAGCGCATGGCGACTCCGTGGCTCGACGCGGCGCGCTACGCGGACACATCCGGCATCCACATGGACGCGGGTCGCTCGATCTGGCCCTGGCGCGACTGGTTGCTCGCGGCCTACCG
This sequence comes from Planctomycetota bacterium, assembly GCA_035490315.1. Lineage (GTDB taxonomy): Bacteria > Planctomycetota > UBA1135 > UBA1135 > JADJQU01. Next base: position 18,152 of record DATHET010000020.1, read on the forward strand.
CGCCAACATGCCCTTCGATCGCTTCGTGACCGAGCAGATCGCCGGCGACCTGCTCCCCGAGGCGAGCGATGCCCAGCGCGTGGCCTCGGGCTTCAATCGCAATCACGTCACGTCCGACGAGGGCGGCGCGATCGCCGAGGAATACCTGGTCGAATACGCCGTCGATCGCGCGGCGACCACGGGATCGGTGTACCTGGGGCTGACGATGGGCTGCGCGCGCTGCCACGATCACAAGTTCGACCCGATCTCGCAGGAAGACTTCTATCGCTTCTACGCGTACTTCGACTCGATCGAGGAGCCCGGCCTGTACTCGCAGGTTCCCGACGCGAAGCGCGCGCTCGAGCCGTTCATGGACGTGCCGTCCGACAAGGATCGCGCGGCGATCGCGAGCCTGGAAAAGGAGCTCGAAGCCGGTCGCGCGAGCCTCGACGAGAAGGATCCCACGGACAGCGCCCAGCGCGAGCAGTTCCTCGCGGAGCTCGTGCGCACCAGCGGCCTGGAATGGGTTGCCTCGTCGACCACGGGCGCGACATCGGCCGAAGGCGCGACGATGAACGTCGAGAGCGACGGCTCGGTGCTCGCCAGCGGCAAGAACCCGGACACGGACGAGTACGCGATCACGCTGCGCACCGAGGGTCGCGATCTGCGCCTGATCGCGCTCGAGGCCTTGACCGACGCGAGCTTCGCCAACGAGCGGGTCGGCCGCGCCTACAATGGCAACGCCGTGATGACCGGGATTTCGGCGCAAGCCGTTTCTCTCGCCGATCCGGGCCAGAAGCAGACCGTGCACCTGCGCTGGGCCTGGGCCGACCACGAGCAGGCCAACGGCGATTTCCGCGTGGTCAACACGCTCGACGGAGATCCCGCGACGGGCTGGGCGGTGCAGGGCCACGAGCGCGAAGGGGGGCGATTCGCGATGTTCCTGGCCGACGAGCCCTTCGGCTTCGCCGGCGGAACCGAGCTGCGCATCCAGCTCGAATCCCGCTCGATGTACGCGAAGCACGTGCTCGGCCGCGTGCGCTTGAGCCTGGGCAAGATCGCGGACGCAGGTCTCGACGCACTGCCGGTGGCGGCGACGTCCTGGGCTCTGATCGGGCCCTTCCCATCGTCCAGCAAGGATTCTTTCGACGCCGCGTTCGGCCCCGAGTCGAAAGGCGGTCTCGATTTCGCGCGCAAGTTCGGCGAGAAGGAGCTGCGCTGGAGCGTGCGCTTCGATTTCGCCGACGGAGCGCTGCACAACGACCTGCCCGCGGGCGCGACGGTCAGCTACGTCGGCCGCAAGCTCTTCGTTCCCTCGAAGCGCACCTGCAACGTCACCCTCGGCAGCGACGACGGTTTCCGTTTGTTCGTCGACGGCATGGAAGTCGCGAAGAACAAGATCGATCGCGCCCTGGCCGCGGACGCGGACAAGGCGCAGTTCGAAGTCGACGCCGGCCTGCACGACGTCGTGCTCAAGATCGTCAACACCGGCGGCATCGGCGGCTTCGAGTGGCGTGCGCTGCCGGGCGCCAAGGAGCTCGCCGGCGATCTGATGCTCGCCTTCGCGCCGCGGGACTGCCGCGTCAATCCGGACGGAACCCGCCTGGAGCGCGCCTGGCGCCTGGTCTTCTCGCCGAGCTTCCGCGCAAAATCCGAAGCCCTGGCGAAGGTCGAGCAGGCTCTCGCCGACGCGCGCATGCAGGTTCCGCGCACCATGGTCATGAAGGAGCTCGCCATGCAGCGCGAGACGTTCGTCCTGATGCGCGGGCAGTACGACAAGCCCGACAAGCAACGCAAGGTCGAGCGCGGCGTGCCCGCGGCTTTCGGCGGCTTGCCCGAGGGCGCGCCCGCGGATCGCCGCGGTCTGGCCCAGTGGCTGGTCTCGCCGAAGAATCCGCTGGTGGCGCGCGTGGCGGTCAACCGGATGTGGGAGATGCTCTTCGGCGCTGGGATCGTCCGCACCAGCGAGGACTTCGGCCTGCAGGGCGAGTGGCCGAGCCATCCCGAGCTGCTCGATTGGCTCGCGGTCGAGTTCGTCGAGAGCGACTGGGACGTGCAGCACATGCTCCGGCTGATGCTCGAGAGCGCGACCTACCGCCAGATCTCCGCCGTCCGGCCGCAACTCTCCGAGCTGGATCCGCAGAATCGCTGGCTCGGCTATTTCCCAAGACAACGCCTGTCCGCCGAAGCGATCCGCGACGAGGCCTTGTACGTGTCGGGCCTGCTCGTCGAAAAGCTCGGCGGCCCTTCGGTCAAGCCCTACCAGCCCGAGGGTCTGTGGCAGGAGGTCGCGATGCCGCAATCGAACACGCGGATCTTCGAGCGCGGCATGGGCGAGGACATGTGGCGGCGCAGCTTGTACACCTACTGGAAGCGCGCCTGCCCGCCGCCCTCGATGCTCACTCTCGACGCGCCGACGCGCGAGTTCTGCACGATCCGGCGCGCGTCGACGAACACGCCGCTGCAGGCGCTGGTTCTTTGGAACGACGAGCAGTTCGTCGAAGCGGCGCGGATGCTCGCCGAGCGCGCGGTGCGCGAGCCGGCCGCGGGCGACGACGAGCGGCTGGTCGAGCTGATGCGCCGCTGCACGGGGCGCGCGCCCGACGCTCTGGAATTGGAAAAGCTGCGCACGACCCTGGTCGCTTTCCGCTCGCGCTTCGTCGCGGCGGTCGATGACGCGAAGTCCTTGATCGCGGTCGGGACGCGCATGGCCGATGCCAGCCTCGACCCGGCCGAGCTCGCGGCCTGGACGATGATCTCGAGCGCCATACTCAACCTCGACGCAACGATCACGAAGAGCTGAACATGCACCCCTTCGAGGAAAACCGGCTGGGCTGGACGCGGCGGCGCTTCTTTTCGCAGGTCGCGGGCAGCGTCGGCGCGGGACTCGGCGCGATGGCTCTCGAGCAACTGCTCGGACCCGGACGCATCTTCGCCGCGCCTAGCGAAGCCGCACCGCCGCACTTTGCCGCGCCGCACTTCGCGCCCAAGGCCAAGCGCGTGATCTACATGCACATGGAGGGCGCGCCGAGCCAGCTCGACCTGTGGGACCACAAGCCCGGCTTGCGCGAGCACTTCGACCTGGAGCTTCCCGATTCGATCCGCAACGGACAGCGCTTGACCGGCATGACCAGCGGCCAGGCGCGCTTCCCCGTCGCGCCTTCGATCTTCAAGTTCTCGCGCTACGCCAATGCGCAGGACGGAGTCTGGATCAGCGAGCTGATGCCGCACACCGCGTCGCTCGCGAACGAGCTGTGCTTCATCCACTCGATGCGCACCGAGGCGATCAACCACGAGCCGGCGATCACTTTCTTCCAGACCGGCAACCAGCAGCCCGGCCGGCCTTCGTTCGGCGCCTGGACCAGCTACGGCCTGGGCAGCGCGAACGCGAACCTGCCGACCTTCGTGGTCCTGATCACGCAAGGCTTCGGGAACATGCAGGCCTTGTCGGCGCGTTTCTGGGGCAGCGGCTTCCTGCCCAGCGAGCACCAGGGCTGCAAATTGCGCAGCGCGGGGGATCCCGTGCTCTACCTCAAGGATCCGGCGGGCGTCACGCGCGAGGATCGCCGCCGCATGCTCGATCTCGTCGACTCGCTCAACGAGCGCGAGGCCAAGGACAGCCTCGATCCGGAAGTGCGCACACGCATCGCGCAGTACGAGATGGCCTATCGGATGCAGATGTCCGTGCCCGAGCTGACCGATTTTTCCGACGAGGACGAGGAGACTCTCGCGATGTACGGCCCCGAGGTGAAAAAACCCGGGACCTTCGCGGCCAACTGTCTGCTCGCGCGCCGCCTGGCCGAGCGCGACGTCCGTTTCATCCAGCTCTACATGCGCGGCTGGGACCAGCACGGCAATCTGCCCGCGGAAATGCGCCTGCAAGCGGCGGCGGTCGATCAACCCCAGGCCGCGCTGATCAAGGATCTGCGCCGGCGCGGGCTGCTCGACGACACGCTGATCCTGTGGGGCGGAGAATTCGGCCGCACGGTCTACAGCCAGGGCACGCTGACCAAGGACAACTACGGCCGCGACCATCACCCGCGCTGCTTCACGCTCTGGATGGCGGGCGGCGGCGTGAAGCCCGGGATCAGCTACGGCAAGACCGACGATTTCTCCTACAACATCGTCGAGAACCCGGTCGAGGTGCACGATCTACACGCGACTTTGCTGCATCTGCTCGGATTCGATCACCGTCGCTTGAATTACCACCACCAGGGCCGCGACTACCGTCTGACCGACGTGTTCGGCAATGTCGTGCAGGACCTGATCGCGTGAGCGCGCCGAGCTTTTTTCGCCGGCAGTTCCTCGTCTCGGTGCCCATGCTCGCCGGCATCGTGCTCTCGATGCTCGCGGTCGGCGGGGCAAGCGCGATCGTCTATCTCGCGTATCGGCTTCCGCCGCCGGATCGTTCCGAGAAGGCCGCTCCTCCGGCCGCGGAAGCGGTGGTCGCGTCGAGCTACGAATCCGTGATCCGTCCGCTGCTCGACGCGAAGTGCACGCAGTGCCACGGCGAGAAGAAGCAGAAGGCCGGTCTCTCGCTCGCGACGACGGAGCTGATCGTCAAGGGCGGCCGTCACGGAGCGACGATCGATCGCGTGGCGCCGGAGAAGAGCTTGATCCTCGCGCGCATCCAGCTCGCGCTCGACGAAGAGAAGCACATGCCTCCCGAGGAGGAAGACCAGCTCGCTCCGGCGGAGCTGGCGGCCCTGCAGCGCTGGATCCAAGCCGGCGCGCCGTTCGAAGGAGTCGTCGAAGGCATCGACGCGCCGGTGAGCCCCATTCCGGCGGCGCAGAGCGAGTCGAAAGTTGTCGCAGTCGCCGCGACCCTCGCGCCCGCCGATCCGAAGGCCATCGCGGCATTGCGCGAGGTCCTGGTCCATGTGCAGCCCGTGAGCGAGGGCTCGCAGCTCCTGTGGGTCGACTTCTCGGCCACCGCGAAGTCGATCGACGACGCGAAAGCAGCCGAGCTGCTCCAACCCCTGCGCGAGCAACTCGAGGAAGTCTCGCTCGCGCGCAGCGCGGTGGGGGACGCCAGCCTTGCCATGTTCGCGAAGTTCGACGCTCTGCGCAGGCTCGACGTGCGAGCGACGGCGATCGGCGACGCGGGAATCGCCGCGCTCGCCGCGCATGGAAAGCTCGCCCTGCTGGTGCTCGCGCAGAACAAGCTCACGGACGCCAGCGTCGACAGCCTGATCGCGATGACGGGTCTGCGCAGCGTGCACCTGTGGCGCAGCGGAATCTCCGCCGAGGGAATCGCTCGCTTGCGCGGAAAGCGGCCCGAGCTCGCGGTCGACGACGGCGCGAAGTCTGCCAGCGTCGCCCTCGAGGCCGAGACCACCATCTCGCTCACCAAGGCCACTCCGCCACAGGCCGCGCCAGCGTCGGCGACCGCCGCGCCGTCCTTCGCGCCGGTCAATTCCAAATGCCCGGTCACGGGCGCGCCGGTGAAACAGGCCTACACGATCGTTCATGAAGGCAAGCTGATCGGTTTCTGCTGCCCCGAATGCCCGAAGGAATTCTGGGCCGACCCCGCGAAGTACGCGGATCGTCTGCAGTAGAAGGAGCGCATTGACCGGAAAAGCAAGTGCGGCTAGCGTCTCGATTGCGCCGCTCGCAACGGCATCCACAGGCATGAGTGACATTTCCGGAGCGACGTCGCGGGCCGGCGACGGCGCGGAGCCGTCCGCCGCGCAAGCGGGCGCAGGGACGCCCGCCGCTTCGTGCGAGTTCCGGCGGGCTCGAGCTTCAGCCGAGAACCCCGACGGCAGCGAGCGCAGCTCGAGCCCCTTGCTCGCCTGGACCGGACGCACCCTGCTTCGGGCTTCCTCGCACGTGCCGTTGCGCCTCCTGCACGCGGTCGCCAGGGGCGGTGCGCGCGCCGCGAGCCGATTGCCGACCCGCGAAGCGCGATTGACGCGCATCAACGTGGCGCTCTGCTTCCCGGAATTGTCGGCGGCCGAGCGCGAGCGATTCGTGCGCGCGAGCCTGGTGCAGACGGCCTGCATGGCGGTCGAGCTCGGCCACCTGTGGCTGCGACCGGTGCCAGAGGTCCTCGCTCGCATCGTCGAGGTGCGCGGCGAGGAACATCTGATCCGCGCCATGGAGCGCGGGCGCGGAGCGATTTTCGCGGGCCCGCATCTCGGAGCCTGGGAGCTCGCGGGGCTGTGGATCGGCTCGCGCTATCCGATCACGACCCTGTACCGCGCTCCACGCGTGCGCGAGATGGAGGAGTTCTATTCGCAGGCGCGCCGGCGCAGCGGAGCCAAGCTCTGCCCCGCCGACGCATCCGGCGTGCGCGCCGTTTTCCAGGCCCTCGGCCGCGGGGAAGTCGCGGCGATCCTGCCCGACCAGGATCCCGGCCGCGGAGCGGGCGTGTTCGTGCCCTTCTTCGGCGTCGCGGCGAACACCACCACGCTGCTCTCGCGCATCGCGGCGCGCAGCAAGGCCAGCGTGCTCTTGATGTTCGCCGAGCGCCTGTCCCACGGCCGCTACCGCATCCACATCCACCAGGGCTCGGACGAGATTTCCGGCGACGATCTCGAGCGCGGCGCGCGCGCGCTCAACGCCGACATCGAGACCTGCGTGCGGATGTGTCCCGAGCAATACCTGTGGAGCTACAAGCGCTTCAAGTTCCAGCCGACGGGTTCGCCGGACCTGTATTCTTGACGCTCAAAGCAGCCGCTTGAGGTCGCGCAGCGCGATCAGCGCGTCGATCGGAGTCAGCCGATCGGGATCGAGCTTCTTCAAGGCGCTCTCGAGCCGCGTCGGCGGGGCTTCGAAGAGCGAGAGCTGAGCCGCGGGAATCGCGGGGGGCGTCCTGCTGCCCGCGATGCGCGGTCCGAGTCCCTCCGCGTCGGACTCCAGGCCGGCGAGGATTTCCTTCGCGCGCAAGAGCAGCTCTCCCGGCACTCCCGCGAGGCGCGCGACGTGGATTCCGTAGCTGCGGTCCGTGCCTCCGTCGACGATCTTGTGCAGGAAGACGATCTGGTCCTCCCACTCGCGCACGGCGACGCTCTGGTTGAAGACTCCCGGCAAGCTTTCCGACAAGGCCGTCAGCTGGTGGTAGTGGGTCGCGAACATCGCGCGGGCGCCGACCTTGTGGAACAGGTGCTCGACGATCGCCCAGGCGAGGGCGAGGCCGTCGAACGTGCTCGTCCCGCGGCCGACTTCGTCGAGCACGACCAGCGAGCGCGCCGTCGCGTTGTTCAGGATGTTCGCGACCTCGACCATCTCGACCATGAAGGTCGACTGGTGCCGCGCGATGTCGTCGCTCGAGCCGACGCGCGTGAAAATTCGATCGACGAGACCGATCTTCGCTTCGCGCGCGGGCACGAAGGATCCGATCTGCGCCAAGAGAACGATCAGCGCGGTCTGGCGGATGTACGTGGATTTTCCGGCCATGTTCGGGCCGGTCAGGATCGTGATGCGCCGCGCGCCGCGGTCGAGCAGGCTGTCGTTGGGCACGAAGGTCTCGCCCGAGAGGGTGCGCTCGATCACCGGATGGCGGCCGTCCAGGATGCGGATCACGTCGCCTTGATCGATGTCGGGCGCGCAATAGCGGCTCTCGGCCGCGCGCTGCGCGAGGGCCGCGAGCACGTCGATCGTGGCCAGCGCGTTCGCCGTGTCGAGGATCCGCCCGACGTGCCGCGCCACTTCGTCGCGCAGCTCGCAGAAGAGCTTGTATTCCAGGTCGAACGAGAGCTCCTCGCTCTTGAGCACCTTGGTCTCGAACTCCTTCAGCTCCGGCGTGATGTAGCGCTCCGCGTTCTTGACCGTCTGCTTGCGGATGTATTGCGGCGGAACACGATCGGTCTGACCGTGCGGGATCTCGATGAAGTATCCGAAGACCGAATTGAATCCGATCTTCAAGTTGTTCATGCCCGTGCGCGCGATCTCGTCGGCCTGGAAGCCCGCCATCCACGACTTGCCGTCGCCGGCGATCTGGCGCAACTCGTCGAGCTGCGCGTCGCGTCCGGGACGCACCAGGCCGCCCTCGCGCAGGCCGAGCGGCGGCGCGTCGACCAGGGTCGCGCGGATTTTCAGGGCCACGTCCTCCAGGGGATCGAGGGCGCCGAGCAGCTCGCCCAGGATCTTCGAGTACACGCTCTCGAGCTTGGCGCGCAGGCGCGGCACGATCTCGAGCGAAGCGGCGAGCCCGACGAGATCGCGAGCGTTGGCGCGGGCCGTCGACAGCTTCGCGACCAGGCGCTCGATGTCGAGCACGTCGCCGAGCAATTCGCGCACGTCGCCGCGCAGGAAGGGGCTCGCGACGAACTCCGCGACACCGCGCTGGCGCAGGAGGATCGGCTCCGGCCGGCGCAGCGGCGAGAGCAGCCATTCGCGCACCATGCGACCGCCCATCGGCGTGACGCTCGCGTCGATCACCTCGAGCACGCTGCCGTCGCGGCGCGCGTCGCGCTGCGTGGCCACCAGCTCGAGGCAGGAGCGCGTCGCGCGGTCCAGGGCCAGGAACTCGCTCGAATCGACGCGCTCGATCCTCCGCACGTGATCGCAAGCCGACTTCTGCGTCTCCTGCAGATATTCCACCAGGGCGCCGGCGGCCGGGATGATCAGCGAATCGTCCTCGATGCCGAAGCCCTCGAGCGTCGCGAGCTTGAAATGCCTCTCGAGGGCGCGGCGCATGCCTTCGCGCTCGAAGCGCCACTCCTCGCGCTGCGTCTGGCGCGGACCGCAGACCCGCTCGACTTCGGCTGCCAACAGCGGCGCGCGCTCGGCCAGGGTCGTCGCGCACAGGAGCTCCGCCGGCGCGATGCGCGCCAGCTCGTCGCAGGCGCGCGCGTGGTCGGTCTCGGTCGCGCTGCAGCGGCCGGTCGACAAATCGACCCAGGCGATTCCGACGCGATCTCCCGCGACGGCGATCGAGGCCAGATAATTGTTCGCGCGCGCGTCGAGGGCCTCCTCCTCCGTGAGCGTGCCCGCGCTGACGACGCGCACGATCGCGCGATCGACGATGCCCTTGACGTCGCGCGGATCCTGCATCTGCTCGCAGATCGCGACCTTGAAGCCCTTGTGGACCAGGCGCAGCAGATAGCTCTCGACGGCGCGCACAGGAACGCCCGCCATCGGCAAGGCGTCCAGGCCCTTCGAGCGCGACGTCAAGGTGATGCCCAGCTCGCGCGCGGCGACCACCGCGTCCTCGCCGAACATCTCGTAGAAGTCGCCCATGCGGAAAAAGAGCAGCGCATCAGGCGCTTCTTTTTTCGCCGCGTGGAATTGACGCATCATCGGCGTCAGGGCGCTGGCCGAGCTCTCCAGCCCTGTTGTTTCGCGCGGGGCCGGCGCGGGACGCTCGGCAGCGGCGCCGCTGGAGGCCAGATAGCTGCTGCGGCGCATGGGGGGAGCGTGGCGGCGGAAAGAGGGCCCGGACCTCGGGCCGGACCCAGGCGGGTGCGACGCACCGCGACAACGAAGGGTCCTTTCCCGTACAGTTCGTGCAGTTTATAGAGGACACTCCCTCTCACCAAGCCGGCCGCCGTGCATCGCCGGGCCGCTTCGCCTCGACACGCCGGCCTGGCCTGGCGTTTGCTTTGCCGCCGGCACCCTCGCCCGACCGAACCCATCCTTTCGTGTCAGCCGTCCATCGTCCCTTGTCTTTTGCCCTGCCTCTGCTGCTGGCGGCCTGCGCCAGCTATCCGCAGCGAACCGCCGAGGCCTACACGGCCTTCGAAAGCGGTCGCCTCGAGGCTGCGGTGAAGCTCTACTCGGACCCCAGGACCACGGGGTCCGATTTTCTTGGCGGAGCGGAAGCCGGCTCGGTGGCCTTCGCGGCGGGGGATTGGGACGGCGCGCTGGCGCATTTCAGGGCGGCTCACGCGGCCGTCAAGTCCTTCGAGGATCGAGCCCTGGTCTCTCCGACCGACGCTGGCGAATCGCTGCTCAGCTGGACGATCAACGAGTCCATGTCGAGCTACCGCGGCGAGGGCTTCGAGCGCGTGATGCTCCACGCCTGCATGGGCCTGGTCTACCTGGGCCAGGGCAAGCCCGAAGACGCCGGCGTCGAAGCGCGGCTCGCGAACAAGCTCCTGGAGAGCGAAGAGGCTCTTTACGAGAAGAAGTACAAGGCTGGCGGGTTGGGCCATTTCCTCTCCGCCGTCATGTACGAGCTGCTGGGCCAGCCGGACAATGCGTACATCGACTACAAGCGCATGCTCGAGAAGGAAATCGGCACCGAGCTCGCCGGTCGCGCGGCCTTGCGTCTGTCGAAGAAGCTCGGCTACCGCGATGACTACGACCAG
>DATHET010000021.1:0-4087 GCA_035490315.1 Planctomycetota bacterium
TCGACCTGCTGGTCCATTCGGCAGGCGAATTGTGCACGGCGCTGGGCTCGACGCCTCGGGCGGGGGAGCGCATGGGCGAGATCCTGCAGCTGGCAGGAGGAGCGGTGGCCGTCGATGCCGGCCGCATCATCGCGGTCGGCCCTAGCGCCGAGCTGCTGCGCGATTTCCGGCCAAGACACGAGCTCGATGCGCGCGGCGGCCTGGTGCTTCCAGGCCTGGTCGATGCCCATACCCACCCGGTCTTCGTCGCCGGGCGCGAGGACGAGTTCGAGCTGCGCACCCAGGGCCGGACTTACGTCGAGATCGCTGCCGCCGGCGGGGGAATCCTCTCCAGCGTGCGCGGCGTGCGCGCTGCCTCCAAGGAACGCCTGCTCGAGCTGCTCGTCGCCCGACTCGAGCGCTTCGTCGACCTGGGCACCACCACGCTGGAAGCCAAGACCGGCTACGGCCTGTCCCTGGAGGCCGAGCTCAAGTCCTTGGAGGTGTTGCGCGAGGCTGGGGGGCGGGGGATCGTCGACATCGCCCCGACCTTCCTGGGAGCCCACGAGTTTCCCGCGGAGTATCGCGAGCGCAAACACGAGTACGTAAACCTCCTGCTCGAGGAGTGGCTGCCGCGGGTCGCCGAATCGCGGCTCGCGGAATATGCCGACGTGTTCACGGAACGGCATGTGTTCGACCTCGACGCGTCGCGGAGACTGATGGAGCGGGCGCGCTCGCTCGGATTGGGCCTGCGCATGCACGTCGATCAACTCTCGAGTCTGGGCGGAGCCGAGCTCGCGGCCCAGCTTGGGGTCGACAGCGCCGATCACCTGGAATTCGTGAGCGACGCGGGAATCGAGTCGCTCGCCAAGGCCGGCGTGGTGGCCGTCCTCTGCCCGCTGGTGCCGCTGTACCTGCGCGTCGAGCGTGAGGCGCCGGCGCGGCGGATGATCGACGCCGGGGTGCCGCTGGCCATCTCCACCGACTTCAACCCGGGCTCCTGCCCTCAGCAGAGCCTGCCTCAAGTCATGACCTGGGCAGCGCTGCGCTACCGCATGAGCGCCGCCGAGTGCCTGACCGCCGCGACCCTGAATCCCGCCTGCTCGCTCGGCCGCGGCGAAGAGATCGGGTCGCTGGAGCCGGGAAAACGCGCGGATCTGGTTATCTTCTCCTGTTCCAACCTGCGCCAGCTCGTCGCCGAGTTCGGCGCGAGCCCGGTGCGTGCCGTGATCGTCCGCGGTCGCGTCGTGCGCGGCGCCGACCAGCTGAGCGATCCTCCCCACAGACCCTGATGTCCCTCGTCGAGTGTGTTCCCAATTTCAGCGAAGGCCGGCGGCCCGAGGTGATCGATCGGATCGTCGCGGCCCTCGCCTCGGCTCCCGGCGTGCGTGTGATCGACCGCTCGATGGACGCGGGCCACAACCGCGCGGTGGTCACCTTCATCGGGAGCGATCGCGACGTCGGGGAAGCCGCCTTCCGTGCGATCGGGGAGGCGCAGCGCGAGATCGATCTGCGCTCCCACAGCGGTGAGCACCCGCGGATCGGCGCCACCGACGTGGTGCCCTTCGTGCCGGTTTCTGACGTGAGCCTGGCGCGCTGCGTCGAGATCGCCCACGCCCTGGGGGAGCGCGTGGGGCGCGAGCTGGAGATCCCGGTCTACTTCTACGAAGCCGCCGCCAAGCGTCCGACGCGCCGCAACCTGCCCGACGTGCGCAACATCGGTTTCGAGAAGCTTCTGCAGGCCGTCGCCACCGATCCGGAGCGCGCGCCCGACTGCGGGCCGGCGCGCTTGCATCCCTCCGCCGGCGCGGTCGTGATCGGCGCGCGCCAGTTCCTGATCGCTTTCAACGTCAACTTGAAGAGCAAGGACACCGCCGCGGCCAAGGAGATCGCGAAGAAGATACGCGAGAAGGACGGCGGACTGCCCGGGATCAAGGCCATGGGTTTCTTCCTCGACGATCTGCAGTGCGCGCAGGTCTCCATGAACGTGTGCGATTTCACGCGCACCGGTCTGGTGCGCGTGTACGAGGAGATCGAGAAGCTCGCCGCCGAGCGCGGCATCGAGATCCTGGAAAGCGAGCTGGTCGGCCTCGCACCGCGAGCCGCGCTAGGCTCCGCCGTGGCCGCCCGCATCCACCTGCGCGGTTTCGATCCCGCTCGCCAGATCGTGGAAGAATTGATCTGATGCAAAACCTGCGTGCTTTCACCTTGTTCCTCGCGATCGTCGCGGCGAGTCTCACGTCCGGCTCGCGCGCCTGTGCTTGGCAGGATCCGCCGAAGCCTCAGGTTGCGCCGTCCTGCAAGACCTGCAAGTCGACCGGAACCATCCCCTGCACGGAGCATCCCAAGGAGGAGTGCGTCTGGGAGAAGAGCGCGCAGTTCTGCAGCGTCATCGCGGATTGTCCGGTGTGCAAGGGCACGGGCTTCATCGACTGCCGGGATTGCGGCAACGTGGCGAGCGACAAGCAGCTCGCCGCGCACATCCAGCAGATCGCCGCGCTGCGGATCGAAGTCGAGAAGTACGACGCGGAAATGGGGCGCCAGCTGCGCAAGGGCGTCTCCCCGCACTTCACGCTGGTCTGGGAGATCGACAGCCTGAAAGTCGGCAAGCGCATCGTGCCTGCCCACGAGCTGATGCACATCTACCTCGACCGCCTCGAGCAGCAGTTCGCCCTGTACCTCGAGCTGGTCAAGGCGCGGCCGGGCGATTTCGCCCTGCGCCACAAGGTCTTCGTCTGGTGGCTGGTCAGCGATCAGCAGGAGGCGACCCTGCGTTTCTGCAAGCAGGGTGCCCAGAACGGCGTGAAGCTCATGGGGGACCAGTCCGCCTATTCGATCTGCGGCAACCGCCAGTTCTTCACCACCGACGAGCGACTGCACCGCAACATCGTGCACGCGATCACCCACCTCCTGTTCGCGCACGAGAATCCGAGCACGTGGATCGGCAACCTCAAGGCCGGCTGGGTCGAGGAAGGCCTGGCCCACGTGTTCGAGGACCGGCTCTTCGGCATCTGCGACACCTACTGCTACGAAGAGCAGAACTCGAACGTCGATTTCAAGGGCGGGAAATTCCGCGTGGCCATGCGCAAGATGCTCGTCGAGGACAAGGCGCCGCCGGTGTCCGACGTGATCACGCGCAACACCGATCAATTGAAGCTGCCCGAGCACGTGGTCGCGTTCAGCCTGGTCGATTACCTGCTGCAGCTCGATCCGGGCAAATTCGACGCCTTCGGCAAGAAGCTGCGCGCCAAGATCGAGGTGCGCGAAGCCCTCGCATCGGCCTTCGGGCTCACGCCGCTGCAGCTGGAAAGCGCCTGGAAAGTCTGGGTGCTCGAGACCTATCCCAAGCAATGACTCTCGCGCTCCTGCTCGCCGCGCTGGCGCAAGTCGCCGCGCCGCAGACTCCTAGCGAGCCGCGCAGCGTGATCGATCTGGCGATGGAAGCGCACCTCGCCGTGGCGCGCTCCGAGCGCGAGCTCGAGTTCTTCGATCGCTACGAGCAGGCCCGTGCGGAGGCCCGGGCGCGAGCGCGCGCGGTCCTCGAGCGTCTGCGCTCGCCCGGCTCGCCCAGCGGTGCGCCGAGCTCGAGCTTCGCGGTGGCCAAGGCCACGCGCGCCCTCGACCCCGCGCCGCCGGCGAGCGACGAGGCAGCCAGGCTCGCGAACGAACGACTGCAGGAGCTGGTCGACGCGCTCGATCTGCAACCGACGCCCGGGATGTTCAACGCCGGAGCGCCGATCGAGGGCCAGCTGGTGCGCGTGGTGGTGTATCCGCTCTACGCGCCCGCGGAGCGCCTGCAGACGACGCTCTCGCTCTTCTGGACGCGGCCGGACGGAAAGACCCAGCTCGGATACCGCGGCCTGGCGAAGTCGAATGTCTTCGATTCCCAGGGCTTCAGCGTCGAGGTCGCTGCTCCGGGTAGCGAGGTCGGGACGTGGAAACTCGCGGTCGAGCTCGAGCGCGAAGGGCTCGTCGCGCGCGGCGCGCCGGTCGAGATCCAATGCGTGCCGCGTCTCGCCGATCGAAGCCACGCGTTGTTCGACGAGCTGGGAGCGCCCGAGGATCCAGGCCGACCGCTGGCGCGCTGGATCGCCCTGGCTTCGCAGCG
>DATHET010000022.1:0-3192 GCA_035490315.1 Planctomycetota bacterium
GCTGCCCCAGCCCGGAAGTGTTGCGCGTGCCATAGAAGTGCCGCCGGCCGAGCTTGATCGCCGGAGGGCTGGCGTCGTGGAAGGAGTGGCGCGCGATCTCGAGCTCGGACGCGGTGTCGACGACCGAGATCGCGGCTTCGAACTTGTCGAGCACGTACAGGCGGCCCGCCGCGTCGTCCAGCGCGAGTCCGGTCGGGCCCGCGCCGACGGAGATCGTGTCGCTCAGGCCGGCTCGCTGCCCCTGCGCGTTGATCACGATCACGTTGTTCGAGCCCATGCCGGCGACGTAGCCCCGCGCTCCATCGGCGCTGAACACCACCGCGCGCGGGTCGCCGATCGACTTGTCCCGCTCGGATTGCGGGATCTGGAAGGCCGAGTAATTGAGGTGTGGATTGAGGTCGGTGATCAGCGGAATTCCGCCGCCGGTGAAAGCGATGCGCGCGAACTTCACGCGCACGAAGCGTCCGTTCACATTGGGCTCGAAGCGGACCTCGTTGATCGCTTCCGTGCCGACCACCACGACGTCCCCGGTGCCCGGCACCACCGCGATCGACATGCACAGATTCATCAGCCGCTTGGCGTAGAAGACCGACAGCGTGGTGGTGTTGATCACCGCGACGTCGTTGTCGGTCAGGTCCCAGCCGATCGGCCTGCCGGACTTCGCGGCCTGGCCGCCGCTGACGAAGTTGGTCCAGTTCGTGCCGCGATCGTCGACCCACTGATCGGTGGAGTTCTTCTTGACGATCAACGGGACGGGCGGCGGAGTCGGCAAGCCGCCGCTCTTCGGAGGCACCCAGGTGTTTCCGGCGCCGTTCGGCGGCGGGTTGACGCCTTGGTAGGGGCCCGCGGGATCGGAGACGGCGTCGGGCGGAAAGCTGCCGTTGGCCGTCGGAACGCCACCGATCACGGTGCTGCCGTTCCCCGATTGCTCGATCGCGACGTAGACCCGCGCGCCATCGGCGGACACGCTGAGCGCGCGCGGATCCTCGCCGGTCAGGGCGAGCCGCGTCGGAGCGATGCTCAAGTTCGCGAGCGAGTAGACCAGCACGGTGTTCGTCTGGCTGCACGAGACGAAGGCGCGCGTGGCGGTGAACACCACGTCCGCGGGCTCGTCATCGGTGGCCAGGGTGCGAACCGTTCGCCCGCTCGTCAGGTCGACGATCGACACCGAATCGGAGATCTGATTGACCACCCAGATCTCGGTGTTGGTCCGCGCCCGCACGCTGACCGGATCGACGCCGGTCGGGAAGGAGTCGAGCTGCAGGGGAACGGCGCCGGTGACGTCGAAGACCTCGATCCGGGCATCCGCGATATTGACCGCCAGGAGGCGCGTCTTGTCGGGCGTGAGCTCGAGCGGATGGACGTGCGGCGTCTCCCAGTTGACGAAATTCGGCGTGACTTGCGCGCAGAGCGGCGCCGACAGGCCCAGCAAGGAAAGTCCGAACAGCAGCGACACTGCAGGGCCGTTGGTCATGGGGGAACTCATGGGCCGGAGATTGCGAAGCGGCTGCGCGCGAAGTCAGCCTCATTGTGCCGGGAATTGACCGCCTTGTGTCGGATCGGCCTTGGATGGCCGACTGCCTGCCGCGGTCCTGAACTCTCTAGCGGAGCCGATCTCTGGAGCAACCAGCCGACAGGCTGCCTTCGTCCCCAGCACCGATCCGGCGGGGGAGTTACTGGCCTTGCTTCTTCGTGGCCGCCTCGAAGGCAGAAACCATCGGCTCGCTGACCTTGATGTGGAAAGCGGCGCTCAGGGAGCGCTTTTCCAGGGTCAAGAGCTCCGCGGCCCGCGGCAATTGCTCAGCAGTCGCCGGGATCTGCAAGCGGGTCAGGAAGCCCTGCTCCAGCTCGTCCATCTGCTTCTTGAGGTAGCCGGTTTCGCGCTGGCGCACCGTTTCCACCTCTTCCTCGCTCTTGCCCGAGGCGCGCATGCCCGCGATGCGCTGGGCAATCTCGTCGCGCGTGGTGCTCCACAATCCTGCCTTCGACTCGAGGATCTTGGGCAGGGCGCGTTCGTAGAAAGGCTGCAGGACCGTGGCGGCCTTGGCCTGGAAGGCCTCGTCCCAGTCGCTGGGCGTCTCCTTCCCGGCCATGGCGTCGTAGATTCGCCCTCGCAATTCGACCTCGGCGAAGCGGCTGACTGCCCGCAACAGATCGGAAGTCACATCCTTCGCCCCGGGAGCCGGGGCGGGCAGGGCAAAGCGCGCGGGGTCGATCGGCTTGTCGAGCTCCAGTGAAATCAGGACGAGGTTCATCTCGCCCTTGGGGCTCTTGCCCGAAAAGTGCTCGACGAAACCGGTCTTGGGAGAAATCGCGATCTGGAATGCCGAGTCGGTCTCGAAGTGCAGCAGGCCCTGGTCTTCGCGCGGGGCTGCGCCTTTCTGCGTCAGCGTCTTCAGCCAGCCGAGCGGAGTTTCGCCCTGGTCGACCAGCGAAGGCTCGATGGAGAAATTCGCGCGCTGCGCCTTGGCGTCGAATTCCCAGCGCATGCCGACAGCGGCAGCGAGGGCCGGGCGCGAAACCGCGCGCGGAAAGGCCTGGCGCAGTTTTTTTTCGAGCGGTTCGAGCTCGGCGAACATCTGCGCGGAATCCGCTCGACCCTGACTCGAGCGCTCGCCGTCGCTGCTCTTCATCGCCAGCACGCCGTCGACGCACCATGTGGAAGAATGTTCCTTCCCCGCCGTCCGATCGACTCTCACGCGAGCGGGCGCCGCGAACTCGATGCGGATTTCGCTCGTTCCAGGGCTCGCGGTGCTGGTCAGCGCGTAATTCGCGGTGAAGGAGTGCAGCTCGGCGGAGCGCCGCGTCAGGTCCGCGACCACGTCGAGCTGCGCCGCAAGCAGGAATGACAGGAGCATCATCGTGAGGTAAGCAATGGGTTCGACGCGCCAACGCGGGGCCCGAGGAGGGGCATTCCAATCGCGAGCGTAGCGGAGTTGCCCTAAATGCTGCAGGATTTATGTCTTCGTCTCAGATCGCAGATCCGACGCGGGCGCTTTGGCGCACGTCCCCTCCAAACAGGAAATCCCCTTCCCCATGTCCATTCAGTCGAACGTCCTATGGGCCGCGGCAACGCTCGCCCTTTGCACTCCCTCCTTTGCGCAGAGCAAAGATCCCGCGCACGTCCAGATGGCCCGCCTCCAGGCCCAGGCCAACAAGCTCTTCGCGACCGATCCCGCGCAGGCCGAGACG
>DATHET010000023.1:0-2439 GCA_035490315.1 Planctomycetota bacterium
CCCGAGCCGGCGGCTCGTCAAGGCAGGAGCGCGAACTCCAGCCCGTCGCTGAGGACGCTGCACTTCGGCGGGGTGAAGCCCGCGACTCCCGCCTGGAAGCCGAGGACGGCGTGCTGCCTGATCACCGAACCCGGACCTCGACCAGGATGTCGTCGAGCGCCGTCCATTCCTCGCGTTCCGCCACGGGCGGGTTGTCCTCGCCGTCCTCCCCGACCGACCACATCGCGAGGAACCCGTCCGGATCCAGCCGCGAGCGCAGGGCTTCGTCATTGAACGGATCGCGCTCGCGCGCGAGCCAGGCGCGAGCGGCGTCCGCTCCGTCGCGTCTTGCGATCAGCGCGGCGCGGACCAGGTGGATACGAGTCCGTTCACTCAGGCTCTGGCGACCCGTGGAGCCCAGCCTGAAGAAGATCATTCTCCAGACGATGCCATCGATCAGCGTGCTGGCCCCCTCGCTGGTGGCGTCGATTTCAGCATCGAAGTCTCGCCACGAGTCGACGCTGTCGCGCTCCCGAGCGATCGAAATCCCTTGGCGCATCCAGGCAAGGTAGTTGGCGTGATCGCGATCGAGGACCATGCGCAGCACGAAAGAAGGTGTCCCCCCCTCATCGGAAAGCTCTAGTGCCAGACCGTCACTCTCGCGGAGAAAACGGTAGATCGCGTTTCCCATCGCGCGCTCGCCGATGAACGCTCGCTGGAAGTCCGCTGAAGGATCGCAACTCGCCAGAACTCTGTCGACTTCCGACCAGTCAGTGTCCGCCGGTAGGAGATGCAGGAGTGGAAGGAGGCCTGAGTTGATCCATTTGGCCAAAGCCACGGACTTCCCCAGTCGCGCGATAACGCTCGGCGGCTCCCCGAGCAGCAGCGTCGCCTGGTGCGCGAGCATCAGTTCGTGGCGTGCCGCGGCGGAATCGCCGTCGAGCGCGCTGAGCACTGCCCGCGCGCACAAGAGGCGGACAGATTTCAGATAGCCCGGGATGGAAGGCAGTGCGTAGCACTCGTCGATGGAGTGGATCCGGGCGAGGAATGCAGCATGCCAGTCCATGGGCGCGAAGCTTCCGACCTGGAAGGCGAGATCCAGCGCCTCATGATCGCTAACGACGCTCAGTCTGAGCACGGCCAGCTCGCAAGCGCTTAGAGCTCCCACTCGGCGCACATCACGCACAGCGGCTTCGCACTCGGAGATGATCTCCGCCTCGTTTCCGCCCGCTGCGATACGGCTCGCGCATTCCGGCAGCCCGTCGATCGTCCACTCCACATGTGCGGCGTCGATCGCCTTCCACCAGGCAGCCGGGTCCTGGCCCTTGGACCGCGGCGCGAAAACGATCTGTTCCGGGAATAGTGGCGCGCCCGAAGCCCGAATCTGTTCGAGCTCGTGCTCGAGACGCTGCTCGCCCCTCACGATCCAATTCCAGACCAGGATGGCAACCGTTGTCGCGAGAATTCCGCAACCAATGAGCAACCATCGCCAGCCTTTCGATTGCGGCCAAACGCGCATCCGCAGAGTCTAGTCGCGGCGCGAGCCCGGATCCAAGCATCCCGAGCTGCCCGATAGCCAGGGGCTTGCCATCGAATGAGACGAGCCGCCCCCGTTGTGCGCGAATTTCTTCGAGATTCCTTGAGGGTCCTGGTCGCACCCTGACAATCCCTCGCCGATGGCCGACGAAGCTGGGATCGATCTCGAGCGCTGGATCCAGGCGTATCGCGGCCCCTTGATCGGTCTGATCGCCTCCTGGGGCTCCGACTGGCGCGCGGCGGAAGAGCTCGCGCAGAGCGTCTTCGCCGAAGCCTGGATGGCGCGCGAGCGTTTCCTCGCCGATCCGAACGACCTCGCCGCGGTCGGAGCCTGGCTGCGAGGCATCGCATTCCGACTGTCCTGCGCCGAGGGCCGGCGCAACCAGGCTCGCGCAGCGCCGCTCGCCGCGGAGCCGGCCGTCGAACCCGACGAGCCCGACGAGCCCGACGACCGCCGCGCCCTCCTCTCGCGCGCCTTCGCCGAACTGTCCGCGCCGCACCAGACGGTGCTGCGCATGCACTACCTCGAGGAGACCACGGCGCGCGAAGTCGCCGCGCTGCTCGGCCTCACGCCGAAAGCCGTCGAGAGTCGTCTGTACCAGGCGCGCAAGGAGCTGCGATCGCGCGTCGAGCGCCTGCAGCAAGCCGCGCAAGGAGTCCGTCGATGAGCGCCAATCAAGAATCAGAATGCGTGCCCGAAGGCGAGCTCGTCGAGCTGTTCCGCCCGAGGCGCGCCGATCCCGAGGAGTTCCGCCGCGGTGTCGAGCGCCGAATCGAGGAGAAGCGCGCGTCCGACGCGGCACGCCCGGCGCCGCAGAATCCGCCGACGTCGATGTGGCTGCGGCGTGCCGCCGCTTTCTTTCCCGGCGATCCCTTCACGGGCGCGCTGGGCGGCGCAGCGCTTGGAAAAGTTGCGGGCGCCAA
>DATHET010000024.1:0-34331 GCA_035490315.1 Planctomycetota bacterium
TTGCACAGATGCTCGGCGCCCGTTAGCGAACCCTCCGACTCGAGGTTGACCCATGAAGCCGTTCCAGTTGCTTTGCTTCGCGCTCGCTTCCACCGCTCTTGCCCACGCCGACGTGCGCGTGGTGCGCGGCCCAGGCTCGCAATTCAACGAGATCCAGGACGCGGTGAACGCCGCGGTCGACGGGGATCTGCTGCTGATCCGAGCCGGCTCCTACGCGCCGGTCCTGATCGACGGCAAGGCCTTGAGCCTGTGCGCGGATGGCGCGGTCAACGTCACGATCACGGGCGGCCTGACGATTCAGAACACATCGGCGATCCAGGTGAACGTGGTCTCTGGGATCCGCGTGAACGGGGTGCAATCGGCCGCGCTGCAGTTGTTTTCCGACCTCGGCCCCGTCCGAATCCAGGATTGTGTGTTCACCGGAGCGGACGGCGCATTCGCGCCCCAGTGGTCAGCAGATGGCTGGCCGGGAGCCTGGGTCGAGGGCTCGACGGGCGTCAGCTTCGCGAAATGCACCCTCCAGGGCGGCGGCGGCGCCTCGTGCATTCCCCAGATCGTTTACATGGGAAATGGCGGGGATGGCGTATATGCCCGAGGTTCTCGAATCGCGTTCACAAGCTGCGTGCTCCATGGCAGTGGTGGCGGGGGCTGTCAGGAGGTCGGCGATAGCAACGGCGGCCAGGGCGGCTGCGGTCTGCTCGCCGACGGCGGCGTCTATTCCGCAGCCGGGTCCACGTTGCTCGGCGGATCCGGTGGCAGCGGCGCCGACCCCGGCGGCTTCCACTCGGGCGGTTGCGGAGGTGTCGGCGGCGACGGTGCGAGACTGCTGAATGCGAACACGGTGGGCTACTGGATCGACAACTCCATGTCGGGCGCACCGGGCGGCACGAGCTTCAACCCGAGCTGCCCATTCCAGTCACCTGCGGGCGTTCCGATCAATGTCCAATCGGGCGCGATTTCCACTCCGCTCAGCGGCCTCGCGCGCAAGTTCCACGTCCAGCAGCCCATCCGGGAGCAGTCCGCCGCCACGCTCGAATTCCGCGGCCAGCCTGGTGACAAGGTCTATCTGGTCGAGGGCAACGACACGCGCTTGTTCTTCCTCAGTCTCGCGTCCCACGGGATCAGTCTGGTGCGCACGCCGGTGTTGAGCAGCTCGATTCCGCTCGGTGTGATTCCGCCGAATGGTCTGCTGCAGATCCAAAGGCCGCAGGGCGATCTCGTTCCCGGCCTTCAACATCGCCAGCGATTCGCGCAAGGGATCCTCGTCGATGCCGCGGGCCAGAGTTTCCTCACCGACGTCCAGGCGATGGAGCTGCTCGACTCGGCCTACTGAGCGAGCGCGAGATCTACTTCGCTCAGCGCGGCTTGCGCGCCGCGATGTCGATCACCATCGGCGAGAAGAACATCGCGTCGGGATTCTTTTCCGCCGCGCTCCATTCGTCGAGGAAGCGCTCGCGTTCCTCGGGCTTCATCAGTCCCTGCGCGACGAGCATCGCCGAATAGTGCGGGAAGAAGCGGCCGGCCCAGCGGAATCCCGGAGACTCGGGCCCTCCGCACAGGACGTTTGGCTTCACGTCGAACACTTCGAGTCCCGCGGCGCGCATCCATCCGGGCAAGCGGCCGGCGATGAAGGGATCGCCGCCGCGACTCTTGTAGAGCGCGCGCGTGCCGCGGATCGCGGCCTGGAAACCGGGGCTCTCGGGATAGAGGGAGATGCCTTCGTGCTGGTAGTCCTCGACCGCGAGGATCCCGCCGGGAGCCAGGGCTTCGGACAGACGCCGCACGATCGCGTCGACACGCGGAGGGAAGGACAGAACCCATCTCGCGAAGATCAGGTCGAAGGATCCTGGCTCGAGACGCGCGTCCTCGATGCGCTGCTCGACGATTTCGATCGGCGCAGAGCCCGCGGACAGCGGCTTGGAGCGCAGGTGCGCGATCCAGCGCGGGGATTCGTCGAGGGCGACGACGCTGCCTTGCGGCCCCACGCGCCGCGCCAGGGAATCGACCACGAATCCGGGTCCGCAGCCCAGGTCGAGCGCGCGGGATCCGCGCGAGATCGCGAGCCGGTCGAGGAAGCTCTCGGTCATCGGGCCCCAGACTTCGTGCTGGAAGCCCAGGCGCTCGAGCTCGCGGTCGCCGGTTTCGAGGACGTAGCTGCTCATCGCGGATCGCTACTCTAGCGCCGTGCCCGGCCCGCTCACCACGCAAGACCACGACCGCGGCCGCGGCGGCCGCACCTACCTCTATCCGGTCGTGTCGCGGCGCGCGCGCGGAGTGTCCGTCGGCGTCAACCTCAACCCCAACAACGCCTGCAACTGGCGCTGCGTGTACTGCCAGGTTCCGGGGCTGGTCTTCGGCAATGCGCCGCCGATCGACCTGGCCCTGCTCGAGCGCGAGCTCAAGGATCAGCTGGCCGAGGTCCAGAGCGCGGACTGGCTCGAGAGGAACGCGCCGGCGGACTCGCGCCGCATCAACGATGTCGCCATGTCCGGCAATGGCGAGCCGACCAGCTCGCGCCAGCTGCCCGAGGTGGTCGAGGTCATCGCGCGCACCCTCGAGGCCCTGCTCCTGCTGCACAAGATCAAGCTCGTGCTGATCACCAATGGCTCGCTGATCCATCTCGATTACGTGCAGGACTCGATCCGGCGCATGGCCGAGCTGTCTGGCGAGGTGTGGTTCAAGCTGGACAGCGCGACCGACTCAGGCATCGCGACGGTCAACAATTTCGCGGGGGGCGCGCAGCGCCAGCGGCGCAATCTGGAAATCTGCGCGCGAGCCTGCCCGACATGGATCCAGACCTGCTGGCTGTCGATCGACGGCCGCGCTCCGTCGACCGACGAGCAGTCGGCTTATCTGCGCGAGATCGAGGAGCTCGTGCGCGCGCGCGTGCCCGTGGTCGGCGTGCACCTGTATTCGATCGCGCGTCCTTCGTTCCAACCCGAAGCGCCGCGCCTGGCCGCGCTGACTCGCGAGCAGCTGATCGAGTTCGCGCGTGCGATCGAATCCAAGGGAATGCGCGTCGAAGTTTCCTGAGCGGTACCCGGTAAAGCACCACCATCCTGAACACGCGCGAAACGTTTCGCGCATGTTCAGGATGGTGGTGCTTTACCGGGTACCGTTACTGGACGAGCGTCTCGACCGAATTCGACTTCTGGGTCAGGTTGTTGCTCGGGTTGGTGACCTTGACCTGGAAGATCAGGAGCTTGCCGGCAGGGGCTCCCGGTTGGATGAGCCACGGGGAATCGAGGAAGCCTGACGGCGGCATCAGGCCGCGGTCGAAGCTGCGCTCCTTCAGGACCAGACCTTCGATCAGGATCCCTGTCGCGGGCTGCACGATCGGCTTGCGGCCGACGTTGAGGCGCACGGCCACGCCCGGATTCGCGTGCAAGCGCAGCGTGATCACCGCTCCGGGTGTCGGAACGCCGATGAGCTCGAGCGTCGGCTCCGTGGTCGGCTGCTGATGGTAGGTTCCGCCGGTGAGCAGCGGCGCCGTCGGCGAATAGGTTGTCTGGGAGGACCAGGCGGTCACATTGGGACTGAGCACCATGGACGGACCGGAGGGACCGGGGGGCGTGCCGCCTCCAGATCCCCCATGAACCTGGCTGCCGCACAAGATCAGCTCGAGCATGCCACCGCCTGGCCCGCTCGTGGCGATTCCCTTTCCACCCTGCCCGGCAGGTAGCCAGCAGCCGATGTCAAAGTCGTCGTAACCGCCTGTGCCACCGTAGGCCAACGAGTTCGTGAAGTGCAGGCGTGTGATGCCCTGGCAGGTGAGGGCGTCACCACCGGGGGTAGCCGGCACGTGGCTGATGCACTCCGCATCCCATCCGTCGAATCCCACCAGTCGGGATTGGCCCAACTGGACCCGCGAATTGACGACACGCAGGGAGGCGTTCGAGTACCAATTGGCATTCGCTTCACGAATGCGAACGTCCGTGCTGGCTTGAACGAGCGTGCTTCCGTCGAGGCCTTGCAGCAGGACAGTCCCCGTGCAATTGTCCACGGCCACATAGCTGCGGAAGTTGCATAGCGCGGCCACCTCACCAGCAGGCACTGCGCTGACTGCAACGCTACCCGGAAAGATCTCGACCAGCCCCTGGCCCAGGACCGTCATCCCGCGGGTCAGCGTGAACCCGCCGTAGTATCCGTGCCTGACGAGGATCACGTCGCCGGGCGCCGCCGCTGCAATCGCGGGAGGAATGGTCGTGAAATGCGCGCCAGGTCCATTGGCCTGGTCGACGATCCACGTGTTGCAGAGCGCGACTGAAACCAGCGCGAGCCATGCCGTGCTCGCAGCGACAGCGCGTCGAAGCGCGGATCGAATCAGGGTGGACATTGTTTCACCTCTTGCCGGATAGGGCTGCCTTGGTGAGCTCGATGCGAACCGGGGGCTTTGAAACGCGTCCCAGGGTCGACATCCAAGGCTAGCACTCCTGGTCGGTACCGGTACGGAGTCAGGAGAATTCGTCCAGAGTCGTGCGGGCCTCCGCGCGGCGCGAACGCGGCGCGCGGAGGCCCGCACGACTCCGGACGAATTCACCTGACTCCGCCTATCGCGGGCAGACCAGATATTCGATCGCGTCGGAGAGCTGAACGTTGTTCGGCGCGGCGATACCCGGGTCGCGGCCCCAGGCTTGGACGTCGACCGTCGTGCCCGCCGTGCTCAGGAAAGGCGCGGGCGTCCCGCCGAGCGCGCCGATCGCGAATGCGTTGAAGTCGAGCGCATACACGCCCGAGCAGTCGCTCGGCGGAGGATTGCCACCCGAGGCCAAGGCCACGGAGCGTTTCACGGGAGCGGCGATGCACAGCGTTCCGCCGCTGAAGGGCAGGGCTGCGCGTCCTGAATTGCCGTAGAGGAACAAGCCCGGCTTGTTGTTGAGCGCTTGCGTCACCGAAATCGTGAAGCCGCTCGGCGCGGACGCGCTCGGGTTGCCGACAGAGCCGATCGCGGGCAGGCAGGCCTGCGAGTTCACCTTGCCCGTGCAATAGACGGCCGTCGTGCAGGCCTGCTCGACCAGCGCGAAGCTGCTGCGGCTCGCCGCGGACAAGCCTCGGATCCACGCTCCGCTGGGAAATACCGGCACGTCGCATTGGTGGAAAAGGTTCGAGCCCCAGGCGACGACGACACCGTCGCTGCGGCGCGCGAGCGAGTGCACCCAGCCGGCACTGACGTCGACATAGACGACCCCCGCGGGCAGCGTGGGCACGTTGCGCTGCCCCAGCGTGTTGTTGCCCCAAGCGCTGATCTGTCCGTCGCTGCGCAGACCCAGCGCGAATTCGTTCCCGGCGGAGACTTTGGAAAAGCCCACGCCCGGTGGGAGCGCGGGGACGTTGGATTCACCATGGCCGTTGCTCCCCCAGGCGCGGATCGAGCCATCGCTCACGCGCCCCAGGTTGAAGTTCACGCCCGAGGAGATCTGGACCCAGGTGAGTCCCGCCGACAGGGCGGGGATGAACTGCGTGCCGCTGGAATTGGAGCCCCACGCGACCAGCGAGCCGTCGCTGCGGCGCGCGAGGCAGTGGATCACGCCGAGGCTCACCTCGACGTAGGCAAGCCCGGTCGGCAGCGCGGGTACCGTGAATTCACCGTAGTTGCCCGTCCCGCCCCACACGAAGAGCGCGCCGTCGCTGCGCACGGCGGCGCAGTGGAGCAGACCGGCGGCCACCTGGGTGTAGATCATCACGGGCGGAAGGACGGGGGCTGGCGAAACCGCGCTGTCCCACGACTTGACGCTCCCGTCGCTCGACAGGAGCACCGCGGCGTTGTCTTTCGCGGCAACCCCGACGTAGCTCGCCCCCACCGCCAGCGCCGGCACGTTGCACTGGATGTCCGCGTTGAATCCCCAGGAGATGACTCGCCCGTCGCTTCGCTGCGCGGTCGCGTGCTGCTGACCTGCCGCGATCTGGACGTAAGTCTGCCCCGCTGGCAGTGGAGGGATGTTGTTGATGCCATGAGAAGGGTGACCCCACGCTTCCCACTCGACGACGACACCGTCGCTGCGCAGCGCGAGGGAGAACCACTGACTCGCGGAGATCGCGACGTAGGTCACACCTGCCGGCAAGGCCGGGACGTTGCAGAGCAGACTGCTGCAATCTCCCCAGACCACGATCTGGCCGTCGCTTCGCAGCCCCATCGAGTGGGAATAGAGCCCGCTGACGTCGACGTACTGGACGCCAGGGGGCAGTGCAGGCACGTTGCATTGTCCCGAGTTGTTGAGGCCCCATCCGACCGCGGAGCCGTCGCTGCGAATTGCGAGCGCGAACCCGATTCCGGCATCCAACTTCACGTACGTGAGGCCCGCGGGCAGGACCGGGATGTTGAGCTGGCCGTTGCCATTGTTGCCCCAGGCGATCGCGCTACCGTCGCCGCGCAGCGCGACCGTGAAGTCACCACCCGCAGCCCCGTCGACGTACGTCATACCCGGAGGCAGCGGGGGCACGTTGCACTGACTGAAGAGATTCTGGCCCCAGGCCACGAGCATGCCGTCGCTGCGAAGCGCGACCATGTGGGAAGCGCCGCGCATCATTCTCACGTAGGTCGTTCCGGCGGGGAGCGGCGGAATGACGCAGGCCAGCGAGTCGTTGCTGCCCCAACCGACGATCGTTCCGTTCGCGCGGCGCGCGTAGGTGTTCCTTCTGCCGGCTGCGACCTCGGCGAAGGCCTCGGAATTCCAGGCCGAATTGGCGACGTGACCGCCCCAGACCGTGACTTCTACTTGAGCGCTCGAGCGTGCTTCGAGCCCCGCGAGCGAGCAGGTGAGCAGCAGCGCGGTCGCGCTGAAGCTCCGACAAAGATGACAGGTGGATTGAAGCAGCTTCATGGCGAGGAGCGAGACTCGCCCAGCTCCGAAGATCCGTCAAGCCGGGTCGCCAGCTCGCGCACGATTTCCGCGACGGGGCGCTGGGACGTGTCGATGGTGATCTCGCAGCGCGCGTAGTCGGCGGCGCGCTCGTCGAGCAGGGCTTTCAGCTCGGACAAGGCCTGGGGCCGACCCTGCATCGGACGCGAATCACCCTGGGCAGCGACGCGCCGCAAATGCTCCTCGG
This sequence comes from Planctomycetota bacterium, assembly GCA_035490315.1. Classification (GTDB taxonomy): domain Bacteria; phylum Planctomycetota; class UBA1135; order UBA1135; genus JADJQU01. Next base: position 7,048 of record DATHET010000024.1, read on the forward strand.
GTTGCGCGCGCAACCAGACGGTGTGGCAGGTCTGGCGCAGGCGCGCAAACGTGTCGCTCGCGCGCACCAGCGAGCCGCCGGCGGCGAGGACCATGCGGCCGCCGCGCGCGAGCACTTCTTCGAGGGCCTCGCGCTCGAGGCGGCGGAAGCCCGCGACGCCGTGCAGGTCGAAGATCGCGCCGAGCGAGAGGCCCGCGAGCTCCTCGACGCGCTGGTCGAGCTCGACGAAGGGCACTTCGAGCGCCAGGGCGAGTCCGCGGCCGACGCTTGACTTGCCCGCGCCGCGCAGGCCGAGCAGGGCGATGCGACCGGCGCGCAGCGCGGACGCGTCGAAGTCGACCAGCTCGCCCGCGCGGACCGAGAGGGCCTCGGCGAGGGCGTGCAGCGTGGTGACGGTCAAGTTCGCGCGGCCCGACTCGGCCTCGGTGATCTGCCGGCGGCTGACGGCCGAGACCCGAGCCAGCTCGCTGACGCTCAGTCCGGCCCGCGAGCGTGCGTCGCGCAGCCGGCGACCGAGTTCCATGAGGATCGGGGCGTTTTTCATGCTTCCCGGGCGAGAATCTGCGCGCTATACTGCCCGCAATTCTCCAGGTCTGAGCAGTATACCTCTCAGGCCGGCCCCCACGCCACGTCCTCCAGGAGCTCTCTTGGCCGCGACCGCCGCACCCCACGTCCGGGTCCAATTCCAGATCAGCCCCGCGCAGTACCGCCACTGGAAAGTCAGCTACGCCGGCGACATCGCCACGCTGACCATGGCGGTCGATCCGCACCAGGGCCAGCGCGAGGGCTACGAGCTCAAGCTCAACAGCTACGACCTCGGCGTCGACATCGAGCTGGCCGACTTCGTGCAGCGGCTGCGCTTCGAGCACCCGGAGGTCCGCGCCGTCGTGGTCACCGGCGGGCTCGATCGCGTGTTCTGCGCCGGCGCGAACATCGTGATGCTGCGCAGCTCGACTCACGGCTTCAAGGTCAACTTCTGCAAGTTCACCAACGAGACGCGCCTCTACATCGAGGACGCGAGCGCGAATTCCAATCTGCGTTTCCTCGCCGCGCTCAACGGAACGGCCTCGGGCGGCGGCTACGAGCTGGCGCTCGCCTGCGACAAGATCCTGCTCGTCGACGATCGCAATAGTGCGGTGTCCTTCCCCGAAGTGCCGCTGCTCGGCGTGCTGCCGGGAACCGGCGGCCTGACGCGCATCGCCGACAAGCGCAAGATCCGCCGCGACCGCAGCGACGTGTTCGCAACGATCGCGGAGGGCATCAAGGGCAAGCGCGCGGTCGAGTGGAACCTGGTCGATCGCCTGGCGCCGCTGTCGCGTTGGAGCGAAGCCGTGAGCGAGATGGCGCGCGAGCTGGCGGACTCGGTCCCGAAGAAAACCGGCCGCGGCGTGACGCTCGAAGCGCTCGACCTCGATTGCGAAGGAGATGCGTGGAGCGGCCAGTACGTCGACTGCAAGCTCGACCGCGCCGAGCGCACCGCGAACTTGACCCTGCGCGTGCCCGACACCTGCGCGAAGACCGAAGCCCAGGCCCTCGAGCAGGGTTCTGGCTGGTGGATCCTGCAAGCGTTCCGCGAGCTCGACGAAGTCCTGCTGCAGCTGCGCATCAACGAGCCGGAGATCGCGTTGCTGCTCGTGCGCACGCAAGGCGCCGCGGCGACCTGGCGGACGACTGACACGCTGCTCGCGGAATCCAAGCACTGGTTCGTCAACGAGGTGCGCCACCTGGTCAAGCGCGTGCTCAAGCGCCTCGACAACACGGCGAAGAGCCTCTACGCCGTTGCCGAAGCCGGCTCGAATTTCACGGGCACCGGTCTCGAGCTGGCCCTGGCCTGCGATCGCCTGTACCTGCTCAACGATCCCGATGTCGCGGTGCAACTCGGCACCAGCGAAGCGAATCGCGGCCTGTTCCCGATGGCCAATGGACTGACGCGCCTGCAGACGCGTTTCCTCGCCGATCCCGCGGCCGCGGAACGCATCGCGCAGTTGCGCGAGATGGACGCGGAAACGGCGAACGCCCAGGGGCTCGCGACTTTCGCGCCCGATTCGATCGACTGGGAAGACGAGCTGCGGCTCGCGATCGAGGAACGCGCGGCTTTCTCGCCCGACGCGCTGACCGGCATGGAATCGAACCTGCGCTTCGCCGGCCCCGAGACCATGGAAACGAAAATCTTCGGCCGACTCTCGGCCTGGCAGAACTGGATCTTCCAGCGCCCCAACGCCGTCGGCGTGCGCGGAGCCCTGACCTGCTACGGCACCCCCGAATCCCCCGACTTCGACGTCAACCGCACATGAAGCCGGTACCCGGTATTCCACCGCCATTTTTTACACGCCGACGCCGCGGCGGCGTCGGCGTGTAAAAAATGGCGATGGAATACCGGGTACCCATCAGGAGACGAATATGACCGGTATCGATTACTCGCAGAAGATTCCCAACAACGTCGATCTCGCTTCGGACAAGCGCCTGCAGCGCGCGCTCGAGGCCTGGCAGCCGAATTACCTCGAGTGGTGGAAGACCATGGGGCCTTCCGACTTCAACACCAAGGAAATCTACCTGCGCACGGCGATCGACGTCGGGTCAGAAGGCTGGGCGCACTTCGATTACGTGCGCATGCCCGATTACCGCTGGGGAATCTTCCTGCAGCCGCGCGACGAGCAGCGCACCATCGGCTTCGGCGATCACTTCGGCGAGCCCGTGTGGCAGCAGGTTCCCGGCGAGTACCGCAACTGGCTGCGGCGCTTGATCGTGACCCAGGCGGACACGGAACCGGCCTCGGTCGAGCAGCAGCGCCTGCTCGGCCACACCGCGCCGTCGCTCTACGACCTGCGCAACCTGTTCCAGGTCAACGTCGAGGAGGGCCGCCACCTGTGGGCGATGGTCTATCTGCTGCACACCTACTTCGGCAAGGACGGCCGCGACGAGGCGGAGGAGCTCCTGCAGCGCCGCTCCGGCAATCCGGACCACCCGCGCATCCTCGGCACGTTCAACGAGCCCTGCGAGGACTGGCTCGCCTTCATGTGCTTCACGATGTTCACCGACCGCGACGGCAAGTTCCAATTGCTCGCCCTCGCCGAATCGGGCTTCGATCCCCTGGCGCGCACCTGCCGCTTCATGCTCACCGAGGAAGCGCACCACATGTTCGTGGGCCAGACCGGCGTCGGCCGCGTGATCGAGCGCACCTGCCAGCTGATGGCGCAGAATCCGGGCAAGGACGTGCGTTCCCTGGGCGGCATCCCGCACGACCTGATCCAGCGCTACATCAATTTCTGGTCGTCTTCCTCGACCGACCTGTACGGCGCGGAGATCTCCTCGAACTCCGCGAACTTTTTTCGCTCTGGGCTCAAGGGGCGCGCCTACGAGGACAAGCAGACCGACCACTCGGCGATGGAAGGCAGCTATCGATTCGAGAACTTCGTCGACAACCGCATCAGCGTCGAAGAGGTGCCGCTGCGCAACGCGATGAACGAGGTGCTGCGCGACGAGTACGTCAAGGACAACGAGCGCGGCATCGAGTACTGGAACCGCATCTGCGAGCGGGCAGGAAACGATTTCCGCTTCACGCTCCCCCACCGGCGCTTCAACCGCAAGATCGGCGTGTATTCCAGCGGCCGCTTCGACCTCGAGGGCAATCTGATCGACGAAGCGACCTGGAACGCGAACGTGGACCACTGGCTGCCGAGCGCCGCGGACAAGGCCTACGTGAAGAGCCTGATGGTGCCCTGCTACGAGAAGGGCAAGATGGCCGGCTGGATCGCCGCCCCCGCCAAGGGCATCCAGGGCCTGCCGGTCGATTACGAATACGTACGGCTCTGACCCGGCCGAGGTCCTGAGTCAGAGTACCGAACGGTCATTCTGCGATCGATTTCTAGGAACTCCCATTTTACTCAAGGCTGTCAATCCCCGGTCCCGAAAGGATCCGCGGGAAGTCAGTCAGTCAGGTCGCCCGGGGGGGCGGCCCCAAGGGAGTCAGCAATGCAATCGATCAGGATTCTCCGCAAGGAGATCGAACCGTGCGCGGACGGGCGCGGCGCTAGCGTCGTCCAGCTGCGCGAGACGAAATCAACGGGTTTCGTCCGCTGGGTCAAGAACCTCGCACTGCTCGCCTGCGCGCTCGGCGCTGCGAGCACGCCAGCGCGCGCGCAAGCCAACTACAACGTCGTCGCGCAGATGGAGATCGGCGCTCCCGCGTCGACGTCCTTCGTGCTGCACGGGACCCTGCCGGTTCCTCCGGGAACCTTTCCGCGCGCCGACAAGAAGCTCCCCTTCGCGCTGATCGACTGCGACGGAGCCGTCGTCGACACGCAGATCGAGCTGGTCAGCCGCTATCCGAGGGACGTCGACGGCGCCGACGTGATCGAGGTCCTCGGTCGCGTCAAGCTTCCCGCGAACACCGCCCCGGGCACGCGACTGATCTACAAGGTCGTCGATTTCGTCCACGCACGCTCGGGCCGCCAGATCTCCCCCGTCGCGAGCAGCCTGCTGCTCACGCCCGGCACGGTGATGGTCGTCGCCAAGGACTGCTTCGGACACACCTACGGAACGGACCTGTCGATCGGCTCAGGCCCCTCGGCCTCGGTCGCGATGGAAGCCGTGAAGACCGGCAGCGCCGCGAACCAGGTTCGCGTCTACGGAACGATGTTGCCGCAGACCGGCAACATCGGCGCGCCCAACGGGGCGCTCAATCACCTGTTCGGCGTGCACGGCTACTTCACGGCCTGGAAGGGCGAAGACGTGGTCTCGCTCGACCTGCGCGTGAACAACGGCGCGAGCGGCAACGACACGACGACGTCGATCGACAATCCGCTGGGCAAGGTCTACTTCCAGTCGCTGGAGCTGTGGATCAAGAGCGGTTGGAACGTCGTGCAGCAAGGCAGCGATCCGCTGTTCGGGAGTTCCACGTCGCAAGGGAACTGGACGGCCTACTCGATCATCGAGCCCAACGCCGACGGAACCATGCACTACATGCCTTCGCAGGGCCAGTTCGTGCGCAGGCTCGCGCTGTGCAAGATCGGCCAGGAAGTGAAGGCCCGCGCGCTGCTCAATGACGAAGGACAGGCCTTCTGCAAGCGCGGCATGTCGCCGACGAACGGCCAGGAGCTGTACTCGTGGTGGAATCCGGCGACCGCGCGCTACTTCCCGCAGCGCCACCGTCTGCCGGAGCTCGACTACATCGGAGCGAGCGTGATCCGCACCAAGCTCGCCGGTCAGCTGACGATCCTCGAGAACGCCTTCAACTCCGGACTGGCCGCGACGGGCTTCGGGATGGTGCTCACACCCAACCTCGGCTGGGCGCACCCCTGGGGCGTCAAGTACGGCGGCATGACCGGCGGCGGCGAGATCAACATCTTCGACGGCGTGCTGACCGCGGAGTCGGCGTCGAACGAGGGCTATCGCATCGCGCAGCTGACGCAGCGCGCGTACGACGATCGCCAACCGGACGCCTTGTACAACAAGGACGGACGGCCGACCGAGCTGCTGCAGTGGACGATCCCCGGCGCGACCGGCCCGTACGTGAACATGAAGTTCTACGGGAAGCTCCTCGCGGGCCCCGATCCCTTCGGTTTCGGCCAGGCTTCGACGCACCAGGTCAACTGGGTCTCGGGCAACAACAAGAAGCCCGCGTACGAGGCGATCCTGTCGACGTACATGCCGATCGACCTGCAGCACAACATCCGCATCACGCGCACGATGAAAGTGCTGGCCTGGCTCGGCAACGACACCCTGGCGAAAGACGATCTGCGCATGCGCGCCGAGATCTTCCGTCTGTCCTGGCACAACATGCCGAACAACTCGTCGGACGTGCCTCAAGGCGGCGGCCTGCTCGACAACTACCGGATCGTCACGGCGAATCCTGGTTGCGGCTTCAAGGTCGGACGCGGCGAAGGCTGGGGAATCGACACGGTCAACGCGGCCTACTCGCTGGCCGAGCCGAGCTACAGGGCGAGCCTGATGCCCTGGTACAATATGGTCTCGCTGACATTCAGCCGCGGACAGGCTCCGTGCAACGGATACCTGCAGTCGCAGGTGACAGCGAAGGCGCTGAGCGGGATGTACTACCAGCGCCAGCAGTACGAAGCCTCGATCATCGAGAACGGACTGCGCGGAGCGGTCGAGTCGGTGCTGCGCGGAGTCGACCCGGCCGCCACGAGCCGAGTCGAGATCGTGCTGCGCGAGCAGATCGAAGCGATGATCTCTCCGATGGCTTGGGACCCGGTCCAACGCGGGCCGTGGAAGAACCTGGCCATGGCGCCGGCGGCGCAGCCCTCGGCGATGTACTGCAACTTCATCCCGCCCGGCGGCACGAGCACCGGCGTGGAGAAATATCAGAACTGGTCGTCCTATGCCTACGGGTACGAGATCAGCCAGAACCCGGACCTCCTGCTCTTCGCAAGGTCCCAGATGGGCGGCGACCTGCTGAATGCCTTCCACAGCCAGAAGTTCAAGGACGTCGACAACCGCGCGGCGTTGATCGCGCTGATCGAGCGGCCCTGAGATCGGACGCGGTCTCCGCGGAGACTCGCTTCAGCAGGCGGGCGGTCCAGAGGGACCGCCCGCCTGCATTCTTGTCGGCCTCGAGCCAGCCGACTGCCGCTTCGACGTCGCCATCTCGCGCGTCCGCTCGCGCTGCGTATACACTCGGGACTTGCACCCCTCCCTCCCCGCGTGAACGAGACTGCAACCACGACAGACGCCGCAGCAAGCGGGCCCGCCAGAACTGTCCACGCTGCATGGGTGATCGGGGGGATCCTGGCGGGAACACTCCTGTTCCATGTCGCGGCGCTGCGCTCGGTCGATTTCGCCGCCGATGACGTGGCCCTGGGCCGCAACACGGTCGCCTTCACGGCCAGGTTCGAAGAGCGGCAGATCGGTGGCCCGATACCCGAGCTGCCGGAAGTCTTGAAGACGGCGCGGGCCGCGCGCGAGGCGGGACGACCGCTGGTCCTGTGGCTCGGAGCGAGCCAGCTCTACGCGATCAATCACCCCAAGGCCGGCGATCGGACCGCGGTGGTCTTCGCGGCCGAGCAGGCCCAGGCGCGCGGATCTCGCGCAGCCTGGATTCAGTGCGCCAGTCCCAACAGCAACGCGCACGAGCTCTTGTGCATGTACCTCGCCTTCCGCCAGGCAGGCGTGGTGCCCGAGCGCCTGGTGCTCTCCTTCACCTACGACGACCTCAAGGAACCGGACATCCGCGATTCCGCGCTGGCCCTGCTCTCGCCCCTGGACGCGGAGACGCTGCGCATCGGCGCGCAGGTCGCCGCGGAGCTGGAGACCGAGCGGACGCGAGTCGCCGGTGGCCTCGCGCGCGAAGCCGCGACCACGCCCGTGGTGCGCACGGCGACTTCGGGCACGCCGCAGGAAAGGCTCGAGGATGCGATCGAGGGCTGGCTCGAGAAGCACTGGTCGGCCTGGGCCGCACGCGGGAACCTGACGGCGGAAGCGGTCACGTGGTGGAAGATGCCCGTGACCACCCTGGCTTTCCGCATCTTCGACCGGCCGCAGACCGTCGTCCCGCCGGAGCGCGGCGCGTGGAACTGGTCGGCCTTGATGACTCTGCTCGACTTCGCGCAGGCCGATGGAGTGCGCGTGCTGGTCTACCAGGCTCCGCACAACCCGGGCCTGAAACCCTTCTACCACCCGCGAGGCGAGTACGACCGCGCCCAGGCGGCGATGGCTCGCGCCTGCGAGGAGCGACACTTCGACTGGATCGGTCTGGAGACCCTGGTGCCCGCGGGACTGTGGGGCGAAACCAACAATTTCACTCCCGACGTGTTCCACTTCAGGGTCGAGGGCCATCGCCTGCTGGGTGAGCGGATCGAAGCTGCGGTCAGGGAGCGCGACGGCTGATGCTGTTCAACTCCTGGGGTTATCTGCTCTTGATGTTGATCGCGGTGCCCTTGCATTGGGCCCTGCCGAACAACCGCTCGCGCCAACCGGTGCTGTGCGTGCTCTCGGTCGGCTTCTACGCCATGTGGCGGGTCGACTTCACCCTGCTGGTGCTCGGCTCCGCGCTGCTCGATTACTGCGTCTCGCTCGGCATCGCGGCCACGCAGAATCCGCGCCGGCGCCTGGCCTTGCTGCTGGTCAGCCTGGTGACGCAGTTCAGCATCCTGATCGGCTTCAAGTACTCGTATTTCCTGTGGGACAACATGCGCGCGGTTGCCGGCGCGGCCGGTTACCACGTCTCGCCCCTGCAGGATCTCGGCGTGCACATCCTGCTGCCCCTGGGCATCAGCTTCTACACGTTCCAGACCGTCTCCTACACGATCGACGTCTACCGTCGAGTCATCCAGCCGACGAAGGACTTCACGCTCTTCCTGACCTACGTGATGTTCTGGCCGCAGCTGATCGCGGGTCCCGTGCTGCGAGCGGACGAGGTCATCCCGCTGCTGCAGGCGGAGCGGCGCTGGAATTCGGCCTGGGGCATCGAGGGTCTGGCCTTGATCGTCTCCGGCCTGTTCAAGAAAGTGGTGCTGGCCGACAACCTCTCGCCGCTCGTGGACGAGGCCTTCGCCCTGCCGGTCGCGGCCTTGACCGCGCTGGACACCTGGATCGCGAACACGCTGTTCGGATTCCAGATCTACTTCGATTTCTCGGGCTACAGCGACATCGCGATCGGTTCCGCGCTGCTCCTGGGTCTGCGCTTTCCCGACAATTTCGACTGGCCCTACATGGCGCGCTCGCCACGCGAATTCTGGGGGCGCTGGCACATCTCGCTTTCCTCGTGGATTCGCGACTACCTCTATCTGCCGCTGACGGGAGAACGCTTCCACACGACGACCGCCGGTGGCATCGCGGAGGCCGCCGGAGGGAAAAGGCGCGCCGGTGAAGCGCGCCGCAACGCGGCCCTGATCCTGACCTGGTTCATCATGGGCTTGTGGCACGGCGCAGCGTGGACCTTCGCGCTGTGGGGCCTCTACCACGCGGCGCTGATCCTGGTCTACCGCAGCGTGCGCGTCTTGCGCGATCTGCCGGAGCGAAGGCCGGTGATCGCCTGGATGATCATGTTCCCCCTGGCGATGGCGGGCTGGATCGCTTTCCGCGCGCAGGACATGCACCAGGCCCTGTCGATGTTCGGACGGATCCTGACTCCGACCGCGTACACCCTCCATGGTCGCACGGTCGACATGTACGCGTACTTCTGGGCAGCCGCGATCTCGGCCGGCATGGTGTCGCTGTGGCTCTTGCGTCTGCGCGCGAGAGCGGCTTCGACCGTCGCGGCAATCCCAGGTCCGGTGATGGCCCTCTCGCTGGCGGTGATGACTTTTGCCATCCTGCTGTGCATGCGGCAGGTCAAGCAGTTCATCTACTTCCAATTCTGATGCTGGCTTCCTCCGTCCCGTCCGAAGCCGGCGCGTCTGCGCGGCGCGGCGCTCCCACTTCGGCAGTGCTCGTCGCCAGCCTCGCCCTCGCGAGCGGTCTGACTCTGGGAGCTCTCGACTCGATGGTCGATCTATCGGTGCGCTCGAGCGTGTCCGCTTCGCCGCTTTCCACGTGGACCTGCCTGGGGATCAGCTCGCTCGCCGGGGCGCTGGTTTTCCTTGCCCTGTGGTTGGTCGCAACTCCCTTGCAGCGTCGCATCGCGCCGGATCGCGGAGCCCTGGGCATCGCCGTCGCGGCCGCGGTGCTCACTCTCGCACTGCCGACGCTGCTCGCCTGCTTTCGGGCCATCGACCCCGAGCTGCGCTCGAGCTTGATGGCCGTTCCAGCGGCTCTGGTCGCCGCGACGGGCGTCTACCTGCTCGCTCGTCCGTTCAGCGCTCGGCCCGGCGGCGCAAGCTCCATCGCGCTCTTCGCTTGCTGGATCGCCGTCGCTGCCCTGTGCGGCGCGGCCTTCCTCGCGCTGCGGAAATCCGAGCTCGTCTCTGGCGCTGCGATGAGTCTCGCCGCGCTGGCGGGCGTCCTGCTCGCGATCGGTCTCGCGGCCTGGCTCCTGTGGCGCGCGCGAGGAATCGGCGCGGCCACTTCGCTGCTCGCGGCGCTCTTCGTCGCTGCCCTGGGAGTTGGATTCGCGCACATCCGTCCGCGGATCGAAGCTCCCGCCGACAAGGGCGTCGTCGCGGCGGGACAGAAGCCGCGGCAGGTGATCCTGATCGTGGTCGACACGCTGCGCGCCGATTACCTCTCGTGCTATTCGCCGAGCGCGCCGCCGACACCCGCCCTCGACGGCCTGGCCAAGGACAGTCTGTTCTTCGCGCATCCGAGGTCCTCGGCGCCTTGGACTTTCCCGTCGATGTCGTCGATCCTCACCGGCCTCGCGCCGAGCGTGCACTTAGGCTTGCGCGCCTTCGACGCCCTGCCCGATCAGGTGACCACGCTCGCGAGCCGCATGTCGCAGGCCGGCTTCCTGACCGCGGCCTTCGTGCGCAACCCGGCGCTGAGGCAGTACACGCACATCGACCGCGGCTTCGACGAGTACCACTTCCAGCGCGAGCCGCACCCGCCTTCGGCCCTGGCCGAGGTGCTGATGCGTCCCTGCCTTCCCGACGTCTACCTCGCTCAAGTGGGCGCCGAGGTGCAGACCGCGCGAGTCGCTGCCTGGATCGCCGAGCACAAGCGGCGCGATTTCTTCCTGTGGGTGCACTATTTCGACCCGCACATGGCCTACAACCCGCCGCGCGATTTCCAGCCCGAGGGTCTGCCGCCCGCGAACATCGGACGCAATTTCACCGACGCGGCCAGGGTGCGCGGCGGATTCCTGAATCCTGATGCGGCCGAGCGCGATTGGATCCGCAAGCTCTACGCTGGCGAGGTGCGCGAGACCGATCGCGGCATCGCCGCCCTGCTCGAAGCGCTGAAACGCGAGCAGGTCTACGACGGCGCGACGATCGTGTTCACCGCCGACCACGGCGACGAATTGTGGGAGCACGACGGCTTCGAGCACGGCCACGCGATGTACGACGAGGTGCTCGGCGTGCCGCTGTTCTTCAAGCTGCCCGGTGGCGCGCTGCGCGAGCGCGTCGAGGAGTTCGTCTCCAACCAGAGCATCGCGGCCACGCTGCTCGAGGTTGCGGGGGTGCCCTACAAGGAAAAGGAGCTTTCCGCGCCGCCGCTCGTGCGCCGCGATCCTTCGAGCGGCGCACTGCGCGTCGACGCCCAGCCCCGCCCGCTCGTTTCCAGCGGAATCCTGTATTTCGAGCCGAGGACCGCCGTGGTCTTCGAAGGTTTCAAGTACATCCAATTCCACGTTTCCGCACGCGAGGAGCTTTATGATCTGCGCGCCGATCCCGCGGAGAAACACAATCTGATTTCTGAACGAACGGACATGGCAACGCGCGGTCGAGAATTGTTGAAGATTGAATTGGAGACGGCTTCGCGCATGCGACTTCAATTGGGGATCAGCACGGGCCAGTCGAAGGAACTCGACGCCGACACGGCTCGCGACATGCGAGCTCTCGGCTACGTCAAGTGACGTCAGAAAAACCCGAGCGTACCCGCACACTCGCATGTGCGGTGTCGCACATCAGGCGTGGGTAAGGCTCCCTACAACGCCCACGCAAGTACCTGAAAACCCGGAAACGGCGGGGGAATTTTCCTGGTACGCAATTCGGCGCGTTCGCATGACTCTGGTGTCGTCCCAGCCTGAGCCGTCTTGAGACCGGATCTCGTCCGCCAGCATGACGCGACTGTTTTCGGGCCGTTGCGACTCGCTCTTGCACTTCGCACACGTGTCGGATTCGTCGTGCAAGCTCGCCGGGAAGGGGCACAGGGTTTGCCCAAGCGGCTCGCCCCCCTGAGCCTGCGGCCGCGCCCGGCGTACGACTCAGGAGTGCACGGTCCCCACCGCCAAAGTTCAAACTCCGGATCCAAAGCCCCGGGCTCCTCAGCGCGCCTGTGGATCCTCCGGGAGTGTCAGGTCAAGCGGGGACCTCGGAACTCAATCCGGGCGCATGGTTCGATTGACCGCGCACTGCGCCGCGGTCCCGAGGGGACATCATGATTTTGCAACACCGCTCCCGTCAGGGAGCCGGCGGATGGGTTTCCGTCGCCATGGTCGCAGCCTCGATCGCTGTGACCTGCCTGCTCTGCACGTCAGCCTCAGCAAGTCCGCTACTTTCCAGTTCTGCGAATCCCAGTCTGGAACCTGCCGCGCTTTTCGTAGGTCAGGTGCTTGGAAAATTCGAGCTCGGCGCGCCGTCGATCAGCACGTTCGTGCTCCACGGAACGCTTCCCGTCCCTCAAGGAACCTATCCGCGCGCCGACGGCTTGCAGCCGTTCGGAGTGATCAGCGGCGACGGGCAGATCGTCCCGGCGCAATGCGAAATCGTCAGCCGCTTCCCCAATGACACCAAGGGCGCGGATGTGGTCGAGATCCTGGCTCGTGTCACCCTGCCTCCGGGCACGCAACCAGGGACGCGGGTCACCTACTCGATCGTCGATTTCCCCCATGCGGCGACGACGATGACGTCCACGCCGGCCGTGGCGGGTCTCATGAACACTCCGGGTGCCGTGACCCTGCGCACCCACGACGTGTTCTCGAACGAATACCGCGCGGATCTCCTGCGCGGACAGGATGGGAGCGAAGTCCTCCGCATGGGCTCGGCGGCCTTCCAGACGCGCTTCTACGAAACCATGCGCCCGACGGGTGGAGTCGTCGGGCCGCCGAGCGGACCGCTGCCGCACTTCCTCAACGCGCACTCCTACGTGACCGAGTGGCTCGGCGAGGACATGCTGAGCATCGACCTGCGCGTGCACAACGCGCCGAGCGGCAAGGACCAGAGCAGCACGATCGACAACCCGCTCGAGACCGTTTACTTCGAGAATCTGGAGCTGTGGGTTCCCAACGGGTGGACCGTGCTCGTGGATTGGCGCGACCCGGCTCTGGGCACGCCGCGCCAGGAACCCGGGTTCACCGTCCTCCCGCTGATCAAGGACAACCCCGACGGCACCATGCACATGATGCCCGGGCAGGCCCAGCTCCAGCGCCGCATGGTGCTGGTCAAGCAGGGCCGGCAGACCCACGGGACCTCGGTCATCAATGAGGAATGGCTCGGCTTCTGCCGCCGGGGAACGAACGCTCAGGGCGTCGAGCTCTACTCCTGGTGGAATCCGAGCACGGCCTACTATTTCCCGCAGCGCCACCTGCTGCCGAGGCTCGACCACCTCGGGCTGCCCTTGGTCCGCGCCAAGCTGACCATCGATCTGCACCGGATCTCCGACTGCCTGGTGCGCGGCACGACCAACGGCGGCGCGATCACCACGCCGAATCTCGGCTGGGCTCACCCCTGGGGCGTCAAGTACGGGGGCATGACCAGCGGCACGGAGATCTACCTGTACGACGGGATGCAGACGGCCGATGCGGCTTCGGCCGACGGCTATCGACTGTCGCAACTGGCGCTGCGCATGTACGCCGAGCGCAATCCGACCTCGCTGTACAACCGCGACGGCAACCCGACGCAGTACACCGACTGGATCACCCACGGAGCGCAGTTCGACTACATCTACATGCAGTTCTACCTGCGGCTCTTGCCGGGGAACGATCCGTTCGGGTTCGACCAGGCGCCGACCTACCAGCAGAGCTACGTCGCGTCGCACGCGCTCGCTCCGGCCTACGAGAGCGAGCTGCTCGCCTTCAAGCCGATCGACATCCAGCACCAGGTCCGCATCACGCGCTCGATGAAGGTCCTGACCTGGCTCGGCAATGACGCCATGGCCAAGGATGACCTGCGCATGCACGCGGAAATCGTGCGCTTGTCGTACCACGACATGCCCAGCTCGCCCGGCGGCGGTGTCATGGGCACGGGAATGCTGGTCGACCTGACCGACGTCGGTGTCCACTCAGGCGTCGGCTTCGACTTCGGCCGGGGCGAGGGATGGAGCATCGACACGATGTGCGCCGCGTACTCGATCAACTCGGTGGCCTGGAGGCAGCAGGCGCGCGGCTGGTTCGACGAGATCGTCACGTTGGTCCGCGACGGACAGGCGACCTGCACCGGAACGATCCAGCGCAACTACTCGGACAAGCTGCTCGACGGCCTCTACTACGGTCGTCAATCGATCGAGCAGGCGATCATCGAGAATGCGCTGTGGGGCATGATGCAGAGCGTCTACAAGGGCGTCTCTCCGACCTCGGCTTCCACGCTGCGGACGGTGATCGCGAAGTCTGCTTATTCGATGGTGCAGTTCCCGGCCTGGGACAACCCGAAGAAGGGGCCGTGGGCACAGCTCGCGGTCGCGCCGTTGAGCCTGCTGGGCCTGCCTTTCTGCAACTTGATTCCGCCGCTGGGCACCTCGGCCGGAGTGGACAAGTTCCAGGTCTGGTCGAGCTTCGCCTACGGGTACGAGCTGACGGGAGATCAGATCTTCCTCGACAAGGCCTTGATGATGGCCGGAGGCACCAACCTGCTGACCACGTTGGAGAACAGTAACTACACGAACATGGAGAATCGCGCGGCGCTGATCGCCCTGGTCCAGACGCTGCCCTGAGAATCGGGTCCCTGCGCGGACTCGAGAGAGAAGCAGCGGGCGCACCGCCACGTGCGGTGCGTCCGCTGCGCTTTTTTTATCGCTCGCTGTACGCGCGCGCTCAGCCGAACTGAATCCCCTGAGCCAAGGGCAATTCGCGCGAGTAGTTCACGGTGTTGGTCTGGCGGCGCATGTAGGCCTTCCAGGCATCCGACCCGGACTCGCGGCCGCCGCCGGTTTCCTTCTCGCCGCCGAAAGCCCCGCCGATTTCCGCGCCCGAGGTGCCGATGTTGACGTTGGCGATGCCGCAGTCCGAGCCGTTGACGGCCAGGAAGCGCTCGGCATGGCGCATGTTCATCGTGAAGATCGACGAGGACAGGCCCTGCGGCACGCCGTTGTGCAAGGCGAGCGCCTGGTCGAAGTCGCGGTAGTGCATCACGTACAGGATCGGCGCGAAGGTCTCCGCCTGCACCGTCGCGCTCTGCTCGGGCACGCGCACGATCGCCGGCTGGACGAAGTGGCCTCCGGCCAAGGCACCCGCAAGCCGCACCGGCTCGCCGCCGCACAGGACTTCGCCGCCTTCGGCGCGGGCTCCCGCGATCGCGGAAGCCATGGACTCGACGGCGCGCGCGCTGATCAGCGGTCCGCACAGCGTTTTCGGATCGAGCGGATCTCCGATGCGGATGCCCGCGTAGCTCTTCGCCAGGCGCCGCTCGACTTCCGCGGCGAGCGATTCGTGCACGATCAAGCGCCGCGTCGTCGTGCAGCGCTGCCCCGCCGTGCCGACCGCGCCGAAAAGGATCGCCGGCAGCGCGAGGTCGAGATCGGCGCCCTCGGTGAC
The DNA here is from genome assembly GCA_035490315.1 of Planctomycetota bacterium. Taxonomy (GTDB): domain Bacteria; phylum Planctomycetota; class UBA1135; order UBA1135; genus JADJQU01. Next base: position 22,292 of record DATHET010000024.1, read on the forward strand.
GATGATCGCGTTGTTGCCGCCGAGCTCCAGGATCGTGCGGCCGAAGCGGGCCGCGACGCGGCTCGCGACGCCGCGACCGACGGCCGTCGAGCCGGTGAAGGAGATCAAGGGCAGGCGGACGTCGTCGCACATCAGCTCGCCGATCTGCGCCGGCTCGCCGATCACCAGGGTCGCGAGGGCTCCGAAGCCCTCGGCCTCGAGCACCGGCCGGATCACGTTGGTGGTCGCGATCGCGCACAGGGGCGTCAGGCTCGACGGCTTCCACACGCAGGCGTCGCCGCAGATGAAGGCCAGCATCGCGTTCCAGGCCCAGACAGCGACCGGGAAATTGAAGGCGGTGATCACGCCGACGCAGCCCAGGGGATGCCATTGCTCGCGCATCGCATGCTGCGGGCGCTCGGAGTGCATCGACAAGCCGTAGAGCATGCGCGACTGCCCCACCGCGAAGTCGGCGATGTCGATCGCCTCCTGCACCTCGCCCCAGCCTTCCTGCAGGATCTTGCCCATCTCCAGGGTCACCAGGCGGCCGAGCGCGTCCTTCTTCTCGCGCAAGCGCTCGCCCATGCGCCGCACGATCTCGCCGCGCCGCGGCGCGGGGACTTCGCGCCAGCGCAAAAAAGCCGCCTGGGCCTCGCGCACGCAGGCGTCGTATTCCGCCGGAGTCGCCTGGCGGATGCGCGCGATCAATTCACCGCTCGCGGGCGAATGGGAATCCAGCCAGGAGCCCGTGGTCGCGAGCCATCTGCCCGCGTAGGCGCCGCTGTTCTGGCCTTCGATCCCGAGCTGCTTCAGAAAATCCGTGTTCATGATGTGTGCACCGCGGGTTCGAGTTGCGGCGCGAAGAGGATACTGGTGCGCCTGCGCCTTGTCCCCGTCCCCTCGTCCCGCGATGCTCGAGCTCGGAGGTTTCCCGATGCAACGATTCATGATTCCCCTGGTCCTCGGCGCGCTCGCGCTGCTCTCGCCCGCGCTGCGGGCCGGCGACGAGCTGCTGGTGCTCAACAAGACCGACGCGACCCTGTCCTTCGTCGATCCTGCGAATTCCGCGGTCCTGGCGGTGATCGGCACGGGCATCGGCCCGCACGAGATCGCGGTCGAGCCCGGCGGAGCTCGCGCGGTGGTCAGCAACTACGGCGCGGGCCGCTCCGGCAGCACGTTGACCGTAGTCGATCTCGCCAAGCGCCTCCCGATCGACACGCTCGACCTCGGAACCCACCGCCGCCCGCACGGAATCGCCTTCCGATCTCCCGGCCGCGTCCTCGTCACCTGCGAGGAGACCCACGCCCTGCTCGAGGTCGACCTGAAGACGCGGACCGTCACGCGCGAGATCAAGACCGACCAGGAGATCGCCCACATGGTCGTGGTCGCGCCCGACGGCAAGCGGGCCTTCGTCGCCAACATCCGCTCGGGATCGATCAGCGCCTTCGACCTCGAGGCCGGGACGCTGCTGCAGAGCCTGGCGACCGGCGCCGGCGCCGAGGGCATCGCGATCACCCCCGACGGCGGCGAGGTGTGGGTCGCCAATCGCGAGGCGGACACCCTCGCGGTGGTCGACGCGAAGACCTTGAAAGTCCGCGCGACCATCCCCTGCGCGAGCTTCCCGATCCGGGTCCAGATCACGCCCGACGGCCTGCGAGCCCTGGTTTCCAACGCCAAGAGCGGCGAGGTCGCGGTCTTCGACGTGGCCAGGCGGAAGGAGCTGGCGCGCCTGTCGCTGGCGGTGACACCCGTGGAGCGCCAGGACGAGCGGCTCTTCGGCGCCGAGTTCAAGGGCTCGCCCGCGCCGGTGGGCATCCTGATCGATCCCTCGGGCAAGCGCGCCTTCATCGCCAACACCAGCGCCGACGTGGTCAGCGTGCTCGATCTGGAGAAGCTCGCCCTGTCAGGCCGCCTGCGCGCCGGCCGCGAACCCGATGGCCTGGGCTGGGTCCAGCGCTGAACCAAAGAGGACTGTGCCGAGCCCCGCGCCTGCACTATCCTGTTCGCCCCCATGGCCGACAAGATCATCTTCCAACTCTCGGACCTCTCGAAGTACTACGGGCTCAACAAGGTCCTGAACGACATCACCCTGGCCTTCCTCGAAGGCGCGAAGATCGGTCTGATCGGCGCGAACGGCGCGGGAAAATCGACCCTGCTGCGCATCATCGCCGGCGAGGACAAGAAGTTCGAAGGCGTCGCGAAACCGATCGGCGAGCAGTCGATCGGCTACCTCTCGCAGGAGCCGCCGCTCAACGACGAATTGACCGTGCTCGGCAACCTGCGCGAGGCTGTCGCGCCCTTGATCGCGATCGAGAAGCGCTACAACGAGCTGGCCGAAGCCGGCGACATGGGCGACGAGTTCATGCACCTCAGCGAGGTCATGGAGCACCGCGAGATCTGGGAGCTCGACAGCCACCTCGAGCAGGCCGCCGACGCCTTGCGCCTGCCGCCGATGGACTCGGAAGTGAAGCATCTCTCCGGGGGCGAGCGGCGCCGCGTGGCCTTGTGCAAGCTGTTGATGGCGCACCCCGACATCCTGCTGCTCGACGAGCCGACCAACCACCTCGACACCGAAACAGTCGAGTGGCTCGAGCACCACCTCAAGGAATATCACGGCACGGTCGTGCTGATCACCCACGACCGCTACTTCCTCGACAACGTCGTCGGCTGGATGCTCGAGATCGAGCGCGGCCGCGCGATTCCCTACAAGGGCAACTACTCCGACTACCTGGCGCAAAAGCAGCGCATGCTGGAGGAAAAGTCCGGCAAGGACTCGGCGCGCGAGAAGATCATCAAGAAGGAGCAGGAGTGGCTCGGCAAGTCGCCGTCGGCGCGCCGCGGGCGCTCGAAGTCGCGCCTGGAGCACTACAAGCAGCTCTTGCAGGAAAAGGCCGAGGACCAGCTCGATTCCGTCGACCTGCGCATCCCGCCCGGGCCGCGACTGGGCGACAAGGTCATCGAATTCCGCAACGTCACGAAAGGCTTCGGCGGACGCACGCTGATCAACAACCTCACGCTCGAGGTTCCGCCGGGCGGAATCCTCGGCATCGTCGGGCCCAACGGCATGGGCAAGTCGACCTTGCTGCGCATGATCATGGGCCAGGAAAAACCGGACAAGGGCACGATCTCGATCGGCAGCACGGTGATGATCCGCTACCTCGACCAGTCGCGCGCCGTGCTGCACGACGATCAGACGGTGTTCCAGAACATCACCGAGGGCAACGTCCAGATCCCCTTCGGCTCGAAGACCCTCGACGCACGCGCCTACCTGGCGCGCTTCAATTTCAAGGGCGAGGACCAGCAGAAACTGCTCGGCGAATGCTCGGGCGGGATGCGCAACCGCGTGCTGCTGGCGAAAATGCTGCGCGAGCCGGCGAACGTGATCATCATGGACGAACCGACCAACGACCTCGACCTCGACACGCTGCGCGTGCTCGAGGAAGCGATCGGCGAGTACACCGGTTCGGCGATCGTCGTCAGCCACGACCGCTACTTCCTGAACCGCGTCGCCACGCACATCCTTTCCTTCGAAGGCGAGGTCGAGGAAGGCAAGGGACCGGAAGTCAATTTCTATCCCGGCGACTACGAGGCCTACCACGAGTGGCGCGACAAGAACCGCGCCGAGCGCGGGATCGGCGAGCGTTCGCGCGCGGGCCGCTACCGCAAGCTGCTGCGCGACTGAGCGAGCGCGCGATGGACCTCGCAGCTCTCGTCTCGGCCGAGAATCCCGCGCTCGCGCGCGACGAGTCGCTGGCCAGCGCCCGCGCCCTGCTCGAAGCCTACCTGCCGCGCGACGAGCGCCAGGCGCGCTTCCGCCGCGAGATGCTGGCCTTCCTCGACGAGCATCCGCTCGACGCGCACCGCCGCAGCTGTGTCCCGGGTCATCTGACGGCTTCGGCGCTCGTGATCGATGCCGTGGGAGAGCGCGCGCTGCTGACGCACCACAAGAAACTGGGACGCTGGCTGCAGCTCGGCGGTCACTGCGACGGTGACTCGAACCTGGCGGCGGTCGCGCTGCGCGAAGCGTGGGAGGAATCGGGGATCTCCGGGCTCGTGATCGACCCGCGGGCCATCGACCTCGACATCCACGTGATCCCCGCGCGAGCTGGCGAGCCCGAGCACTTGCACCTCGACACGCGCTTCCTCGTGCACGCTCCAACCGGAGCGCGCGAGGCCGCGAGCGAAGAGTCGCATCGTCTCGCCTGGATCGCGAAGAGCGATCTCGCCAACCTCGGCACCGATGAGTCCGTCCGGCGCCTGTTCGAGCTCGCGTTCTAGGCGACGAAAGGCCGCTCCGCCGCCGGTTTCTGTCGACAAGCGCTCTTGCGCGCCGGCCGCAACGCCGTCATCTTTAAGCTGACCGCTCGGCCCGTACTCCTTCCGCGAGGATTCACGTCATGATCCGAATGCTGCTTCCCTGCGTCGCCTGGCTCGCATCGATGTCCGCGGCAACCGCCACGGACTATTACGTCGACATCAACGGCACGGCGCCGGGAACGGGGACGCTCGCGGATCCCTTCACGAGCATCCAGTACGCCGCGACGCGGCCGTACCTGCTACCGGACGACACGCTGCTCGTCGCTCCCGGCACTTACGTCGGGAATATCACCAACCTGTTTTGCGACGCTCGCAGTCTGGCTGGCCCCGAAGTCACCGTGATCGCGCCGTCGACCACCGGCGACACCGTGACGATCGACGGGCTGTGGGTCACGCTCGAAGGGTTCACGGTGCTTCCCCCGCTCCCGCCCTACAACGCAGGATTTCCCTCCAACGTCTTCGTGTACGAGGGGAGCCTCAAGCGCTGTGTCCTGCGCAACGACGGCGCTCGCAAGAACGGCGGAATCTGGGTCGAATTGAGCGGCACGCTGCGCGACTGCACGATCACCGGCTTGACGCGTGGTGTGTTCATCAACGGTTTCGGCGCCTCGTGTCACATGCACGACTCGATCATCACGGGGAATGTGATGGACGTTGCGTTCTCGCAGCAATCCGCTCCCGGCGTGCTGATCGCTTACTGCGCGGGCATCTCCAACGTCGATCCCAACGTGAATGGGCCTGGCAATCTTCAGGGCAACGTCGGGTTCTGGGATGCCGCCCGTCCCGATCACCACCTTCAACCGGGATCGGTCTGCATCGACGCGGGCGATCCCGCCAGCCCGCTCGATCCCGACGGGTCCCGGCACGACATCGGCGCGTACACGTTCCAGGCGAGCTACGCGCCCGCTCCCGCGTCTTTCTGCGCGGGCAAGTCGAACAGCGACGGATGCGTGCCCGCGATCGGCTCGAGCGGCGTCGCCAGCGCGACGTCGCCGGCCCCATTCTTGATCTCGGCTTCCAACGAGGTGGCGAACAAGCCGGGACTGCTGATGGTCGGTGTGGGCAAGGTCAACCACGCATTCCAGGGTGGCCGCTTGTGCGTCGCATCCCCGATCAAACGCGCGGGAATCCAGAGCTCGGGCGGAGCCGGTGCGTGCGCGGGCAGTTTCGTCTTCGACATGGCAGCTCACATCCAGAGCGGTGCCCAACCCAGCCTGATCCCGGGCGCGTACGTCGCCTGTCAATGGTGGGGCCGTGATCCGCTCGACCCCGCGGGGTTCGGCAGCTCGCTGTCCGACGCGATTTCCTTCGGCATCGCTCCCTGAGCGAATCCGGGAGGGCATTCAGCGAGCGACGTTCTGCCGTCGCTCGAGGGCGCGCGTGGATTGCCCCCGCCAAGTCGGGTAATCTCTTCGGCCCTCCTCCGTTCCTGGCCCTCGCGGCCCTTCCTTCGCCCGGAAATCCCTCGTGCAAGTCACCGTCGAACGTACCGGTCCGTGTGTCGCCAAGGTCTCCTTCACCGTCCCGGCCAACGATTACGACAGCGAGGTCGCGCGCCTCCTGAAGCAGGCCTCGACCCAGATCCGGATGAAGGGGTTCCGGCCCGGGCACGTGCCCGCGGCGCTGGTCGAGAAGCAGCATGGCAAGGAAATCCGTCACGAGGCGCGCCAGCGCTTCTTGAACGAGGCCTACCAGAAGGCTGTCGAGGGCGAGAAGCTGCGGCCCCTCGCCCACCCGCGCGTCGATCTCGGCGAGCCCTCGGTGCTCAGCGGCCTGCCCTTCTCCGCCACCTTCGAGCTCAACCTGCGCCCGGACTTCACGCTCGGCGAATACAAGGGCCTCAAGGCGGAGAGCAAGACCGAGGAAGTCACCGACGCCAAGGTCGAGGAAGCGATCGAGAACATCCGCCAGCAGCAGGCGCGGCCCGAGCCGGCGGACGACGAAGGCCTGCCCGAGAACGGCATGGCCCTGTGCAAGGTCGAGCTGTTCCACGGCGACGAAAGCGTCTTCGTACGAGACGGCCTGCGGCTTGGGCCGGACACCACCGTGCCGGGCGTCGACCAGGCGGCGTACAAGGAGAAAATGATCGGCTCGAAAAACAAATCGAGCTTCGAGATCCCCTTGACCTTCCCGGATGACTTCGAGAACGAGCCCGCGCGCGGGCAGCCCGGCCGCGCGGTGATCCACGTCGAGGAAGCCTTCAAGGTCGTGCTTCCCGATCGCGCCGAGGTGATGCGCACGCTGGGGCAGGAGACGGAGGAGTCCTTCGTCGCCTTCGTCAAGGAGCGCCTGATCGAGGCCCACAAGGAGCAGGAGGCGCGCCGCGTCGAGAATCTGCTGCTCGATCAAGTGATCGACGCCCACGACTTCGACCTGCCCGAGACCATGGTCCAGGAGCAGATCAACGCCCGCCAGGCCGAGATGCGCAAGGAAATGGCCGAGAGCGGGGCCAGCGAGAAGCGGATCGCGGAGCAAATCGCCGGCCAAGAGACCGCCCTGCGCGCGTCAGCAATACGTTCGAGCCGGGGATACTTCCTGATCGAGGCAATCGCCCAAAAGGAATCGATCCAGGTGTCCGAAGAGGATCTGCTGACCGAGCTGCGCGCGATCGCGCAGCGCAACCGGGCCAGCCTCGAGGACGTCACTGCCTACTACAAGAAGAACAACATGCTGGGGCAGGTCGCCATGGAACTCGTCGAGCGCCGCGTGCGCCGGCTGGTGCGCGAAAGCGCCGAGATCAAGACCGCCTGAGCGCGGTCTCTTCGACCAGACAAGCGTGCTCCAGCTTGAGTCCGGAGCGCCCAGGCGTTATCTGGCTTCCCTTAAGACATCTTTCACAACGCCCGACCTGTTCCCCACACGGACGAATTGCATGGAAGCGCAAGCGAACTACTACATCCCGTACGTCATCGAGAAGACCGGACGCGGCGAGCGCACGTACGACATCTACTCGCGCCTGCTCGAGGACCGGATCATCTTCATCGGCACGGCGATCGACGACACGGTCGCCAACTCGGTGATGGCGCAGCTCCTGTTCCTCGACAAGGCGAACAAGACGCAGGACATCAACATCTACATCAACTCGCCGGGCGGCTCGGTCACTTCTGGGCTAGCCATCTACGACACGATGCAGTTCGTGCAGGCTGACGTCGCGACCTACTGCCTCGGGCAGGCGGCCTCGATGGGCGCGGTGCTGCTCGCCGGCGGCAAGCAGGGAAAACGTTTCGCACTGCCCCACGCGCGGATCATGATCCACCAGCCCTGGGGCGGAGCCCAAGGCACGGCCATGGACATGGAAATCCAGGTCAACGAGATCCTCAAGTTGAAGAAGAACCTCGAGGAGATCCTGGGCAAGCACACCGGCAAGAGCGGCAAGGAGATCTCCAAGGCTTCCGAGCGCGACAATTTCATGGATCCCGAATCCGCCAAGGCTTTCGGGCTCATCGACCACGTAGTTCAAATTCCGGCCGGCAAGGCCTAGCGAGAGGTTGGCGCCCGCGTAGGATCTGAACAGCGCAGGTTTTCCGCACGCGCAGCCATTGCGCGGGCCGGGGGCCTGCACCTCCACGCACTCGAGCGCCACACATGAGCCCTTCTTCGAACCGCGGCCGGCATGTCGAGCGCTGTACGTTCTGCGAGAAGCGACGCCACCACGTCGCTTCGTTGATCGCCGGGCCTCCGGGGGTCTACATCTGCAACGAGTGCATCGAGATCTGCAACTCGATCCTGCAGGAAGAAAGCCGCCGCTCTCCGGAAGCCGGAGCCCCGGGTGCCGTGGGCGGCGCGGCCGCCGGAGTCAGCGGGCCGGGCAGCTCCGCGAGCGCGGTTCGCGGTCGCTCGCTTTCCGCCGCGGCGGCCGAGCGGCGCACGCCGACGCCGATCGAGATCGCGCGCCACCTCGACGAGTACGTGATCGGACAGGCGCGGGCCAAGAAGATCCTCGCCGTCGCGGTGCACAACCACTACAAGCGCCTGCAGCACGGACAGAAGGGCAGCACGCCGAGCTCCTCGCTCCAGCACGTCGAGATCGAAAAGTCGAACGTGCTGTTGATCGGCCCGACCGGCTGCGGCAAGACCCTGCTCGCGCGCACCCTGGCGCGCATGCTCGACGTGCCCTTCGCCATGGCGGACGCGACGACCTTGACCGAGGCCGGCTACGTCGGCGAGGACGTCGAGAACATCCTGCTGAAGCTCCTGCAAGCCGCCGATTTCGACATCGAGCGCGCCCAGCAGGGCATCGTCTATGTCGACGAGATCGACAAGATCAACAGGACCACCGGCAACGTGTCGATCACGCGCGACGTGTCCGGCGAGGGCGTGCAGCAGGCGCTGCTCAAGATCCTCGAGGGCACGATCGCCAACGTTCCGCCTCAGGGCGGCCGCAAGCATCCCGAGCAGGCCTACCTGCACGTCGACACCTCGAACATCCTGTTCATCTGCGGCGGAACCTTCGTCGGCATCGAGGACGTGATCGCGCGGCGCATCGGCCGCGACGTGATCGGCTTCAGCCGCGAGACCCGCTCCGAGATCCCGAGCGTGGCATCGGCGAATAAGGAAGTCGCCGCGCGTCGATGGAAGGGTCCCTTGCCGACCAAGTCGGACCGCACGACGCGCGACGAGTTCGTGCGCCAGATCACGCCCAAGGACCTGGTCGAGTTCGGGATGATCCCCGAGTTCGTCGGACGCCTGCCGGTGGTCGCGACCCTGGACACGCTGACGCGCGAAGACCTGGTGCGGATCCTGACCGAGCCGAAGAACGCGTTGCTGCGCCAGTACCAGCGCCTGTTCGAGATGGCCGGCGCGACGCTGGAGTTCACGCCGGAAGCGATCGCGGCCATCGCCGACATCGCGATCGAGCGCGAGACGGGCGTGCGCGCCCTGCGCTCGATCATCGAGGAGCTGCTGCTCGACCTGCTCTACGAGCTGCCCTCGCGCCGCGACACCCTGCGCCACGTCGTGACCGCCGACCACGTGCTCGGCAAGGCCTCGCTGGCCCTCGGCCTCGAGTCCGACCCGGCTCCCGACGCTTCGCGCGAGAGCGCTTGAGTCAGGCGGCGCGCCGACGCCGCTCGAGCCAGCCGAAGACGAGGTAGAGCACGAGGCCCGCGGCGACGATCGCTCCTGCGCGCTGTACCGCGATGGCCTCGGCATTGAGCACCGCGTTGATCACGATGCCGAGCGAGGCGAGCACGAACAGCGCGGGCAGCCACGGGTAACCAAAGGCCCTGTACGCGGCGCTCCCGCCCACGCCGCGCGCGCGGAACACGAACAGGGTGATGCCGCAGAGCACGAAGAACGTGAAGTCGGCGATGGTCACCATCTGCAGGAGATCCAGCGTCTCGCCGGCGAACAGGTGCAGGCATCCGAAACCCGCCTGGAGCGCGATCGCGACCACCGGTGTTCGCCAGCGCGGGTGCACGTAGGCCGCCGCGCGAAAGAAGACGCCATCGAGGGCCATCGCGTAATAAATGCGCGGCGTCACGAACAACAATGCCTGGGTGATCGCCAGGGTCGAGATCATGACCAGCGCCGCGACCACCGGCTCGCCCCAGGAGACGACCCTGCCTGCCGCGGCCATCGTCGGTGTCTTCGAATGCGCCACGCCGTCGACGCCCAGGATCGCGATCAAGGACGCGTTCATCGCGATGTAGAGCGCGATCACGAGCACGGTCCCGATCAGAACGGCGCGCGGAATCGTGCGCTGCGGATCGCGCGCTTCGCCCGCCACGGCGGTCACGTTCTGGAATCCGCCGTAGGTGAAGACGACGCTCAAGAGGCTGATGCCGATTCCGCTCCAGGTCCATCCGTGGGCTTCGGTCGAGGGCGGCACACTCGGAGCGAGCGCGCCGGCGACGACCAGAGTCCCGAGCACGATGACCATCGCGATGCCGGCGATCTTGGCCAGCATGGCGACGTTCTGCACCGTGGCGCCAAGCCGCACGCCGCGGATGTTGATCAGGGCGAGCACGACGATGCCGGCCACGGCGATGGTGCTGCGCTCGCCCTGGGACCAGGCGGGATCGTGGCCCGCGAAGGTGAGCAGCTCTTCCAGGTGATCGACGAATACGTTGGCGACGTAGGCGATCGCGCCGGAGTTGATCGCAGCGAGCAGGAGCCAGCCGAAGAGGAAGGCGACGAAGCGGCCGAAACCCTCGCGAAGGAAGATGTACTGACCACCCGCGCGCGGAAACAGCGAGCCCAGCTCGGCAAAGACCCGCGCGCCGCACATCGCGATCACCCCGCCCGCGATCCAAATCGCGAGCACGCCCCACAGCGAGCCCATGTGGAACGCGATCTTCGTCGGGGTGTTGAACACGCCCGCGCCGATGATCGTGCCCATCACGATCATCGTGCAATCGAAGAGACCCAGCCGGCGCAGCAGCCCACCATCGCCGGCGGCCGACTCGGGTGAGCGCAAGGGTTCGAGAGGCTCGCTCAACGCAGAGGATCCTACGGTGGACTTCCAACCGACCGCCAGGACCAATGTGCTCTGCGGGCTTGCTCGCGCGGCATGGACGGACAGAATGGCGCCATGAAACTCACCACCACGCTCCTGTGCTGCGCCGCGGCGAGCGCGCTGCTCCTCGCTTACCCCGGAACCCTGTCGAGCGAGCCGCAGCACGAGAAGCCAACCGAGGGCTACAGCGACACGCCCTTCCTGCCGGGCAACAAGTGGCGCGTGCACGACATCGCGCGACCGGCGCCAGGGGTGATCACTCCCGGAGTCGCCAGCGCGCCGCCTTCGGACGCGATCGTGCTCTTCGACGGCAAGGATCTCTCGAAGTGGAAGTGCGGCGACAAGCCCGCCGGCTGGAAAGTCGAAGGCGGCGCGATGGAAGTCAACGGCAGCGGCTCGATCGAGACGCAGGAAGAATTCGGCGACGTGCAGCTGCACGTCGAGTGGGCTTCACCGGCCGCGGTGGAGTCCAGCTCGCAAGGCCGCGGCAACTCCGGCGTGTTCCTGATGGGGCGCTACGAAGTGCAGGTGCTCGATTCGTTCGACAACCGCACCTACTCCGATGGCCAGGCCGCCGCGATGTATGGTCAGATCCCGCCGCTGGTCAACGCCTGCCGCAAGCCGGGCGAATGGCAGAGCTACGACATCGTGTTCGTGGCGCCGCGCTTCGAGAAGGACGCGCTGGTCTCCCCGGCGGTCCTGACGCTCTTCCACAACGGCGTGCTCGTGCACCATGCCGATGCCTTTCTCGGAGCGACGGCCCACAAGACCCTCCCCTCGTACTCGGCGCACGCGCCGCAAGGTCCGCTCTCGCTGCAGGATCACGGCAATCCGGTGCGCTACCGCAACATCTGGGTCCGCCGTCTCTGACTCAACCGCTCGCGCATCGATTCGCAGGTCCCCAGGGGAAGAGGAACCACTGATTCCGCGCCCTGAATTCGAGTATGCGATTCGTTCAGACGACGCCCCCAACTGGAACTTTTGACCCGGCATGCCAGGGGATCCGCGGCGAAGGCGGTGGGATTCGTGACGGGAATGATCGGGCCTGCGCCGAGAGGGACCGAGGTCTCTAGGAATGGAACCTGACCGCATGTACGCCTGCGCGACAGGCTGTAGAGTAGGAGGGTCAGGAACGTTGCCCGGAACTCGATCACTCCGTTTCGACCGCCGCCGTCGAGGCAAAGATCCACGTCGGACCCAGAAGAAAGTCGCACCATGAACATCGCACTCAAGGCTTCACTCAAGCTCCTTGGAGCATTCACGCTCGCGTTCGGTTTCGCGCTGCCC
>DATHET010000025.1:0-17740 GCA_035490315.1 Planctomycetota bacterium
TGGCAGCGCAGCGGCTCGCGCGTCGAGGCCAGCGGCGCGGCGTCGCTTTCTGAGAAGGAGACGTATTCGCTGCCCGAGGACATCGTGCATTCGGTCACGAATCCGATCGAGCGCATGACCGGCGCGATCCACATCTACGGCGGCGATTTCTTCGCCACGCCGCGCAGTGAATGGGACGCGGAGACGCTCGTCGAGCAACCCTTCGACCTCGAGCGCGCGCGCCGGATCTTCGAGCAGGCCAACCGGCGCTTCGAAGCCGGCCGCTGAGCGCAAAGCGCGTGGTCTAGGCCCGAGCGCTCTTCTTCGTTTTCTTCTTCGCCTTCTTGGCGACCGCTTTTTTCGCGACGGTCTTCTTCGCAGCCGGTTTGACCGGTGCACCGCTTTGCTGCTTGAGCAACGTCTTCGGCGCCACCGCCCTGTAGCTCTCGAGGATCCAGGCCTTCAACAAGTCCATCGGCGGCTTGTCGCCCGGCTGGAAGACCATCGCGACCCAACCGCTCTTGCCCAGGCCGTAGCCCGCCGGTTCCGCGAAAGCCTGGTCGAGCGCCGCGACCGAAGACTGCGGCAGCTTCACGACGACCATCAACCTCGGCTCGTCAGGCGTGCTCACGCCGAAGAAAACGAAGACTTTCTTGCCGACCTTGGCGACGCGCTCGCCCCAGGGGTTGTCCTCGAAGGCGCCGGGAAAAGCGAGGGCGTGGGCGATCAGGGACTCTCGCGCTTCATTCATTTTCTGATTCATGCGTGCTTCTCCGCGCAGAAAGCTTGACCGGCCCCCCCGCCGCGGGCGGACAATCCTGACGTGGCTCGCCCGCTGCGCAACCTCTACCGCGTTCCCGTCGTCGCGCGCCGCCGGCATCGCACTTGGATGATGTCGATAACCCTGGCGACGGCCGGCCTCGCCGTGTGGGGAGCGACGGTGGTCTGGATGCGCGCCGATCGGCCCAGCGCGCCGAGCCTGGAGATGGCTTACCTGCTCTCGAGCCTGTTCTCCTTGCCCGGCTGGATCCTCGGACTCCTGACGATCCGGGCGAAGCGCTCCTGGCTGTGGTTCGCGATGGTGCCGATCGCCTTCAACACCATGCTGCTGGTCCTGCCCTGGATCCTGATCTGGCTGCGCGAGCACCGCGCGAATTGACCCGGGCTACTCGACCGGGAATTTGTCGGACCACAGGAGCATCAACGTCCCCGTGATCGAGGCCGCCGCTGTCAAAGTGAGCACGATCATCGCTGACCAGAAGTGGGCGCGGCGGTGCACGCTGGACATCAGCGTGCGGATTCCCGTGATCACGGGCAGCACGTAGGAGACCGTGGCGAGGATCGCGATCGTCCTGTGGATCGGGGTGATCACGCCGGCGGTCGACAGGTCGTAGACGGTCCCGAGCTTGATCGCGAAGTAGATCGTCGTGGCGAGCGAAAGGAACGTGGCGATCACGCACGGGATGTGGACCGTGATCCGGCCGCGCAGTCCTGTGATCACCACCACGGTCAGGAAGGCGACGGTGAAGCCCACCGCAGTGCAGAACGCGACCAGCGGCGGCATCTACACCAGGCCCTTCATTTCTTCGGCGGGTTCGCGCCGCATCAGGTCGAGCACCGCCTCGCGCGGCGACTTGTCCTCGAAGAGCACGGCGTGGACCTGCTCGGCGATCGGCATCGACACGCCGCCCTGGTTCTCGGCTTCCGGGCCGAACAGGGCCTTGGTGGTCCACACGCCCTCGGCGACCATGTTCATCTTCGAGAGCAGGGACTGAAGTTTTTCGCCGCGGCCGATCGCTTCGCCGACCGAGCGGTTGCGCGAGTGCTTCGAGCAGCAGGTCGTCACCAGGTCGCCGATGCCGGCCAGGCCGAAGAAGGTCTCGAGCTTGCCGCCGCGGCCGACTCCGTAGCGCGCCATCTCGACCATCCCGCGCGTCAACAAGGCGGATTTCGCGTTGTCGCCCAGGCCCAGTCCGTCGCTGATTCCAGCTGCGATCGCGATCACGTTCTTCAGCGCTCCGGCGAGCTCGGCGCCCAAGGGATCGGTGTGGGTGTACACGCGGAACGTGTCGCTGGTGAAAGCCACCTGCACGCGCTGCGCGAAGGCCTTGTCATGGGCGGCGGCGACCACCGTCGCGGGCAATCCGCGCGCGACTTCCTCGGCGTGGCTCGGACCCGTCAATATGCAGACCTGCTTGATGCCGAGCACGTCGCGCAGGATCTGCGAGGGCGGGTTGAGCGATTCGATCTCGAGGCCCTTGCTCGCCGAGATCAGGGCCACGCCGCCGGGCAGGGCGTCGGCGAAGCGCTCGGCCACGCTGCGCAGGAACTGCGTCGGCACCGCGCTGACCACCATGTCGACGCCTTCGGCGGCGGAAAACGGATCGGCGCTGAACATCAGCGACTCGGGCAGGCTGACGCCGGGCAGGCAGCGCTCGTTCAAGCGCGTGCGCCGCAGCTCCTCGCTGTCCTTGGGGTCGTGGCTCCACAGGACCGTGGGCACTCCGCGCGCGCAGAGCAGCATCGCGAGGGTGGTCCCCCAGCCGCCGTCGCCGATCACCAGAGCCCGCTCGACTCCCGAATTGTTCATGCGCCGACTCCCTGATTCTTCTTCTGCCCGATCTTGGGCTCCGTGCCGGCGAGCATGCGTTGGATGTTCGAGCGGTGGCGCACCAGGATCAAGACCGCGAGCAGCAGCGAGCCGCCGAACATCGGCCCGCTGATCGGCGCGCCGCGCACGAGGGCCGCGATGGGAAAGGTGAGGCCCATCAAGACCGAGGCCAGGCCGGTGTAGCGCAGGCCGAAGAGGGCGATCACCCAGACGATTCCGCCGGCCAGTGCCGTTTTCCAGTCGACCGCGATCAAGGATCCGTAGCCCGTCGAAGCGCCCTTGCCGCCGCGCATGCGCAGGAAGATCGAGAAGCAGTGACCGAGCACCGCCAGGGCGCCGGTGATCACCTGCAGGGAGAGGGCGCGCTCGCTCGAGGTGGCCAGGGCCGGGGCCAGCCAGAACACCGGGGCAAAACCCTTGAGGAAATCGAGGGCGAAAACCGCGTAGCCGACCGGCTTGCCGCCCGCGCGCATCGCGTTGGTGGCGCCGATGTTGCCGCTGCCGATGGTGCGCAGGTCGACACGCTTGACCAGCCAGACCAGGACCAGGCCGAAGGGAATCGAGCCCAGCAGGTACGCAGCCGCCGGCGCGGCCCATTCGAGGCCGTTCGGCAGGAACCATCCACCATTGCCAGCCGGCATGAAGCAGACCCTAGCGTATCGAGCCGCGGGTGTCAGGCACGGGTCCTGATTGTGAGCTTCGCGCCGCGCGGACCTCGCCGGGCGCCGCGTGTTCGTATCCTCACCGCCCCATGCCCGCCCGCGCGAAAAGCGATGTCGTCGGAGTCGACACCGGCGGCACCTTCACCGATCTCGTGCGCGTGGACCGCGCCGGAAAGGTCGAGGTCGCGAAGCTCGCGTCGACGCCGCACAATCCCGCGCGCGCGGTGCTCGCGGGGCTCGCGAATTTCCAGAGCGGGGGCGAGACGCGAGTCGTGCACGGCACGACCGTCGGCCTGAATGCGCTGCTCTCAGGCAACACGGCGCGCACGGCGCTGGTCACGGGGCGCGGCTTCGCCGACCTGATCGAGATCGGCCGCCAGGATCGACCGGAGCTGTACGCCCTGCATCCCGTGAAGCCAAAGGCACTGGTGCCGCGCGAATTGCGCTTCGAGGTCGGAGCGCGGCAGTGGCCGGATCCCGACGACAGCCGGCGGCTGGTCGAGGTCGAGGCGCCGGACGAGCGCGAGCTCGCGAAGCTCCGCGAGGATCTCGCCGCGGCGCGCGTCGAGTCGGTCGCGGTCTGCCTGCTGCATTCCTACGCGGACCCGCGCCACGAAGAGCGCGTGGCCCGCGCCCTCGCGAGCCTGGGCGTGCCGGTGACGACTTCGTCGAGCCTGGTGCGCGAGTACCGCGAGTTCGAGCGCTTCTCGACCGCGGTGGTCAACGCCGCCCTCGCGCCGATGATGCGCAGGTACCTGGAAACGCTGGCGCGCGAGCTCGGCAGTCGGCGGCTGGAATTGCTGCAATCGACCGGTGGCAAGCTTCCCGCCGAACGCGCGGCGCGAGAGCCGGTTCGCGTGCTGCTCTCCGGCCCCGCGGGCGGTGTGGTCGGCGCCTCGCGCGCCGCGGCGGAAGCGGGATGGACGCGGCTGGTCAGCCTGGACATGGGCGGCACGAGCACCGACGTGGCCTTCGAGGATCTGCGGCCAGCGGGCGACGCTGTTTTTCGCGAGCGCTCGAGCACCGTCGCGGGCCATCCGCTCGCCGTGCCCGCGCTCGACATCCACACGATCGGCTGCGGCGGCGGATCGCTGGTGCACGTCGACGCCGGCGGCGCGCTGCACGTCGGCCCCGAGAGCGCGGGCGCGGATCCGGGTCCGGTGTGCTACGGAAGGTCGGATCGATTGACGGTCACCGATGCCCACGCGCTGCTCGGACACCTGGGCGCGGGTCGTTTCCTCGGCGGAACCCTCGAGCTCGATCTCGACGGAGTCGCGCGCGCCTTCGAGAAGCTGGCCAGGAAACTGTCGAGCACGACGCACGCGACCGCGCTCGCCGTGCTTGCCGCGGCGCGAGCTTCGATGCGCCGCGCGATCAGCGTCATGACCATGCAGCGCGGCATCGATCCGCGCAGCGTGCCGCTGGTAGCCTTCGGCGGAGCGGGCGGCTTGCACGCGCTGGACCTCGCGCGCGCCGTCGGCATGCCGGCCGCTCTGGTGCCGATGCATCCGGGAGCTCTGTCGGCACTGGGTCTTGCGACCGCGCGCGCGCAGAGCGAGCGCGCGCGCTCCGTGCTCGCGCGCCTGGAGAAGGACGGAATGCGCAAGCGCGCTGGCTTGTGGAAGGAGCTCGAGCGCGAAGTACTGGATGATCTCGCGACTTCGGGAGTGGCGAGAGCCGCGAGCCAGCTGCAGCGCACGCTGCACCTGCGCTACGAAGGCCAGAGTTACGACCTCGCCGTTCCGGAAAGCCCGCGCGCCGCTTTCGTCTTCGAGCAGAGCCACGAACGGCTCTACGGCTATCGCCTGAGCGGCCGCGCGATCGAGCTCGTCGCGATGCGAGCTCGCGGCATCGAACGCGAAGCCCGGCAGCCGAAGCTCGCGCCGCCGCGAAAACGCGGACTCCCGATCGATGCGGTGATCGGCGAGCGCGCGATCCGCTTCGAATCCGGCAAGCCTCTGCGCGCGCGACGCATCGACCGCGCCGCGCTCGTCCCCGGCGTCGAATTCGACGGACCTGCGATCGTCGAAGAATTCTCAGGAACCAGCTTGATTCCCCCCGGAGTTCGCGCGCGCGTCACCGCTGGCGCTCACCTCGAGCTGCGCGCGATCTGAGACTGCCGGGCGGCGAGCGTCGGGCCTCGCGGCATGAAAAGTGCTCCATGAACTCGCAGGTATCGATACCTGATTCCACGGAGCAGGCGGCTCCCCTTGATGGAGAACGGTCATGGCAAGTCAACTCACGCAAGCATTTCCCGGCGGCATGGGCGCAACGCGGGCACAATCGACAAGAACCTCGGCGCTGGCGGACAATCCGTCCCTCCAGGCCTTCTGGGCCCTGCGCATCGCATTCACGGTCGCGCCGATCGTCGCCGGAGCAGATAAGTTCGGCGATCTCCTGGTCAACTGGGACAAGTACCTCGCTCCGCAGGTCACCAACGCGCTCGGCATCCAAGCCCACACGTTCATGATGATCGTCGGCGTGATCGAGATCATCGCCGGCATCGGCGTCGCGATCATGCCGCGAATTTTCGGCTACGTGGTGGCGGCCTGGCTCTTGGGCATCATCGCCAACCTGCTCTTGATTCCGGGCTACTACGACATCGCGCTGCGCGATCTCGGACTGGCGCTCGGAGCCTTCGCGCTGGCGCGGTTGAACGCGACCCATCCGCGCTGACCGCAATCGGTCGAAGCTTCAGCTGGTGAGAGACTTCAGCCGGAGCTGGTGAAGCGGAAGGTGTAGCGGTGGCGCGCGAGCGCCGCTTCGGGAACGCCGTTGCGCGTCGCGGGTTTGAACTTCCAATCCCAGGCGGCCGCAACGGCGCAATCGTCGAGGCGCGGATATCCGCTCGATTCCGCGATCTTCACTTCCTTGACCAGCCCATCGGGCCCGACCGTCATCTCGAGCAGCACGCTGCCTTCTTCTCCGAGGCGCTGCGACTTCTCGGGGAATTCCGCGCGCGCCATCGAGAGGACTTCCGGATAGACATAGACCTCGGCCGACACCGCAACCGCCGGCGGAGGCTGGGGTTCCTTGCAGCAGTCGGCGACCGGAGGGTCGTCCGAACCGAGCCGCAATCCGGGCTCGGCGAGACTCGCCAACCTCCACGAAGAGCGCGGGTCGCCGATCACCTTGTCCAGCGCCGTGGGTCGAACGGCCGTCGAGGCCACGCTGGCCGGAGGCTCGAAGTCGGACAGCTCGGTCTGCTGCACTTCCGCTTCGGGTGAGACTGGACTGTCCGTCGGCTCCTTCGGCGGATCCGGATTGTCGATCGCCCGCTCCGGCTCCGCGGCCGCCGAGACCAGCGACTCGGTGGTCCTCGGCTCCGGAGTAGAGTTGAACACGATCATGGCCGGCTGAGCTTCGGAGCCGCTGCTGCGCAGATAGGCTGCTCCGCCGGTGATCCCGGCGACGACGACGACGGCGTGCAGCGCCACGGAGAAGGTCAGGAAGCGCGCGAAGCCCGAGCTGGCGCTGGCGCGAGCGCGACGTGTCCCGAGTCCCCCGTTCGTGGCGGAAACTTCTTGCGCGGGCATTCTCGGGCGAACGCTCGGCGCGCCCCTCCCGTTCATCGAAGCTCTCGAATCGTCCGTCCTGGCCTGGTCCACACTCCCATGATAATCGATTGCCCCGCGGCGATCAGCTCGTTCCCGGGGCTCACGAAAACACGCTGCGCGCGGCCGGAATCGCGCCACGCAACACGGCGAGAACACTCGCGGCCGTCTGCAGACACATCGCGCGGTAGGTCACGGCGGTCAGCGAAGCGACGTGTGGCGTGATCAGGACGCGGTCCGATTCCAGCAGCGGATCACCGGGGACCGGCGGCTCGGGGTCTAGCACGTCGGCCGCGAAGCCCGCGATCCGGCTCCCGGCGATCGCATCGCGCAAGGCCGACTGGTCGATCAATGCTCCGCGAGCCGTGTTGATCAGCCAGGCCGTCGGCTTCATGGAAGCCAGCTCGCGCGCGCCGATGCAAGCGCGCGTCGCGGAGTTCAAGGGCATGTGAAGGCTGACCACGTCGGCCTGTGCCAGCAGTCGATCGAGCGGCAGGCTCGCGTAGCCCGGCGGAATCGGCGCGCGGCCCGGGTGCTCGGCGACGGCGATGCCCATGCCGAACGCCGAAGCAAGTTCCGCGGTGCGCTGACCAATGTGGCCGAAGCCGACGATGCCGAGCAGGAGCCCGCGCAGTTCATTGCCCGCGTAATTCCCGCGCTCTTCCCAGCGGCCCGCGGCGACTGCGTTGGCGCTGCGCGTGATGCCGCGCACGAGGTCGAGCATCAAGGCCAGCGTGTGCTCCGCGACCGTGTCCGTGTTGGCGCCCGGCGCGAAGATCACCACGACGCCGCGCCGCTTCGCCGCGGCCGTGTCGAGGTTGTCGAGGCCCGCGCCCACGCGAGCGATCGCGCGCAGCGCGCCGCAGCGCTGCATCAAGGCCTCGTCGATGCGCCCGCGGCCACGGGTCAGGATCGCGCGCACCGCCGACAGATCTCCAACGACTCCATTCGGATCGGGAGCGCGAAGAACATCGTCCGCCGCTTCGAGCAGCGCCTCCGCTTCCGGGTGCAGCGACTCCAGGAGCAGGATGCTCATGCGCTTTCATGCCGGCCGATCGCCGCGCCCGGCGCCATGCGATACACGCCGGGCTTCGGCTCGACCAGCTCGTCGGCGAACAGCGCCGGATCGATGCGCGCGTCCCTGGCGCTCGCGATCTCGATCAGGTTGCCCGCCGGATCGCGCACGAACATCTGCATCGCGCCGCCAGGCAGGCGCCGCACGCGCCCCCAGGGCTTCAGGTCGATCGCCGCCGCGGTCTTGGAGCGCGCGAACACGGCCATGAAATCCGGCACGACCAGACAGAAGTGACCGCGGAACTGGTGCGCGTCCGCGATCTCGTTCATGTGGATCTGCTGCGCGGCTCCGACGCGAAAGAATTGCGAGCGAAAACCCTGATCGGGCGTGGGATCGAGCGGCAGGCCGAGCACGTCGCGATAAAAAGCCACGGCGGACTCGAGGTCGTCGACGTTGACGTTGATGTGGTGGATGTGGAAATCGCTCACGTGCGCCTCAACCTTCCTGGGTGAACTTTCGCACGAAGTCCGGATCCGGCTCGACGCCGAATCCATGGCCCGTCGGCGGCAGCAGCGCGCCTTCGCGCAAGCGCATGTCGATCGCGGCCATCTCGCGCAAGAGCGGCGAGCCGCCCATCGGCACCTCGACGAAAACGCCCGCGGGGCTCGCGAAAGCAAGCGTTCGCGCCGCCTGGAAGGAAATCGCCGAGCCCCAGCAATGCGGCGCGAGCTCGAGACGATTCGCATAGGCCAGGGCGGCAATCCGCAGGCCCTCGCTCATGCCGCCGGCAATCGCGAGATCCGGCTGCAGCACGTCGATCGCGCCGCGAGCGATCAGATCGGCGAAGTCGAAGCAGCCGAATTCGCTCTCGCCCGCCGCGATCGCGAGCGGGCTCGAGCTGCGCACCAGGGCAAGCCCGGCGCGGTCGTCGGACATCACCGGCTCCTCGACGAAGCGCAGGCCGAGCGAGGCCGCGCCGGCGCAGAACTGTTTTGCCTGAGCGACGTTCAGCGTGCCGTGCGCGTCGACCATGATCTCGATCGACGGCCCGAGCGTCTGCCGCGCCGCGCGCACGCGCGCGAGACTGTTCTCGACTCCGCCGTCCATCGCGCCGATGCGCATTTTCACCGCGCGAAATCCCTGCTCGACGTAACGGACCAGCTCCGCGCCGATCCCCGCCGCGTCGGCCCAGCCGCCGCTCGCGTAGGCAGGGATGCGCTCGCGAGCGGCTCCGCCGACGAGCTCCAGCACCGAAACCCCGCGTCGCTTCCCCGCGAGATCCCAGAGCGCCAGGTCGACACCGCTCATCGCCGCGACATGGATCCCGCGCCGGCCGAGCACCGGCATCGCACGACCGAAGCGCTCGGCCAGGGGCGCCCGAGTCCCGTTGTACATGCTGCCCCACGAGCGGCCGATCTCGCGCGCATCGGCTCCGACGAGCTGCGGCCGCAATTCGCCGCGCACGATCGCGACGATCGCCGCCGCATTGCCAGCGCTGCCGACCGCGGGCTTGGCCTCGCCGTAGCCCTTGAGCCCGTCCTCGGTGGTGATCGTGACCAGCACGCCGTCGAAGGCGCTGATCCGGCCGAAATCGGAGGTGTGCTGCCGCGCGAGATCGAGCGGACAGTGCAACCAGACGGCTTCGACCTCGCGGATTTTCACCGGATCAAGGGCAGCAGAGTCTTCGCCGCCGTCTCGTAGAGCATCGTGTAGAACTCCTCCGACAGCAGGCTGGTCCCGTGATCCTGGATGAATTTCAGCTGCTCCGGCGAGATGTCGACGGGATTCTTCTCGACCTGATTCGGCCAGGGCGCCATCGGCGTGCGATCGACCGGCGCCACGGCTTCCATGGTGAGCGCGCCGTCGTATCCGACCTCGCGCAGCGTCTCGACCAGCCGCTTCCAGTTGACGTTGCCCATGCCCGGCGCGAGTCGATTGTTCTCGGCCACGTGCACGTCGGTGAGCCGCTTGCCCACCTTGCGGATCGCCGCGAACATGTCGACTTCCTCGATGTTCATGTGGAACACATCGAGGCACACGCCGCAATCCGGCCCGACGTCCTGCGCCATGCGCAGGGCCTGGTCGCCGCGGTTGATGAAATACGTCTCGAAGCGATTGAGCGGCTCGATCGCCATGCGCACGCCGCTCTTCTGCGCGTGGGCATAGACCTCGCGCAACCCGTCGACGACCCACTTCCACTCCTGCTCAGGCGTCCCGTCGGGCACGACCTTGCCGACGGTCGCGGGCACGATCGTGATCTCGTGGCCCTCGAGCTCCTTGACCATGGTCACGATCGAGAGCACGTAGTCGAGCGACTTCGCGCGCTGCGCTTCGTTGCTCGCCGCGAGATTGCGCTCGCCCAGGGTCAGCGTCACCGCGCCCCAGCAGCGGATGCCATATTGCTTGAGCAGGGGACGCGAGGTCTTCGTGTCGTACTGCTTGGGCTCGCCGCTGATCTCGATCGACTCGAAGCCGAGCCGCTTGATCCGCTTCAGCGTGACTTCGAGCGGCTCGGCGCGCATCCAGTTGTGAGTGGAGAGGTGCATGGTTAGATTTTTTTCTGTGGTTGGCGCAGGCTGGGGCGCGGAACAAGTTAGCGGAGAGTTCGCGCCTCTGCACACCCGCGGCGAAGAAACTCGAGGCGAATCGAAAACTATGACTGGAACACGCAAAGCGCCGAGCAAATCGGCTCCGAAACGCTCGCCCGACAAGGCAGTAGCGACACGCTCGCAGGCCGAGCTGGAGCGCGAAGTCGCCTCCACCCTCACCGCGTTGAAGCAGATCAGCTCCAAGACGGGCCGCGACGCGATGGCGCGCTACGCCATCCCTTCGCACAACGCGTTCGGCGTGAGCATGGCCGCGATGCAAAGGCTCGCGAGGAAACTTGGCAAGGACCACGAGCTCGCCCTCGGGCTGTGGAAGACAGGCAACTACGAGGCTCGCACGGTCGCCGCCCTCGTCGACGATCCAAAGCTCGTGACGCCGGCGCAGATGGACCGCTGGTGCAAGGACTTCGACAGCTGGGCGATCTGCGACACGATCTGCTTCAAGCTTTTCGACAAGACGCCGCATGCGTATGACAAGGTCGAGGAATGGGCCGACCTCGATGGCGAGTTCCAGAAGCGCGCGGCTTTCGCGTTGCTCGCGAGTCTTGCCTTGCATGACAAGCAAGCGGACGACAAGGCTTTTCTGCCCACGCTGGCGCGAATCGAGGACGCGGCGAGCGACGAGCGCAACTTCGTCAAGAAAGGCGTGAGCTGGGCCCTGCGCGGCGTCGGCAGGCGCAGCCCGGTCTTGCACGCTGCGTCGGTCAAACTTTCGCGGAAACTTGCGGCTTCGACGGATGCGGTGGAGCGCTGGATCGGCAAGGACGCGCTGAAGGACCTTACGAAACCCGCCGTCACGAAGCGGATCGAAACCCGGCGCGCGGCGCGCAGTTGACAGAAACCTTTCCTTCCCAAGGGGTAAGTCGCCGGCATGAGAACCACGAACCCCGCCCTGTACGGCCACTCCCCGAAGTCTCGATCCACTCCCTGCCCCCACCGAGCAGCCCTCGTCGGCACGCCTGAGATTCAGCACCGTCTAGCCTCGGCCTCGAGGCTCGCCAAGCAACCCCAACGCGCATTCTTGGCCATGGCGTCGGCTGGGCTCCTGACCGCGCTAGCCCTCACTTCCACCGCGCCCTGCAGCCCTGCCCAGAGCCGCGTTCTCGCCTGGGGTCGCAATCACTTCGACAGCGACTTGAACAACTCCGCGTACGTCGACATCGCGACAGCCGCTTCGTTCTGCATGGCCCGCCGCGGCGACGGCTCGCTCGCCGCCTGGGGAGGAGACGCCTTTCGCGAGTGCCAGGTCCCGGCGCTGCCGGTGGGCGTGGGCTACGTCGAAGTCGCCGGTTTCTACCGCTACGCCCTTGCCCGCCGCAGCGATGGCGTCGTCGTCGCGTGGGGCTTGTTGACGAACGGGGTGGACCAGATCCCCGCGCTCCCCCCCGGCCTGAGCTACACGCAGCTCGCGCCCGGCGGCATGCACGGCCTGGCATTGCGCAGCAACGGCACCGCCGTGGGTTGGGGCAACAACTCCGCCGGCCAGAGCACTCCGCCGGTGCTGCAGCCTGGAACGACCTATGTCGAGCTCGCCGCCGGCCAGATCCATAGTGTGGCGCGCCTGAGCGACGGCACAGTCGTGGCGTGGGGCTTGAATCAAAGCGGTCAGACCAACGTGCCTGGCCTGCCTCCGAATGTCACCTACAGGCGAATCGCCGCCGGCCCCTATCACAGCCTGGCCTTGCGCAGCGATGGCTCCGCGGTGGGCTGGGGCGAGAACGGCGCGGGGCAATGCAACGTGCCCGTTCTGCCGTTCGGCTACGCCTACGTCGAGATCACCGCAGGAGATTCGCACAGCGTCGCGCGACGCAACGACGGCTCGGTGATCGCCTTCGGCGACAACACGTACGGCCAGCTCAACGTGCCTGCATTGCCGCCGGGTGTGACCTATGTCGAGGTGTCCGCGAGCGGCAACTTCAGCCTGGCCCGCCGGAGCGACGGCAGCGTGATCAGCTGGGGAGAAACTTCCGAGTACCAGTGCAACGTGCCCCCGCTGCCTGCCGGAACGACCTGGACTCAGTTGTCGATGGGTGACTTCCACACGGCCGCACTCTTGAGCGACGGCTCCGCGCTCGACTTCGGGGGCGTCGCAACCCAGCCGCCCGTTCCCCCGCCGGGCGTGACTTACCAGAGCCTGTCCGCGGGCGGAGCGCACACCCTCGGTCTGCGCAGCGACGGTGGCGCCGCGGCCTGGGGAAGCAATGGCTTCGGGCAGTGCAGCGTGCCCGTCCTGACTCCCGCGCAGAGGTTCGTCGAAGTCGACGGAGGAACTGTGTTCAGCGTCGCGCGCCTCAACGACGGAACCGTCAGGGCATGGGGCAACAATGACTACCTCCAGTGCAATGTCCCCAGCGCACCGCCTGGACTGAGCTACGTCGAAACCTCGGCGGGCTACGGCCACGTCCTCGCCCGACTCAGCGACGGCTCGGTCACGGCCTGGGGAAACAACTGGTACGCGCAGTGCAGCGTACCCGTGCTCCCTCCGGGTCTGAGCTATGTCGAAATCGATGCTGGCGAAGCCCACAGCATCGCGCGCCGCTCCGACGGATCGGTGGTGGCCTGGGGACTCAACTTTTCCGGCCAGTGCAACGTGCCCGCGCTTCCGCCAGGCCTGATCTACACCGCCGTCCGGGCCGGCAAGAACCATTCGGCCGCGCTGCGCAGCGACGACACGCTCGTGGTCTGGGGCGACAACACCTACGGTCAGTGCAACGTGCCCGCTCTGCAGCCGGGAATGAAATACGTGGAGGTGGACGTTGCGCGCGAGCAGACCCTCGCACGCATCGAGCCGATCTGCATTCCGGTCGTCGCGTATTGCACGGCGAAGGTGAATTCGCTGGGTTGCACGCCGAGCATCTCCGCCGTGGGAATTCCGAGCGCCACGGCCGGCTCGGGCTTCACGATCTCGGGCAGCAACGTCATCAACAACAAGCCTGGCCTCCTGCTCTACTCGAATACGGGTCGCGCCGCCGTTCCATTCGGAGGCGGCGTGCGATGCGTCAACGGCCCGGTCCGCCGCTCGATTGGCTTGAGCTCTGGCGGCAGCCCGCCGCCCAACGACTGCTCGGGTCAGTACTCGATCGACCTCAATGCCTTCGCGATCGGCGCGCTCGGTGGCAGCCCCGCGATTTTCCTCACCCTGCCTGGCACGCTGATCGACGCTCAGTTCTGGGGCCGCGACAACGGCATCGCGGTGCCGAACAATGTGACGCTGTCGAATGCGCTGGAGTGGGGCGTGTGTCCTTGATGCGGAGCGCGTCGTCGACTCCGAGCTGACGATTGCACTGCGCTGATGCTTCGAGGCCGACTGTCGAGAGATGGTCGGCCTCGTCGCTCGTGCGAGGGATCAAGCAGGGCGGAGCGAGCTCAATCGGGCGGCCGCTTCGCAAGCGCAGCCTGCAGTGAGTTCGGCTCGAGCTCCAAAATGAATTCGCGTCCTTCCTTCGATGCGGCGAGGTCGATCGCCACGGGTGTGATGACGATGTCTGTCCGTTCGCGCGCTCCGGTGGAACGAATGCCGGCGGTGATCGTGTAGTGCCCATAGGAAGGCAGGGTGAACGCGGCCAGCCCGAAGGCGTCCAGCCGCGCGATCGAGCTGCCTGCCCAATGACCGACGGGGTCGTCGGTCTCGAGCTCGAGCTCGAGCTCGAGCAGCTGACCGCTGGGAAGTTGCGGCGGATTCACGATCCGGAGCAAGATCGCGAAGCCGCGCTCGAGCGGGAGCACCGCGCCATTGGAGACACCATCGAAACGCGCGGTCTGGAATCCAGGGACGTTCACGATGACGTCGATCGTCTTCGTCAGCGAGGCGAGGATAGCCGTTCCTTCGCGCGTCAAGCTTGCATCCGAGCTGCTCTCGAGGCCCTCCATCGCGTGGATCGAGCCGTCCTCGATGCGGGCGGCGCCTTCAGCGACGACCTGGATGTGAATGGCGTGAATCAGCTCACGCAGATCGATCACCTCCAGCTGCGCGACTGCACCGTCCTCGGGAAGCACAGCTTCGCGCCTGGCAAGCTCCTGTTCCCCGAAGTCTACGGCAACGGAGTACGTACCCGGCATCAGAGCCATCGACTTGAAGCGCCCGTCCTCGAAGGTCTCGTAACCGTCGGCGAACTCAGATTCGCCCGCCAAGGGCGCGACGCACCGGATGGTGAAATCGAGATCATCGATGGAGATTTCCTCGGGTCGGAGCACTTGCCCCTTGATCCAACAGCCTTCGCGCAGGACGAGCAGGAGGTTCTCACCGCCGCGAACGACTTCGACGGCCTGGCTTGGCGAGCTTCCGTGCACACGAGCGCGCAGCTCGAAACGCTGGACCGGGAGCGTTCCTCCGATCCGGAATTGACCATTCCGATCGAGTGAAGCGTCGAGCTGATGCCAGCGCGTTCCGAGATCGGGCTCCAGGCAATGCAGCTGGAACCGAACACGGCGCCAGAGCTCGGGTGGCTTCCCGCGCGCGTCGACGACTCGACCCGAGGCGAGGAAGTCCAGACTGGCTACGAGCAGGTCGCCAAGATCGACGACCCTTGCTGGAGCATGGGAATCGTTCGCCTGCTGGCCCGGCCAGTCCGCAATCCCTTCGAGCGCCAATCCCCCGCCGATCGACGCGTGCACGCGGAGGCGGGGTCCCGCGCCATCCAATTCACGCGCGCGCAAGGAGGCGACGAAACGGCCTTGCGTATCGGTTCGAGCGCTGAAGAAGGTGCGTCCGTACCGAGCCTCCCCTGGAGCGTTGATCGATTGAGCTTCGATCGAATGAGAGGCAAGTGGAACTCCCGTCGCATCGATAAGGCGTCCCGTGATCCGCGCGTAAGGACCCGTGAAGGGGACTTCGACGCGCAACCGCTCACCAGCAATGCGCGGCCCGTCGAATCTCACGTCCGCGTACTCGAGTGCCGGAGGACGACACGTCACGTCGAAGCAGAACTCCAGCCCCACGTGCTGGAAGAGGATGGTGGGTGCAGTCTGCGGTAGCCAAGCCGCCGTGTCGTGGAGCTTGCGCGCCTTCAAGGGCGCGCAACGATCGGTGTCGAGGTTCAAGCAGCATTCGCCTGGCCGATCGAAGGGAAACTGCTCGCCGCCCACGAGCACGACTTCGATCGATCCCGAGGGATCGAGCGTGAGCCGACTCCGTGTTTCCGGAAGCCTCGCCAGGGTGAAGGGGATGCTGGACGGCGTGCTCGCGATCCACGTCGTGCCGATGTCGAGCGCATCGTTCTCGGAAATGCCATCGGTGTCGATCGCGAGGGTGACGCGACCTTCGGCATCGGTCTGGGCCTGGGCAACGCTGCCGTCGAGTTCGATCGCCCGTACGGTGACGACCACGCCTTCGGCAGGACGACCGTACGAGTCGACGACTTCGACAAGTACTTCAGGCGGCTCGAGGACGACCTCGTCGGCCGCAATTGTGATCAGCACGCGGTCTTCGTCGGCTGCATTTCCGAGGACCCGCGTCGGCGCATCGGACTTGGGGAGCGCTTCGAGCGGTGAAACACCCTGTGCCGTGGTGGACGAAGTTGGAATCACCGGTGCGATATCTTCGCGCGGGCGGAGTCGCCAGAGTGCAATGCAAAGCAGCATGCCAAGGACCACGATTCCAGCTGCCGTTCGCCGGCCGATTCGACCGAGTTCCTTCCCGTCCGCAGCTTTCGGACTCCGCGCCTGGGACTGATTCGAATGGTTCACGGAAGCAGGATAGCCCGCAACTCGCAGGCTAGTCGTGGGAGCATGCGATCATGCCGCCTACTCTGAGGCGTATGTTCACTCCACTCGTTGCGCGGTGACTCAATCACGAGCTAGCCGTGCCAACGCGGCTTCCAGTGAGGCGGGAGCGAAGGCCACGACGACTACCCGCGGTTCAGCTGAGCCTGTCACATCGATTGAAGTCGGCCGCGAGATTGCGATGTCGATCCGCTCCCTCGTTCCTTTGATCCAGAGACCGGCGCTGATCTGATATTTTTCACGAGAGGGCAGAGTCGCGCTGGCTTTCCCATCGGCGTGGACTTGAACGACCACGCTCGACGTGCATTCCCCGCGTGCATCGTGAGCTTGGAGCTCGAATTCGACCCGAGCACCGTCCGGCAGATGAGCTGGCCGTTCCAGCTCGAGTGAGATCGCGATCCCCCGCTCGAGCGCGAGCTCCGCGCCATCCTGGACGCCCATGAATCGTTTCGACAGGAATCCGGGCATGCCCACGAACAAGTCGATCGTTTCCGAGCGCGAAGCGAGGACGGCTGTCCCGTCGCGCGTGAGTCGCTTGGAGTCTGCGTACTCGCCCTCGAGATTCTCGACAGATGTCACGTAGCCATCGATGAGCCGCGCTCCGCCGGCTGGAACGATCGTGACATGAATCGGATGAATCAGTCCGCGCAGATCGATGGGTTCGAGTCGCGCGATCGAGCCCGCCTCGGGGAGAACCGCCAGGGTCCGGGCCAATTCGTGTCCATCGAGATTCAGGGCGATGGAGTACTCTCCAGGAAGCATCGTGCGCGTTCTGAATCGTCCGTCGCCCAGAGTCTGCGTGTAATCCACGAGGTGACGTTCGGCCTCCGACGTGTCGGTGCACTCGATCTGGATCGCGAAATCATCGGCTGTAAGGTCGTCGGGCAGCAGCAACTGCCCCTCGATCTGGCACGGATCGCGCAGGATGAGTCGGATGCCCGAGTTGCCGCAGACTGCCTGCACTGGCCCGCTGCGGATACAACTGTCGACGATCGCTCGCAGCTCGAAGCAATGCGCGGGAATCGACTGTCCGAGGCTGAAGGAACCATCCGGTCCGAGCGAGGCGTCCACCCACTTCCAGGCCGGATCCGTGTCAGGATCCATGGAGCGCAGCTGGAATTCGACCCCTTGCTTGGGAAGTGGTGCTTTTCCCCGCGAGTCGAGCAAGAAGCCGGAGGCAAGCAGCTTGTCGCTTCCAACGCACACGTCCCCGAGATCCAGGGCAGCAACGCGATTGGACTCGAGGATTCTTCGGTTCGGCCAACCGACGATTCCCCTGTGCACGAGGCCCCCGTCTGCCGCCGCTTCCACTTCCAACCGAGGTCCCGCGCCCAGCACTTCGTCCGCAGTCAGGCTGACGACGAATCGGCCGTCCTCATCACTGCGTGCGGTGAACAGCTCCCCCCGCGCGTAGGGACTCTGGCCCGCAGAAGAGGCCCCGATGTTGAACGCGGAAAGCGGAGCCCCGGACAGATCGAGCACCCGTCCCTGGATTCGGGTCTTGAGAGCCACGAATGGGAGCTCGACGCGAACGTGGTCTCCGGGGTTTCGTGGGCCGTCGAAGCTGATGTCTTCGAACTCGAGATCGGAAA
>DATHET010000026.1:0-11271 GCA_035490315.1 Planctomycetota bacterium
ATTCGTCCGGAGTCGTGCGGGCATCCCGCGCGCCGCGTATGCGGCGCGCGGGATGCCCGCACGACTCCGGACGAATTCACCTGACTCCGTACGCTACTTGAGAACCGCGATGACGCCCGCCGCGATCAGGATCGGGAGGATGATCGCGACCAGCGCTTCGCCGGCGATGAAGCCCGAGGCCAGGGGCAAAACCCACGTGTTGCTGCCCTGAGGGTCGCGCTTGCGGGCGACGAATTCGATGAACGCGCCGATCACCATCGTCACCACGGCGCTGGCGGGGATCAGCATGCCGATACCGATGCCGGTCGGCGAAGGGATCCAGTCGCGCGATTTCGACTTCTGCTCGAGCACGCTGAAAGTGATTCCGAGCACCACGGCGATGCCAAGCGCCCAGATCGCGCTGGGATGCAACACGCTGAATCCCTTGCTGAGCAGCTTCGCGAAGCCCACCCACTTCTGCGAGATCGGGCTCGAGAGCCCGTGCTCCCCGCCGACGCCATACGCCTTCTTCAGCAGGGGATAGGCGAACGAGACCGCAACCGCTCCGACGGGCACCGCCAGCAATTGGATGTACGTGATGTACTTCGGCGTCGAGCCGACCATGTCGCCCGTCTTGTAGCTCTGCATCAAGCCCTCGGACTCGGCGACGATCGATCCGGTGACAGCGCTCGCCTGCATGTTGGCCTGAATGCTGCCGGGCGCGATCACGCCGAACACTCCTTGCATCAGGTTCGACAAGGCGCTGATCGGGCCCCAGTTCGTCTCGCCGAGCACCCGCAAGCCGACGAGCATCAAGGGCAGGGTGAGCAGGATCGCGACCACGGTCTGCCACATCGGGAGACCCAGGCTGTAGTGCTGCACGAGCACGAGGGCGATCGCCGAGAGGATCGAGCCGATCACTACCCAGCGCATCGGAAAATCTCCGGTCTCCACGTGGGCGCCGGAGAACTGCTTGAACGTCTTGACGAGGATGTTCCACTTCAAGAACAGCGCGGTCAGGCCGCCCGCGACCATCATCCCCGTCGCGGGCCACATGACCCAGAGCAGGATGTCACCCTTTTTCGCGCCGGCAGGAATGATTCCGAAGTGAGCGAGGACCACTGGCGCGATGATCCACGACAAACTCATTCCGACGGCCATGTTCGCGCAGATGCGCAGGCCGATGATCATGCCCGAACCGAGGTTGAGAAGGCTCAGCGAGATACCGACTCCAGTGACTTCGGAGAACTTGTTGAGGTGCAGCGCAATGTCGTCCTTCAACCAGACGAAGACCTTGCGCATGATCAGCACGCCGAGGATGACCGACACGATCAAGCCGCTGAACATCGCGCGCGCCGCGCGCTTGCCCGTCGCTCCTCGCTCGTCGAGCACGATCAGCGTCTCCCCCGCCGCGAATCCGTCCACGAAGGGCAGCTTCTCGTCGATGATGAAGTGACGCCGCAGCGGCACGGCGAGCAGCACGCCGAGCATCCCAGCCGTCGTCAGCCACAAGAAAGTCTGCAGCGGCGTGAGACTGAGATTCACACCGAGCGTGGGATCCTCGGTCAGCATGTCGAAGGCCGCCAGCACCGTGCACAGGAAGGCCGTCTGCCCGGCGATCGTTCCGGCCGCCTGTGCCAGGTTGCTCTCGCGCTTCAAGCTGACGCCGCGCGACAACGCCGCGAGTGCCATCCAGCCGAAGAAGGCCGAGACCACGGCGATGTTCGGGCCGAAACCAAGCTTGAGCACCACATAGGGATACGAGCCGCCGATCACCACCGCGACCAGCAGCGCGACGATCACCGCGCGCAGCGTGAACTCGCGTTCGGGTCTGATCATCCCCACCGGGGTCGACGCTGCGAGCGGCTGTTCCTTCATGCCGCGAAGGCTAGCATCCGCGGCGCGCCCGATCCTCGCTAAGATCCCTGGTGTGGAGAACACGGTTCGAACCAGCCGCCGCGACGGGCCGATCTATCGGGTCAGCGAGGACGAAAAAGCGCGCTTCCGCCGCGACGGATTCGTGCACCTCGAGGGCGTGTTGTCCGACGAGGAGCTGGCGGGGATCAGCGCCGATTACGACCGCTTCCTCCGGCGCGAGATCGCCGTGCCCGGCAAGGACCTGTGCGACATGTCGGGCGACTACGGCCGGACCTTCGAGCAGTACTCGATCGTCAACGTGATGTTGCCGCGGCGTTATTACCCGGCCTGGCAAGGAAATCTCTACGAGCAGCGCGCCGCGAGCATCGCCGCGGCCCTGCACGGTCCGGGGATGGTGATCGATTACGACCAGCTGCTCGCCAAGCGTCCGTTCAAGGACGACGCGGTGTTCGAGTGGCACCAGGACCAGGCCTACTGGCCGGTGCTGCCCGATTCGCGCACGGCGACCTGCTGGCTCGCGGTCGACGATTCGACGCTCGAGAACGGCTGCATGCGCTTCGTACCCGGCTCGCATCTGCTTCCGCTGCGGCCGCATCGGCCGCTGAAGAACGATCGCGGCGATTCGCACACGCTTTTGACCGACGTCGATCCCACTCGCGACGAGATCCGCCCCGTGCCGATCCGCCGCGGCGACATCACGGTGCACAACGAGCGCGTGCTGCACAGCTCTGGGGGCAACGTCACGGCGGGCTGGCGGCGCGCGTACATCGTCGCTTTTCGCGCGGCGGCGAGCGTGGCCGAGGAGCGTCGCCTGGGGTTCACCCACTCGCACAACGACGCTCGCGAAGTGCTGGACCAGGTTCCCGGCGCGAAGTGAGCGCCCCGCGCGTCGAGGATTGGGGCCTGACCGCGCAAGGCGAGCGCGGCCTGTTGTTCACGCTCGAGGGCGAGGGAATCCGCGCGCGGATCTCGAATTTCGGAGCTTGCGTCGTGTCGCTCGAAGTCGCGGATCGCACGGGCGAAATGGCCGACGTCGTGCTGGGCTTCGACACGCTCGCGGAGTACGAATCGGCGCGCAATCCCTATTTCGGCGGGATCGTCGGCCGCGTCGCGAATCGCCTCGGCGGTGCGAACTTTGAGCTCGATGGGCGCAGGCACGTCCTCGACCCCAACGAAGGCCGCCATCATCTGCACGGTGGCTCGCGCGGCTTCGATCGTTATCTTTGGGCGGCGAGAGCGGTGCGCGGAAAATCAGGCGTGAATTTCCGCCGGCGCAGTCCCGCGGGAGAGTCGGGGTATCCGGGGAATCTGGATGTCCGCGTGACTTACGTCCTCGGGGCGGAGCGGACGCTCGAGATCGTGTACGACGCCGTGAGCGATGCGCTGACGCCGATCAACCTCACGCAGCACACGTATTTCAATCTCGCGGGAAGCGGGACGATCCTCGGGCACAACCTGGAGCTGCGCGCGAATCGTTACGTCGTGGTTGACAGCGAGCTCATTCCGACCGGCGAATTGCGCGGCGTCGAGAATACGGAATTCGATTTCCGCAGCGAACGGGCGATCGGCCGGGTCCAGACGAGCTACGACATCTGTTACGAGCTAGCGGGCAGGTATTGGAACACGCGGCCGGTGACCGCCTGCCGATTGAGCGATCCTGGTTCCGGGCGCGTGCTCGAGATCGAGGCCATGCAGCCCGGTCTGCAGCTCTACACCGGGCAGTACCTCGACGGTCTGCAAGGCAAGCTGGGACGTCTGATTCCGCGCTTCGGCGGCGTCTGCCTCGAAGCGCAGCATTTTCCGGACTCGGTGCACCACGACAACTTCCCTTCGACGATCTTGAAGCCGGGCGATCACTACCTGCGCGTGATGCGCTGGCGATTCTCGAACACTTGAGCGTCAGCGCGCGGAGCCGGAGCGCTTTGCGCACAGCTCCTCGAAGAGTCGCTCGAATCGCAGGGCCTGCGAGCCCCAGGAATATTTCTCGATCGCGATCGCGCGGCCGTTCGCAGCGAGTTTCTTTGCAAGCGACGGGTTGGAGAGCACTTCGCCCACAGCCGTCGCGAAGGCCGCGGGCTCGTCACGGATCAGCACGTTTTCCCCCTCGCGTGCATCCAATCCCCCAATCGACTGCGAGGACGCGACGACCGGCAAGGCCATGGCCCAGGCCTGCAGGACCTTGTTCTTGATGCCTGCGCCGAGCCGCATCGGACAGACGAAGACGCTCGCACGCCCGAGGTGCTCGCGAATATCAGGCAGCGTCCC
Organism: Planctomycetota bacterium; assembly: GCA_035490315.1. Lineage (GTDB taxonomy): Bacteria > Planctomycetota > UBA1135 > UBA1135 > JADJQU01. The sequence continues at coordinate 4,123 of DATHET010000026.1, forward strand.
GCTGACCAGGATCCGATCCGACGCCAGCGCGCGGATTTCCGGCGTGGGATCGCGACCGATCAGTTCGAGCCGCAGCTCGGCCCTCGTGTTCCACAAGAGCGGCATGATGTCCCGACACAGCGTGAGCGCTGCGTCGATGTTCGGCCCGAACTGCATATTGCCCTCGAACGCGATGCGATTCGGATCGGGCGGATTCGCGCTCGGATGGAAGTACTCGGCGTCGACGCCGTTGGGGATCGTCTCGACGCGCGAACTCGGAAAGCAGCGCGCGTAGTGCGCCGAGTCCAACTCCGAGGAATAGACGTTCGCCAGGACTCGTGCGCTGATCTTGCGATTGATCCGGCGATAGATCAGCAGCGTCCGAAGCACGCGCGGCTTGTCCGACCACGCAGCGTGCTCGAGCGCTCGGGTGAAAGTAATCTCCGGCTCGTCGATGGAATCGACCACGACCGGTGGCGAAGCTCCCAGCGGCGGAAGGTTCCCCAACATCAGACCGCCGATGTCGAGCACCAGGTCGCAGCGCGGCAGGGCCGCAGCCACGGCGCTCTTCATCTCCGCGCTCTCCGGCGAGAAATGGCGCGAAGACAGCGACGAAAACACGCGTTTCGCGAGCGACCGCGACTCTTCGATCGGACGCAACAGCAGTGTGAAGCGATCGAACACCGCGCTCGATTCCCCGTCGAGCTCCTGCCCAGCCTTCGCGAAGCAAAGCAGCTCGAACGAGTGCGCCGCCCTCATCCGCCGCGCGACATTGACGAAACGCAGCCCGTCCCCCGACTGCAATCGCAACGGCTTCGCGGCAAGGACGAGGATTCTCATGACAGACGATCGTCAGCACTGGAAGTCTGTCGGCCCACGGAGCCGAGCAAGGTTACCCCAACCGACTCTGCCGAGTCTCGCGCGGGTCCATCGGGTGCTCTCCCGCTCCGTTGCACCCTCGCTTCGATCAAGCTGCCGCGTTGGCCTTTGCTCGCTCGTACAGAGTCTCGGGCGCGATGTCTGCCCCGTTTGGCCACGCCACGGTCCCGCCCTCCAAGAAGAAGCGGCGGAAGTATCCGCGGTCCTTGAGCGGCTCGAAGACCGGACCACTGAGCCAGGGCAAGAAGTCTACTGTGGCCTCGAGTCCATCATTGAAGGTCAGGTGGATCTCGTACCCCTCGCGAGACTCCGCGTGAACGACTGTCGGAAGGAACTGCATTTCGACCTGCCTAGTCCAGGGGAGCGATTCGCTCGATCACCTCACCCGCCTGAATCCGATTCCAATTGGTCTCCAGCTCCGAGCGGTGCGCCGTAGCCCACTCGCGGATCATCCGCTGAGCGGTTCGCGATTGTAGATGACCGGCAAGCAACTCGCCATCGAACGTGAAGGTTGCTTGCTGTCCCTGATGCTCCGCGTGGAAGTGCGCTACGCCATGTTCTCGATAGAACATGCGGATGATGATCCCGAAAAAGACCGAGATGACCGGCACCGTCACATACTAGCCAACCATTCCCGCGGCGGGCTCGGACTGATCGAATCCAACTCTTCGAGTGGCCTGCGAGAGAGCTTTCAGCACTGCCCGCCCGCCCCACCGCGCTCGAGGATTGCCGTCGTCGAACGGCCAGCGAGCAGCGGCGCGAGCACCACGAAGCCGCCGTGGCTCTCGACCCACTCGCGGCCGACGACGCCCTTGTCCTTCCAGTCCTCGCCCTTGACGAGGACATTGGGATTGACGCGCTCGACAATCTTCGCCGGCGTGTCCTCGGCAAACGAGGTCGCCGCGTCGACCATCTCGAGCGCAGCGAGCACTTCGAGCCGATCGCCGAGCGGATTGACTGGTCGCGTCGGGCCCTTCATGCGGCGCACGCTGTCGTCGTCGTTGACGCCGACGACCAGCACGTCGCCCTGCGAGCGCGCGAAGCGCAGGTACTGCACGTGGCCGGCGTGCAGGACATCGAAGCAGCCGTTGGTGAACACGATCTTCAGGCGATCCTTGCGCCAGCGCTCGAGCACCGTCTCGAGAGTGTCGCCTAGCAGAATCTTGCGGCTGCCCAGCGAGTTGCGGCCGAGTGACGCAGCGAGCTCGCCGCGCGTGACCGAAGCGGCTCCGCGCTTGCCGACGACGATTCCTGCCGCGTAGTTGGCCAGAGTCACGGCTTGCTCGAGAGGCAGCTTGTCGCCAAGCGCGATCGCCAGATGGCTGATCACCGTGTCGCCGGCGCCCGTGACATCGAACACCTGGCGCGCGACGGTCGGCACGTGCCCCGCGGCGCCGTCGCGCGTCATATGGAACATGCCGTCGCCGCCGAGCGTGATCACGCAGGCGTCGAGCGAAGCGACGCGCATCAAGTCGCGCGCGGCTTGCGGCATGTCTTCAAGAGTTTTCAAGCGCCTCCCGAGCGCCTCCTCGGCTTCCTTGCGATTCGGCGTGACCAGCGTGGCGCCGGCATAGCGCGAATAGTCGCTGCCCTTGGGGTCGACGAGCACCGGAATCTCGTGCTTGCGCGCTGCAGCGATCACCGATTCGAGCACGCGCTTGGTCAGCACGCCCTTGCCGTAGTCCGAGAGGATCACGGCCTGAGCTCGCTCGACGCGCGCGGGCAAGTCGCGGATCAGCCTGGCCTCATGATCGGCCGTGATTTCCGCGGCCTTTTCCCAGTCGACCCGCAGCATCTGCTGCACGCCGCTGATCATGCGCGTCTTCTCGGTCGTCGGCCGATCCGGATCGACGAGGCAGCAGGAAGCGTCGCAGCCGAGCTCCTCGAACATCCCGCGCATGCGCCGGCCTCGCGAGTCGTCGCCGACCACGCCGATGATGTCGACCGGACATTCCATCGAGCGCAGGTTCGCGGCGACGTTGCCCGCTCCGCCGAGGCGGTCCTCGCTCTGAGTCGCGGATAGCACAGGAATCGGCGCTTCGGGCGAAATGCGCTCGACCTGGCCGGTCACGTAGCGATCGAGGATCAGGTCGCCGATCACGAGGATGCGCGGGCGGCCCAGGCCCTCGACGACTTCGCGCAGTTGCTTGGCGTGGATCACTTGGTCGTTCCCGTTTTCGCCGGACCACGGAAGAAACCGCCGGTGGATTTCAGGACTTCGACGTAGCGCCGCACTCCCTCGCCCAGGCTCGTGAATTCACGCTGATAACCCGCCTTGCGCAGCCCGGTCAGATCGGCGCGCGTGAAGGCCTGGTACTTGCCGCCGAGGTCGGCCGGGAAGGGAATCTCGCGGATCTTCGCCTTGTCGAAATGCGAGGCGGTGTGCTCGGCGAGCTCGAGGAAGCTCTCCGCGCGACCGCTGCCGCAATTGAAGATTCCGTGCGCGTTCTTGGAGTCGAGGAAGTGCAGGTTGACGTCGACGACGTCGTCGACGTAGACGAAGTCGCGCAGGAACTTCTTGCTGCCTTCGAAGACGGTCATGTCCTCGCCGCGCGAAGCCTGCTGGAAAAGCTTGAACACCACCGAGGCCATGCGGCCCTTGTGGTTCTCCTGCGGCCCGTACACGTTGAAATAGCGCAGGCCGACCACCGGCGTCTTGACCTCGGAGATCCGCGCGCGCACCCAGTTGTCGAAGGCGAGCTTGGAGAAGCCGTAGACATTGAGCGGCCACTCGCAGGCGGCTTCCTCGCGGAAACCGGCGGCACCATCGCCGTAGATTGCCGCGGACGAGGCGTACAGGAACGGACACTGTCCCGCGGCGAGCTGGAACCAGGCCTTCGAGGCCTCGAAGTTGGCCGCCATCATGAAGCGGCCGTCGCGCACGGTCGTGTCCGAGCAGGCGCCCTGGTGCAGCACCGCGTCGACGTCGTCGGCGTCGATGCCTTCGATAAAGAGCGCGGTGTCGCGGACGTCGACAATGTCCGAGAACGCAAGCGAGTTGAGATTCAGGTGCTTCTCGCCGTGCTCGAGGTCGTCGACGATCACGATGTCGTCGATGCCGCGGCGATTGAGCGCGCGGACCAGGTTCGAGCCGATGAAGCCGGCGCCGCCGGTGACGATGTACATGCCGAAAAGTCTGTGAGGTCGTTGTGCGCCGGCCGAGCGGTCAGGTTCGGCAGGCCGGGGTTGGAAAATTCAAGCGGCAGCGATGAGCCTTCACTCCGGCTCGGCGATCAAGGGGGCCTTGAGGTAGCGGTCGTGCAGCCAGAAATACTGTTCTGGAGCGGACAGGATCATCTCTTCCATCGAACGGTTCAACGCTGTCGCGACTTCTTCCGGCGAGGAGCGTCGGAATTCCTCGGGCTCGAACACGCGCAGCATGTGGACGCGGTAGTGCCACGGCCGTTCCAGCGCCTCGACCCAGCCGGTGAGCACCGGAACCGACAGACGCCGCATGAGAATTCCGGGAGCGCGCTCGCAGTGCGCCGGTCTTCCGAAGAAGGGCGCGATCACGGTGCGCTTGCGCGCGCGCTGGTCGAGCATCATGACCAGGGTTCCGCCGGCCTGCAGGATCTTCGTGACGTCCTCCATCGCCCCGTGGCGGTGCAGGAGGCGGAAGCCGCGAGCGTCGCGCTGGCTTTGGGCGGCGATCGACAGGTAGCGGTTGCGCGGCGGCCGCGAAACGACATAGACCGGAGAGAGTCCAAGCCGTACCAGCGCCAGGGCGCCGGCCTCGAAGTCTCCGAGGTGCGGCGTGACGACGATCATTCCGCGGCGTTTGGCGAGGGCTTCTTTGACGCCGGGCCCGTAGTCGATCTCGAAGTGGGCCTCGAAGCCGTCGCGCGCGATCTCGCGATCGAGCCGGTCGCCGCGCGCGAGCATGGTGAAGAAGAATTTCCAGGCCTCGAGCACGCGGCGCTCGCGGATTTCCGGCGTGAGCTGGCTGCCGAAGGCTTGGGCGAGGAAGTTGCGCGCCGCGTCGGAATGGCGTCGATCGAGCCGGCGCGCGATCCGCGCGGCGAGGGTGGCGAACACGTCCTGAGCGCGCGTGGGCAGAGCGCCCAGGGACCAGAGTGCCGCGCGAGCGATCTGCGCTTCGAGAAAAGCGAGGGCGCCGCCGCGGTCGCCGACCACCGGCTGCCAGGGAATCGGCCACTGCGTCTGGGTCTCGGTCACGGCACGCGGCCTTGGCGCACCGAGGGCGCGCCGGCGTCGAGCGCGGCGTCGATCAAGGCCTCGAGGGCGAGGGCGCTCGAGCGCATTTCCAGCTCGATCTCGATCGCGGCGCAGGCGACTCCCAGGGCCGCGAGCTTGACCTGGTCCTTTGCCGTACAAAGCAGAAGCCGTCCGTCCCGTCCGAGAGCTTCCACGTCGCGCCGCGTGAAGTCGTGGTGATCCTCGAAGTGCCGCTCGCTGACCACGCGCGCTCCGAGGCTCCTCGCGGTGCGCACGAAAGCCTCGGGGTTGCCGATGCCGCTGACCAGATCGACTTCGCGTTCCGCGAGGGCGGACAAGGGCAGAAGCGATCCATCGCTCGAGCGCAAAGCTCGCGGAGCATGCACGGCGCGCAGCTGCGGCACGCCGGGAGCGAGGGCTTCGATCTCGTTGGACAGGTCCTCGAGCCAGCTCGGCGGCAGCTGATCGACGCGTGTGATCACGATCGCGTCCGCGCGGGCCAGGGCCTGGGGCGGCTCGCGCAAGAGGCCGCGCGGCAGCAGGGCGCGCACGCTCTTCCCCTGCGCGTCGCGCGTCAATCCCCACGGACGCGTCGCATCGACGAGCACGACATCGACGTCGCGCCCGAGCCGGCGGTGCTGGAATCCGTCGTCGAGCACGATCGCGTCGACACCGAGGGCCACGAGGTCCCGCGCTCCGCGCACGCGATCGCGGCCTTGCACGTGAGCGACTTTCGGCAGCGAGCGCTCGACCATGCGACCTTCGTCGCTCGATTTGCCGCGCTCGGCGCCGTAGCCGCGCGAAAGGATTCCGACGCGTCGTTTGCGCCGCTCGAGCTCGCGCGCGAGCCAGATCACCAGCGGCGTCTTTCCCGTGCCGCCGGCGCTGATGTTGCCGACGCTGAACACGGGCACGCCGGCGTGGTGCGTGGTCAAGAGACCCGAGCTGTAGAACTCCGAGCGCAGCGAAGCGACCACGCGGAACGCGCAAGCCGGCAGGCGCAGGCACTCGATGGCGCCGCCGCGCACGGCGAGCCTGGATTCGAGCCGCCTCGGGGGCCCAGCTTGCGCCTTGGCGCCGGATGGATCCGATTCCGTCGCGCCGCGTGCATGCGACGCAGCAGAGCCGGTCGAAATCGGCGCGGTCGCGTCAGAAGGACTCGGCGCAGTTGCGCCGGGCGAGCGCGGCATCGGGGCGTCGGGCGGAACCGGCGCGGGCGCCGATGAGGCATTCCCGCCGTCGTTCACAAGGTCGGGGTCGGCGGTTCCTCGTCGGGAATCAACTCGATCAATCCGCGCTCCATCTCGAGGAAGGCGATCTTGATCGGGTTGCGCTCCTTGGTCTCGATCAGCGGCGCAGCGCCGCGAATCAATTCCCGCACGCGCTTCTGGAGCAGCGCCGTCTTGTGGAAGGACCCGGAAACAGACTTTTGCAGACGTTGAGGCAGGGACAGTTCCATAAGGCTCGCGCTCTCGGGCCGGGCCGGGGGGGCATCCAAGGACCGCTGGCGATCGGTCCGACCCCTCCCGGGGAACCCGACAGGATAGCGATCCGGGCCGCCGCACTCAACTCCCGTCCTCCGCAAGTGCCACCAGGGCCTGCAGATGGGCAAAAGTCTCGACCGTCGCGCCCGGCCTTACGAAGCGGGGCCCAGCGGGTTGGAGGCGTCGAGGCTCAAGTCCGCGCGCGGAGCCGGCGGAAATGCCTTCAGGAACTCCTGCTGCAGGGGCAGAAAGCCCTTGCGGATCTCGATCAAAGCCTGGGCGCCGTCCCGGGCTGCGATCCGACTCAAGGCCTGCTTCTCGTCGAGGTCGAGGTGCAGCACCCGGTCCAGGGCGAGGCGGATGCGCGGATGCAGGAGGAAGGGCCCCTCGACGATCACCAGACTCTCCGCGGCGATCGGGTCGCCGTTCCCGCGGCGCGCGGGCCCTCCTGCGCGGTGCGGGACGAGCAGCTCGTCGATCATGCGCTCGAAATCGAAGTTGCGCTGCACGTGCTCGAGCACGTTCGAGTCCGTGGACACGCCGTCGCGGGTCTCGCGGCGGTACTCCTCGAGCGCGACGACAACGGCGGAGCGGCCGCGAGCCTGCAAGAGACGCGCGGCGTCGCGCGCGA
>DATHET010000027.1:0-2803 GCA_035490315.1 Planctomycetota bacterium
ATCCGCGGCGTCGCCGTGAATAACGACGGGCGCGACAAGGCGAGCTTCACCGCTCCCAGCGTCGATGGGCAGGCGGCGGTGATCGCTTCCGCGCACGAGGCTTCGGGCGTCGATCCACGGACGATCTCCTACGTCGAGACCCACGGCACGGCCACTCCCATGGGCGATCCCGTGGAGATCGAGGGTCTGACACGGGCGTTCCGGCGCCGGACCGAGGACACGGGGTTCTGCAGGATCGGCTCCGTCAAGACCAACGTCGGCCACATGGTGATCGCCGCCGGCGCTGCGGGTGTGATCAAGACGGCGCTGGCTTTGCATGCGGAGCAGCTGCCGGCGAGCCTGCATTTCGAGCGAGCGAATCCGAAGATCGACTTCGCGCACAGTCCGTTCGTCGTCAACGATCGCCTGGTCGCCTGGCCGCGTTCGAAGGAGCCGCGGCGAGCAGGTGTCAGCAGCTTCGGCGTGGGGGGGACGAACGCACACGCGGTCCTGGAAGAGGGACCCTTGCGGGCTGCTTCGTCGCCCGCGATGGGTTCGCAACTGGTTCTGCTGTCGGCGAAGTCACGACCAGCCTTGGATTCGATGGCCGCACGTCTGGCGAGTCACCTCCAGGCCCATCCGTACGAGAACCTCGCCGATGTCGCCCATACGTTGCAAGTCGGCCGCAGCCGATTCGCGCACCGACTCTGCGTGGTCAGCGACTCCGCCGCGGACGCGGCGATCGCGCTGCGCTCGACGGACGATCCGCGGCGTGTCGTGCGAACGCTCGGCGCCGTCGTGCCTTCTCTCGTGTGGCTGTTCCCGGGTCAGGGAGCGCAATACGCTGGGATGGGCAAGGGCCTCTACGAGCACGACGCGGTCTTCCGCGCAGCCTTCGATGAATGCATCGCCGCCTTGCCTGGAGTCCTGACCTTCGACTTGAAGGAACGGATGTTCGAGGGCGGCGCGGCCGCGCTGGTGGCGACTGGCGTCACGCAGCCGGCGACCTTCTGCCTCGAGTACGCGCTGGCCCAGTCGTGGCTGGCGTGCGGGGCACGTCCGGTTGCACTGATCGGTCACAGCGTCGGCGAATTCGTGGCCGCCGTGCTCGCCGGCGTGATGTCGCTCGCCGATGCTGCGCGCCTGGTCGCGCTGCGCGGTGCGATGATGCAGGACCTGCCGGGCGGCTCGATGCTGTCAGTGCGCTTGCCGCTTGAAAAGCTGCTCGAGCGCATGCCGGCCGAGCTTTCGCTGGCGGCGGAGAATGGTCCCACGGCTTGTGTGGTCTCTGGACCGACTCCCGCCGTGGAGGCCTGGCGCGCGCGGCTCGAAGCCCTGGGTGTCGCGGCGCGCATGCTGCAGACCTCGCACGCGTTCCATTCGTCGATGATGGACCCCGTGCTCGCGAAATTCGAAGCGGAAGTGCGCAAGGTTGCGCTGTCGGCTCCGAGCCTGCCGATCGTCTCGACGCGCAGCGGCACGTGGATGAGCGCCCAGGAGGCCTGCGATCCGCACTACTGGACGCGACACCTGCGCGAGCCCGTGCGATTCTCGCCGGCGCTGAAAACGGCCCTGTCCCGTGGCGAAACGGCCTTCCTGGAGATCGGGCCGCGCGGCACCATGGCGACCCTCGCGCGGCAGCACACGGGTGCAGGATCGAATGCGACGGTCGCGGTGGCAAGTCTCGGCGACACGCCCGAGACCGAGGTCGCCGCGCTGACTCTGGCGCGCGGACAGCTGTGGACTCTGGGCATCGAGCTGGCCTCGTCCGCCGCATCGCCAGGCGCCGGCAGGCGACGTGTCCGACTTCCGACCTATCCCTTCGAGCGCAAACGTTTCTGGATCGAGGCGGGACCCGGCATGGTTCCCGCCGTCAGCGCACAGCCTCGGCAGCTCGCACCTGGCCCGGCAGCGCTTCCCGCGACCTCGTTCCCATCGCTACCGATGAACACGCCTCCCGTCTCGCCTACGTCTCCTTCCTCCAATTCGCCGAGCTCGCGACGACCCGCGCTCGAGGCCCGTCTGCGCGTCTTGTTCGAAGAGATCGCTGGCACCGATCTGAGCGCCGCGGAGCCCTCGACCAACTTCGTCGAGCTCGGATTGGATTCGCTCACGCTGACGCAGGCCGCGCTGCAGGTGAAGAAGCACTTCCACGTCAACATCACGTTCCGCCAGCTGATGGAGAAGTACCGCAGCTTCGAGACCCTGGCCGGATTCCTCGATTCCAGCCTGCCAGCGGAGACGGCGAGCGCGCACCCGCAGATCCAGGCGGCGGTGCCGTCGCAGCTCGACCCCCAAGCCTCGGGCGCGGGCGCAGGCCTGGTGCAGCAATTGATCGCGCAGCAGCTGCAGATGATGCAGCTGATGTCGCAGCAGCTGGCGTCGCTCAACGGCGCAGCGCTTCCCGCGCTGGCGAGCGCTCCACCGACTCCAACTCCGGTGGCGAACGCGACGCCGACCTCGGGGAAGAGGGAGGAAGCGGTCCGCTACGACGTCAAGAAGGCCTTCGGTGCGATCGCGCGCATCCACACCCAGTCCAGCGAAGTGACGGAGCACCAGCGCGCGCGCCTGGCCGCTTTCATGCGCCGGTACATCGAGCGCACCAGGAAGAGCAAGGCTTTCACGGAAACGAACCGATCGCAGCTTGCCGATCCGCGCGTGGTCAACGGGTTCCGTCCGCTCACCAAGGAAATCACCTACCAGATCGTCGTCGAGCGCAGCAAGGGCTCGAAGCTGTGGGACATCGACGGGAACGAGTACGTCGACGTGCTGTGCGGCTTCGGCATGAACCTGTTCGGCTGGCAGCCGGACTTCGTCGCCGAGG
>DATHET010000028.1:0-7321 GCA_035490315.1 Planctomycetota bacterium
TACCGATTTCGGAACTGGAAACGACGCGGCGGAGTGCTCGCCGAGGTCCGAAAGGCCCCGCGCCAGCGATTGAGAGGACGTCAAGCCGAAACCGCGCCCTTCAACCACTCAGGCCGACGACGTGGTGAATAGGTCGGGCTAGTGATTAAGGGGGTGTCGCAGTCGTGATATGGCGATGAGCATCGTACCTTCTCACCATATCCGCCATGGCTTTCAGATTTCGCCGACGCTTGACGCTGTTCCCGGGTGTGTCTCTCAACCTCAATAGGCGTGGGATGAGCATGACGATCGGGCCCCGCGGCGCGACTGTCAACGTTGGAGCGAATGGGATGCATGGAAACATCAGCATTCCAGGCACCGGAGTATCTTGGAGGGGTCGCCTCGATGGTTCTGAGCGGGAGACATCTCAGCCGTCAGCATCGCTTGCGGAGGCTTCGCCACAGTACTGGTCGCCGCCCCCAGTCAAGCAGCCTCCTGGCTCGAATGCACCAGACGCCACGCCAGTCGACCACATTGCGAGCGCTCCTATCGAGGTACTGACAAGCGAGAGCCTTTCCACCCTTCGGGCCATGACCAAGGACGCGCGTGACCAGCACGACGAGGCAGTCAGTGCGTCCGATGAGGCAAAGTCCGCGATCAGGAAGCACAAGGATCGACTCGGGAAACTCGAGCGAAGCATTTTTCGTCGTTGGCGGTCGCAGGCCATCGAGGCCACTCGGGAACTGCTGCATGAGGCGACGTGTGACCTGACGGCGGCGGAGAGCCGGCTCGTGGCAAGCATGATCGAGACTGAGTTCAACCTCGGAGCGAAGCAGCTAGCAGCGTACGGGATGGTCGTGAGGGCCTATGAGGATCTCTCGCGATGCTCTGTTGCGTGGGACATCACAGGCACTGCTGTGGTGGACAGAGTTGCCACGCGGTCAATTGCGAGTACGGCGGTCGTGCGGAAGCGCATTCACCTGGACTTTCATCCAGACCCAGTGCTGCGCACACGCTTTAGAATCCCGCGATTTCAAAACGCAAACGGCGAGGACATACTGCTGTTTCCAGGATTATTGCTCGCGGACAACAGACAGGGAAACTTCGCCTTGATCGCTCTCGCTGACGTGATCATCAAGTCGGAAACGACGACTTTCGTCGAAGCCGAATCAGTACCCGCCGACGCTGAAGTCGCCGGCAGCACTTGGTTGAAGACGAACAAAGACGGCTCGCCCGATCGGCGGTTCGCCAAAAACAGACAGCTTCCGCTCTGCAGTTACGCGGAACTTTGGTTCACGAGTAGTACTGGCCTACGAGAAGCATTCATGTTCTCGTCTCGGCAGAAGACTCAAGCATTCGCTGAGGCGGTTCGTGAATTGGTGCGAGTGATCGAGTCTGGAGATGTGGACTGAGTCTCGGCTGGCTGCCTGCATCCAATCACTGACTGCCGGCAAGCCTTCGCCCAGTACTAAAGCCGCGATCCCGCCGCGGTCGCGGGCTCGAGCTTGACCAACGCGCTGGCCTTCGTCGTCAATCCCTGAGCGAACAACTACCGCCGAGAAAAAAATCGCGGGCGTCGATGTGATCGACGCCCGCGAGACTCTCAGGTCAAGCCCGCGCTCAACCCAGGATCATTGCACCGTGTATTCCAGCGCGTCAGACAACGTCGAGTTGTTCGGCACCGGGAAGCCCGGGTCGCGTCCCCAGAACTGGGTGTCCACGACCTGACCGGGCAGGATCAGAGCCGGCGACGGTGTGCCGCCGAGCACGCCATGGGAGAAGGCATTCATGTCCAGCGAATACACCCCGGTGCAGTCGCTCGCCGGAAGCGCGGTTCCGCCCGAGTTGAGCGGGATGGAGCGCTTGACCGGCGCGTTGACGCAGCGGAATCCGCCCTGGAACACGACCGCTGCCCGACCGTTCGTCGAGTAAAGCAGCAGCCCAACCTTCTGGTTGCGCACCTGGCCCGCGCTGACGACGAAGCCACTGGTCGAGGTCGAGCTCGGAGCTCCCGTCGCGCCGATCGCGGGTGTGCACCCAAGAGAATTAATCTTCGCAGTGCAGTACACGACGGTCGGCGGCACCCCATCGCCGCCGCTCCAGTTGTCGACGGCCGGCGAGTTGTACGTCGAGAAGCCCATGTTGTTCCCGAGCGTCATGCCGGCTGCGATGATTCCGGTGTTGCTGAAATGCTCGTCGTAATTACCGTCGAAGTTGTTGTCGACGTCGAGATTCGCGGTGTCGCCGTTGTTCGTCACGTAGACCTTGATCCTCCCCGAGGCGGTCGGCGTCGCGAGGGATCCGAAGTACGTCGGACCCCAGGATGGGCCGTTGATTCCCTTGTAGAACCAGACGGTGTCGTAGAACCCGTTGGAATCGTTGTCCTGGATCTTGCAGAAAAGATTGTCCGTGCTGGCACCGGACCCGATCACGCCCGCGACGAACACGAGCGGAGAGCCCTGCTGCGCAGCAAAGAAATCCATCTTGACTTCGGTCTGAGCCGGCGGAGTGCTGGCGCTCGCATGCTGGACGAACTGCGAGCCCGTGCCGATCGACACCGCGCGGTTGTTGATGATCGAGTAGGAGCCCGACATGACGGTCCAATTCGGCCCGAGGGTGGGCGCGTCGGGACGATTGAAGTCGTCCGAGAATTGCGCGAGGTAGGAGCCTTGGCTCCCAGATGCCCAGGGAGCGACCCTGGCCTGCGCGGATTTCGTCGCGTCGACGGGGATCTGCGCAAAGCCGATCGGGGCCAGGAGAATTGCAGCGACGAAGATTCTTGAAGTGATCATCGATAAGACCTGAAGGGGACGAGAGAAAAAAAGGAGTTCGGGACGCATCGCGAGGGCAAGCGCCCGGCGCTCGCCCCCACAGCGCGCCATGCGGTCACTGCACCGTGTATTCGAGCCCGTCGGAAAGCGTCGAATTGTTCGGTGCCGGGAAGCCCGGATCGCGGCCCCAGAACTGGGTGTCGACGACCTGACCAGGCACGATCAGCGCAGCCGCCGGAGTTCCGCCGAGCACGCCATGGGCGAAGGCATTCATGTCCAGCGAATACACGCCGGTGCAGTCGCTCGCCGGCAAAGGGGCGCCGCCTGAATTCAGCGGGATCGAGCGCTTCACCGGCGCGTTGACGCAGCGGAATCCGCCCTGGAACACGACCGCGGCCTGACCGTTCGTCGAGTAGAGCAGGAGGCCGACCTTCTGATTGCGCACCTGACTCGCGCTGACGACGAATCCGCTGGTGGCGGTCGAGCTGGGAGTGCCCGTCGAGCCGATCGTCGGAGTGCAGCCCAGCGAATTGATTTTTGCCGTGCAGTACACGACGGTCGGAGGCACTCCATCGCCGCCATTCCAATTGTCGACGGCCGGCGAATTGTACGTCGCGAAGCCGAGCTGCGACCCCAGCGTCAATCCTGCGGCGAGGATCCCAGGCACCTGGAACAGCTCGTCGTACACCCCGTCGAAATTCCTATCGACGTCGAGGTGCGCCACGTCGCCGTTCCCGGTCAGATAGACCTTGATGCGGCCGCTCGGAGTCGGCGTCACGAGATCGAAATAATACGTGGGAGCCCAACCGCCGCCGTTGATGCCCATGTAGAAAAAGACGCGGTCGTAGTTGCCGTCACTGTTGTTGTCCTGGACCTTGCAGAACAGCGTGTCGTTGAAGCCGCCGGGACCGATCACCGCGGCGACGTACACGAGCGACGGGCCCGTGGTCGACGGCAGGAAGTCCATCGCGACCACGGCTTGCGCGGCCGGAGTGCTCGCAACCGCGTGCCTCACCCATTGATTGGCCGAGCCCGTCGACACGGCGCGGTTCGTGATGATCGAGTAGCTGCCGACCTGGACGTTCCAGTTCGCGCCCAGCGTCGGTGCATCAGGGCGATTGAAGTCGTCGCTGAATTGCGCGAGGTAGGAGCCGTTCGAGGGCGCCAACGTCGCGGCGCCGACCTGCGGCGGGCCGTTGGGCAGGGTCGCGTCGATGACGGACTGCGCGGAAAGGACCGAGGAAAGCGCCAGCAGGACGAAGGCGGAGCGGACGAGGGACATGCGGATTCTCCTGGGGGGTGAGAGGGACCCCTGAAGTCTACGCCGTCCCCCGAATTACGTGTTCGCTGCTCTCGCCGGATACGGAACTCTGGGTAGGACACGTCGTCCCCCGCGGGGGTGTTGGCTCGTCCCATGCGTGTCCGGGCCACGCACCCTCTGCTACACCGCGTCGATGGAAACGGTCGTTCGTGAGTCCACTCGCTCAACAGCACGTGGGATGAACGCGAGCGGAATGCGGGCACTGGACGGCGCATGGGCTCGACCGATCCGCTCAGCCCACTTGACCGCTAACGGCTGGATTCTTTTCTCTGTCTTGGCGGCGGGCGCCACCGCTCAGCAAGAGCCGAGTGGAGCATCCCCCCAGAAGAAACCGGAAAACACGGCCACGACGATCATCGGTACTCTGCGAAGTCGCACCGGTCAGTATCACCCGTCGGATCTACGGATAACCCTCACCTATTTCGACACGGTCGGAGGCGGTCCCATCCAGTTCCAGCGCGTCGGATTCGACTGGGTTGGAACCTTCGAACTGCCGGCGGGACGCTCTCGCCGATTCGAGATCGGCTTCTCCAAGCTAGATCCGTTCCGGATCGAGCCGGAGTTCACTTTCGCGTCGTCGAGCACCAAGAATCTGGAGTTCACCTGCATGGATGACACGCCGGTTTTCGGCGTATCGTTTCGAATCATCGACGCCGACACCTGCGCGCCTCCCGCGAGCTACCGCCTCGTCGTGGAGCGAGTCGTACCGTTCCAATTGGGAAAGGGCCCGCACTGGACAGCGCGCCGGCTTCTGCAACAACCTCTGGCCTACACAGACGATTACACATCCTTTCTCGAGGGCTCGACGTACCACTGGGTCGCCTCCGCTCCGGGACATCAGGTCTTCGTCGGAGACCAGACCTCGTTCTTGCGAGCTTCAAACGGTGCTCCCATCGCGGACCAGGAGGTGATGCTGCCGCCCGGATGGGGTGTGGAATTCCTCGTCACCGATGGAACCGAGCATCCCCTGCCTCAGGCAGCGATCGCATTCGACGGCGGCGATCCGATGCCGCTGGATTCGGGAGGCAGGCTCGTGATCAATCGACGCGCGGCGCCAGCACGCGTGGATCTCTACTGTGCAGGTTACGCGTGGAGGCTGGCCTCGCAGCTTGGCTTCACGCGGGACATCGCGAACGCGCATGGCAGCGTGACGCTGCGCATGGATCGAGCGCGATAGCAGCCTGCACTGCGAAGTCGAGTGCGGGGTCTTCAGCCGTCTACTTCGGCAGCGTGAACCGATGCAGCACCGTCGACTCGACGGCCCAGAGCTCCGACTCGTCGGGGGAGAGGCCGATGGCCATGCTGGCTTCCTGATCGGATGCTTCGAACAACCTGCACTTGCCATCAGAGAGCGAAATGACGAACGCCGACGGCTCGAAGCCGCTGATCACGAGAAACCGGCGACCGACCTGCATGAAACGCTCGTATTCGAGCTCGTCTCCAGGCAGAACCAGCTGACGTTGCGGCTCGCCCTTCGGGCCATAGAAGCACAGCACACCCGGACCGCCCCGGCTGGAGAATGCGCTGGGTCCCTCGAGCAGCACGATCGAGCCGTCAGGCGCGCAAGCCAGCGCTTTCACACCTTCGAAAAATCCGCCGTCGGGCCGCCGATCGGTCTCGAAGACGAGCTTCCCTTCCGCGTCGAATCTCCGCAGTCGAATGGAATCGTCCTCGTCTTCGCCCGCGGCCCAGCGTTCCTTCGTGCGCGGATTGAACGCCACGTACTGGCCGCCGAGCTTGACGCTGCCGATCCGCTGGCCGTCGGAAGCGAACGCAAGATAGCTGTCGTAGAAGTGACCCGGCTGGACATAGATCGTTCCGTCGGGCGCTGCGATCACGGCGTCGTAGTCGCTGTCTGCCTCGGTCGGATCGGGAATGCAGAGGACCGCGCGCTTTCCATCGGGTGTGAAAATGTGGATCGAATGAGTCCGATCGTCGGACAGGGCGACTCGGCCGGCGCCGTCGTAGAAGGTTCCATCCACCTTTGACAGCCGCATCGGGTCGGCGGCAGATCCGAATCGCTCGTGGACGACACCCGCGGCGTCGTATTCGAAAATCTGGTGGCTGTCGTCGCTCCAGAGCTTCCCGCCGCCGTCGACACGCAGATCGCGCCCCGCCGTAAAGGTCGCGAGCTCCTTGCCGTCCCGCGTTACGCGATGCCACATCGGGACGCCGTGGAAGTCGTGGATCAGAATCGATCCCGCCGGCTCGAGGATCAGGTCGGTGAGGTAGGTGGACTCGCTCTCCCAGGATTTTTCGAGGTCGATGGCCCTGACGAAAACACCTTTTCCGTCGAAGATCTGCACCAGCTTTCGGAACTGGTCGAGCACGAAGACCGATCCATCCTTGTCGACAGCGATGTCTTCCGCGGAACACACGTCGGAAATGTTCTCGCACTGCCCGTAGCCGAATTCCTGATGACTCCACAGCGTCGAGCCGTCCGCGGCGCAGCGCCTGACCTCTTTTTGGCTCGTGTACTCGAGGCTGTGCAGGCCGAGCATCACGAAACCGCCGTCCGTCGCGGGCTCGATCGCTTCGATCGAGGGGCCGCTGAACGCGGTCAGCTCCACGGCGGCACCCGTCTCTCCGCGGACGCGCCAGGCTCGCGTAGGAGGGCGCTCCCCATCCCAGGGCTGGATCGTGACGAGCCAGTCGCCGGCCTCGAGCGCGTGCCAGTGTCGCATGCCTTTGAGCGATGGTTCGATCGGCACGACCGCGACCTGCCGCAGCACGGAGCCAGAGCTGTCGAGCGTGACCAGCGCCGCGGCGCCTTCGGTTGACTCGCCGCGGACGAAAGTGATTCCGCCGGTCGGGTCGACGCGAAATTCCTTGATGTCGCGAACAGGGCCGGACGTGTCCTGGACACCGACGTCGAGTTGGACCTTTCCCGCGGCCGGCAGGGTGAGCTTGGCGAGCTCGACTGCCTTCTTCGGCTCGACTTTGAAAGGGGCCCGAGCCACTTCGCGGACGGACCATCCTTGAGTCGCCGTCGGATCGCGCGCGACCTCGTAGGTGACGCGTTCGGACTTCGCGACCTGGCGCAATTCGAAGCGCAGATCGCTCTTCGTGTCGAGCATCCCGCCGCCGTGTTCGCGCATCTCGTTGATCAATTCGAATTCGTCGCGGTCGTCCTCGGCTTTGAAGTCGCCGGGAAGGGGCAGAGACCAGACCAGCTTCCAGGACTCGTCGTAGAGCGCGAACTCGCTGCCCGGGCCGGCGTTGGGAGTGCTGTCCCAGTCGTAGAGAGTCC
>DATHET010000029.1:0-39931 GCA_035490315.1 Planctomycetota bacterium
CGCGGGCCTGGTCTACGTCAACACCGACACCGAGAGCGCCGTCATGATCTTCAAGCCCGACGGCACGTTCGTGAAGGCCTGGGGCAAGGAGTTCAAGGGCGGGACGCACGGGATGCTGATCCACGGTCCGCCGGACAAGCAGGAAATGATCCTGGCCCACACCGCGAGGCACGAGGTCGTCGGCACCACGCTCGACGGCAAGGTCTTGTGGACCATTCCCTGGCCGCAGGAATCGGGCGTGTACGCCAGCGCGGGAGAGTACGCGCCCACCGCGGTCGCCCTGGCGCCTGACGGCAGGCTCTTCGTCGCGGATGGATACGGCAAGTCGTGGGTGCACATCTACGACAAGGACCGCAAGTACCTGAGCTCCTTCGGCGGCCCCGGGACCGAACCCGGCAAGTTCCAGACGCCGCACGGATTGTGGATCGACACGGTGCACCAGCCGGCGCGCCTGATCGTCGCCGACCGCGCGAACCATCGTCTGCAGATCTTCGACCTCGACGCCAAGCTCGTGTCGGTCGTCGACCACGACCTGCGACTGCCCTGTGGATTCTCGCAGCACAAGGACATCCTCGCCGTCGCCGACCTCGGTGGCCGCGTCACGCTCTTCGACAAGGACTTCAAGCTGATCGAGCAGCTGTGCGACCAGCCCGACGAGTCCCTGCGCGCCAACAACGGCGTCGGCCGCGAGCGCTTCAAGCGCGGCGAGTTCATCTCGCCCCACTCGGTGCGCTTCGACGCGGACGGGAATCTCTACGTGATGGACTGGGTCTCGACCGGGCGCGTGACCAAGCTGGAAGCCCTGCGCTGATCCGCGGCGGCGCTGCTTGCAAGGCTTGCGCGCAATCCTGTTCCTGTGCTGCTGCTCGGGTGGCTGCTCGAGCGGAGCGCTGGAGAGCGCGGCGGTATTTCCGGCGGCGCAAGACGTCGCACCGGCCGCGATCGCCGCGTCAGCGGGCTGGACGAGCTTCACCGCGAGCGCTGACACGCGCACCGTCTACGTCAGCGCGAGCGGCAATGACCAGAACGACGGTCTCGCGCCGACCAGGCCGAAGCGCACGCTTGCCGCGGGCGTGTCGCGCTTGCGCCACGGTTTCCCCGACTGGCTGCTGCTCGAGCGCGGGAGTGCCTGGCACGAGAGCCTGGGTGCATGGAAACTCTCCGGCCGCTCCGCGAGCGAGCCGATGCTCGTCTCGAGCTTCGGCGATTCCGAAGAGCGCCCGCTGCTCCTGACCGGGACGCACGGCGGCATCTGGACCAACGGCGGCGGCGGAACTCCGGCGTCGATCGACAACCTCGCGCTGGTCGGTCTCTGCTTCCGCGCCGATGGCTACGAAGGCGGCGGCGATTGCATCGGTGCGCAGTTCCTGCAGCCAGCTTCACGGCTCCTGATCGAGGACTGCGCCTTCGAGGGCTACAGCACGAACATCGTCCTGCAGGGCCGCGGCGGCCGCCATTCCGATCTGCGCGTGCGGCGTTGCGTGATCGTCGACGCCTACACGATCCACGCCACGGGCGGTCATTCGCAAGGCCTTTATGCCTTCGCGGTCGACGGACTCTTGCTCGAGGAAAACCTGTTCGACCACAACGGTTGGAACGAGTCGGTGGCCGGCGCCGGCGCGGACATCTTCAGCCACGACATCTACATCGACAACGGCAACACCAAGGTCGCCGTGCGCGGGAACATCATCGCCAACGCCTCGTCGCACGGCATGCAGCTGCGGCCGGGAGGCGCGGTGGTCGACAACCTGTTCCTCGGTAATTCCATCGCGCTCAGCATCGGCGGAGGCAACCACCCCGAACCCGGCGGTGTGCAAGCGGAGGTGCGGGAGAACGTGATCGTCGACGGAAAGAACATCGACGAGGACAACCCGCGCGGATGGGGAATCTGGCTCGCCAACATCGCTTCGGGGCAGGTCGCGAACAATCTGATCGCGAGCAATACTCGCGGCACGCAGCCGTGGGCGATCACCCTCGACGGCTTGCACCGCGGCGACGAGACGGCGAGCATCGGCATCCACGGGCTCGCGATCGAGAAGAACGTGGTCTTCGACTGGGGAGGCGGAATCCTGGTCCAGGGCGGCGCGGCCTGCTTCAGCGACGTCGACCTGGTCGGCAACGATCTTCAGGAGTCGATCGGGAGCCGGCCGCTCTTCGTGTACGACGATCCAGGGAGCGTCGCGTCGATCCGCTCCAAGGGCAACCGACTGTTCAGCCAGATTGCGCCGCCGACGAGCTGGGTGCGCATCGGTGACAAGCCGAGCTCACCGCCGGCTTCGGAGCGCGCGAGCTACGCGGACCCGCGGCGCAGTCCGGCTGCGTACAACAAATCCAAGGGCGGCGAGGAATCCATGAGCGCCTTCCTGCGGCAGGTCCGCGCGCAGAGCAGGGCGAAGTGGCGCGACGAGTTCACGGCCCATGCCATGAACGAGTATCTCCGTGCGGGATTCGAGTACGGAGTCAGGTGAATTCGTCCGGAGTGATGCGACCCGGGTTCCGAGCGCTGCGCGCTCGGACCCGGGTCGCATCACTCCGGACGAATTCACCTGACTCCCGTACGTCGACGGGCGTCCCTACCTGCCTACTGGCAGATGATGAATTCCAGACCGTCGGACAGGGTCGAGTTGTCCGGCAGCGGGTAGCCGGGGTCGCGGCCCCAATACTGGAAGTTGACCATCGTGCCGGGCACGAGCAGGTAAGGCGCGGGATTGCCGCCGAGCAGTCCCTGGGCGAAGGCGTTCGTGTCGAGCGAATAGACGCCGGTGCAGTCCTGACCCGAAGGCGTGCCTCCAGAATTGAGGCCCATCGAACGCTTGATCGGGTTGGCGATGCACAGGAATCCGCCCTGGAACACGGTGTTCGCGCGGCCGCTGCTGGTGTAGAGCAGGATGCCGGGCTTGTTGTTCAGGACTTGCGTGCACTGCACGACCATCCCGGAGGGTTGCGAAGCGCTCGGAATACCGATGCCGCTGATCGCGGGCAGGCAGAACAGCGAGTTGAACTTGGCCGTGCAGTAGTTGGCCAGCGCGAAGTTGCAGGCCTGGCCGCCCTTGGGAGCCACGCTCGCCACGCCGAAGCTCGGCGCGCCGGGACCCGCTGCGAATTCGTCCAGCGTAAGCGTGTCGGCCAGAGGCGCGGTGTCCGTGTCGAACCACACGTTGTAGATCGTGTTCCAGACCAGCGGATTGTTCGGCGTGGAGATCGTGATCTCGCTGCCGGTCACGGCGATCGACCAGTCCGTACCCGGGAGCCCGTCGATGTCGGAGAAACCCAGGTTCGAGATCGAAGCCGCCGGATTCAGCGGGATGTGGATCGCTCCGACGCCGCGCAGGTTGTCGCGGTTGTGGAAGGCGTACTCGTAGTGGTAATTGCCGACGGTCGGCCCGGTGACCTTGCTCGCGACGAAGACGCGGCCGTCGTCCGGCACATTCGCGCCCGAATTGACCGTCGCCCCCGACCAGCGACCGAGCACCGTGTCAGCCAGTTTCTGGCCGGTCGCGTTGATGTTCCAGGAAGAGCCGTTCCAGGACACGTTCATCTTGCACGAGGCCAGGTTGTTGGCGCGGTTGGCCTCGGGCTCGCCGCGAACGACGTAGGCTCCCTGGTAGTAGAAGGTGGCGCCCTGGACGTTCAGGTCCGCGTCCTTCATGACCACGCGGTGCTTCTCGAAGGGGAAGGCGTTGACCTGGTTCTGAGACAAGCTGCGGTTGGAGTCGCAGGAACCATTGCCGCCGACGTCCGGATCGCCGCGGTCGAAGTACGAGCAGGCGGGCACCCAGGTGCCGAGCCACGGATCGATTTCCGCCGGCGGCCCGAGGTAGTACTGGTCGGAGTTGTTGCCCGTGCCGTAGGTGTCCGAGCAGCCGACGCCAAGGAAAGTGCCGTTCGAAGGATGCTGGCAGGGCGTGCACTGACTGTTCGAGAGGGCGAAGAAACCGTGCTTCACGTAGCTGCGGTCGGAGATCTGTTGCATGCGCCCGTTCGATTCGCGCACGGCCATGAAAGCGATCAGCGGGTGGTTGGCCTGCATGGTGGCGAGCCAGGGAACGTCGACCGTGCCGAGGTTGCAGGACGTGGTCGCCATCGCCATCGCCGTGTAGCCGTTCGGGAAAGCCCCGCCGTGCCCGTAGACCTGCAAACCGCCGAGCACGCCGAGCGAGACGTCCAGGCCGGGGATGCTGTTCGACTGCGCAACGACCGGTGCCGCGGATGCAGCGAGGGCTGCGAAGCTGAGTGACAACAATGACCAACGTTTCATGGAAGATCCTTCAATGGGTGTAGGGCCGGTCTTCGGAGCAGGGATCTCACGCCTGACTCATGGAGACAACGACCGGTTCAAGCCTACCCTATCGAGGAAGCCCCGCCACGGGGCCCACGAAGGGCGAAAACCATCGCATCGCTTGCGTATGGCGCCGCGCGGGGGCTAGCAGCCCGTTGAAAAAGTCCCTACTGCGGCGCAGCGTGCTGCGGTGATGCTGCGTCACGCTCGGAAAGCTGTGCTCAGCGGCCAGGAAGGCCGCCTCCGCGCAGCTTTCTGTCGCGCTCCTTGCCTCACCTAGCACGCTGCGCCTCGCGACGGGACTTTTTCAACGGACTGCTAGCCCCTGTCCCGAACCAGAAGTACGTCGCCAAAATCGGCCTGCCTGCGGCTCCCTGGCTGCGTTGCCGGGATCCCCTCTCGAACACCTATCGGTGTTCTCGTGCGCCTTCGGCGCACCGGGGCTTACCTTCCTCGTGTTGCAGAGAACACGCGTCGTCGCGGCGCCTTGCCAGGAAACCGCACTCAGGCCGCCTTTGCCAACGTACTTCGGGTTCAGGACACTGAGCTGGATGACCGCCCGCGCCCTCGACTCTCCCGCCCGCGAGAGCCTGCCCGTCGGAAAAATCCACTCGCCGCGGGGGACGCCGCGTTTGTCCAAACGCTCGCGCTGGCGTGCCGCGAGCCTGATCCTGGTGCACGTCCTGGTCCTGGTGCACCTCGCGCATTGGCGCGTGCGCGGCTCCACGCTGACTCCGGTCGAGCCCTCGGAGTCGATGCAGACCTTCGAGCTCGGCTACGTGAACGCCGGGTTCATCATGTTCGCGGTCGCGACCCTCGCGACCTTGATCGTGGGCAGATTCTTCTGCGGCTGGGCCTGCCACGTGGTCGCGTATCAGGATGCTTCCGCCTGGCTGCTCGGCAGGGTCGGGATCCGTCCGCGGCCGATCCGTTCGCGTCTCCTGATCTGGGTTCCGCTGGCGGCAGCCTTGTACATGTTCCTGTGGCCAACGATCGCACGCTGGTTGGAAGGCGTTCGGTTCGCGGGTTTCACGGCGCACTTCCGCACCGATGAGTTCTGGGCTTCGTTCCCGGGCCCAGGGATCGCCGCGCTCACGTTCGTCGTCGACGGATTCCTGATCGTGTACCTGCTCGGAGCCAAGGGCTTCTGCACCTATGGCTGTCCCTACGGAGCCGTGTTCGGCTTCGTCGACCGCAGCGCGCGCGCGCGCATCCGAGTCACGGATGCCTGTGAAGGTTGCGGACATTGCACCGCGACTTGCACGAGCAACGTGCTCGTGCACCTCGAGGTCGCGCGCTTCGGCCAGGTCGTCGACTCGGGCTGCATGAAATGCCTCGACTGCATCGACGTCTGCCCGAAGGACGCTTTGTATTTCGGCTTCGGCGAAAGCCGCTCGAGCGCCTTGTCGCGCGCGAAAGTCAAAGGCAACGTTCCAGCGCGCGTGTACGACTTCAGCTTCGGCGAGGAAGTCGCCCTGGCCCTGGTCTTCCTCGGGACCTTGTTCGCGGTGCGCGGCCTCTACGACCTCGTGCCCTTCCTCCTGGCGATCGGATTGTCGGTGGTGAGCGCGCTCGCCGCCGTGCTCGGCTGGCGCGTGGTGCGCAGGCAGAGGGTCATGTTCCAGTCGCGATCGCTGGTCGAGGATGGAAAGCGCAGCGCTCTGGGTTGGAGCGCGCTCGGTTTGTGCGTCCCGTGGTTCCTGTTCGTCGCCCACTCGAGCTGGGTGCAGGTCCACGCCACGCGCGGCCGCTGGCTCCTGCTCGACGCGAAGGCCCAGCCCGAAGCGGAACGCGGCCCGACGCTCGCGCGCAGTCTCGCCGAGCTCGATCGCGCGGCGGACTTGGGGTTGGTCGATGTCGCCGACCTGGAATTCCAGCGCGGTCAGATCCTGGCGCGCCAGGGAGATTGGGACCTCGCGCGCAAGCGTCTGCAGCGCGCCCTCGAGCTCGATCCCAAGCTCGCTCTGGCCGCGAAGGAGCTCGCCGACCTGGAACCGCGGCGCAAAGAGCAGCTCGCGATGAGCGAGTTCCGCTCGGCGACGCAGGCGCGGGTCGCGGGGCAGATGCAGGCCAGCGAAGACCATCTGCTGCGCGCGCTGGAGCTTTTTCCGCTGCTCACGCCGGCGAATCTCGATCTCTCCGACCTGCGCATGTCGAAAACGCCGCCGGACCTCGCCGGCGCGCGCGCCGCCTTGCACGCGATCCTCGAAGTCGATCCGCTGAACGCGGAGGCTCAGCGGCGCCTGGGACTGCTCGAGCAGCGCTTCGGGCCAGAGCCCGGGCGCTGAAATCCGCTCAACGCACCTTGAGCAGCGGCAGGTAGTAGCGGTAATAGACCTCGAGGCTCAGCACGCACAGCGCGCTGGTGTAGCTCTTGTCTCCGTCGTCGTCGCGCGCGTAGCGGGCGTAGACGTCGAGCGGCTTCCAGGAACCGTCGCGCGCTTGCGCCGGCAGGAGCGATTCCTGCAGCGCGGCATTCCAGCGCTGCCAGTCGTTGCCGCCCAACCGGAACATGGCCAGGGTGCCGTAGTACCAGAAGTAAGGATTGCCGCGGCCCAGGCGCACGAAGTCGTTCTCGCCGCTGTAGCGATACCCGTCGGGCGCGCGGTCGAGCACGTATTGGCGCGCGCTCGCGTGCTCCTCGTCGGCGATGTCCTCGCCGAGCAGCGCGAGCGCGAACAAGGCCGCCGGTGTCGACGCGGGCAGGGTCGGCCAGGCGGAACCCAGCCGTTCCGGATCGTGGTTGTAGCGGTAGGCGCCGCCAAGCTCCTCGTCCTGCGCGTGGTCGAGGAACGATCGCGCCTGGTCGAAGGCGCTGTCGGGCACGGCGAGCCCCGAAAGGCGCGCCGATTCGAGGGCCATCACCTGCCAGGCGGTGATCGAGGTCCGCGGCCACTGGTCGTACTGCGATCCGTCCGCGAAGTAATAGCCCCATCCGCCGCGGTAGCGATCGTCGTCGCGCCGCGACTGCATCGCGAGCACGTGGGCGATCGCGCGCTCGAGCGCGGCGCGCAGTCGCGGCGCATGGGTCAGCGCGAAACTCTCGCCGATGGCGTAGGTCGCGATGCCGTGGTCGTAGGCCGAGGCCTGGCCGAAGTGCCCGCTCTCGGGATCCTGGACGCTGAGCAGGAACTCGAGGGCGCGCGCGACGACCTGCGAATGTTGCGTCGCCGAATCCGGTGTGTGCCCCGCGCCGAGGAAGGCCAGGGTGCACAGCGCCGTCTTGCCGATCGCGACGCGCCCGTACTTCTCGTCGAGCACCTCGAGGTTGCCCCAGGATCCGTTGGGATGCTGGATGCTGGCGAGGTACTTGAGCCCGCGCTCGACTGCGGCTTCGGTCTCTTCGCTGCCGCCGTAGAGCTTCAGGGCGCGCGCCTTCTCGGCGCCGCTGCGATTCTGGTACGGCGTCGAGTCCCAATCGGACTTCGCCGGCCGCGGTTGATCCTCGCGCGGAGGCTCTGGCGCGCGAGCGAGGCTGGGCGCATTCTCGGCGAGCGGCGCAGCGGCCTGCGCGGCGCGCGCCGTCTGTGCGCGCTCCGGCGCGGGCGAAGCTGGCGCGCCGGATCTTTCGGCGGCGGGAGCCTGGGCAAGCCCGGGCAGCCAGCCCGGTTCCGCGCTCGATCCCGCCGGCGCGGCCGGTCGCGCGACGGAATCGGGAGCATCGGAGAGGGCGACCGGCCGCTCGGACCGGATCGGCCCGCGGTTGCCGAGCGCGTCCGGTGCGCGCGGCAATCCCAGCTCCGGCGGCGCGGCTCGCGAAGCCAGCGATTCGCCGCGCGGCTCGGACGCTGGACTCGGGCGCGAGCTTCCCTCGACGCCCGCGGCCCGCTGCGGTCCCGCGCTCGCGGGATTCGTCGCGCGCGGCGCCGATTGCGGTTCGAGCGAGCGCAGCCCGAGCGCGGGAGCCTGCTCGGCTCGACCCGCGACCTCCGCGGGGGAGGGCGGCGCGAGTGCAGCCAGGTCGGTGCCCCTCGAGACGGACGGCGCGTCCGGCGCGAAGTTGCTCGGCGCGCGCGGCGCGGGCCCGCTCGGCGCGATTTCCGACGCGCGGCGCGCCACGGATTCCGTCGCCGGGGAGCTGCTCGACTGGTTCGAGGGCTGATTCCGCGGCAGGTCCGCGCGTTGCGGCGCCGACTCCGCGGCCTCTTCCGTCGCGTCGGGCCTTTCTCCGACCGCGAGCTCGCCGAGCTCGAGCTTCGAGGCCGGCGCGGCCGCGCGGGCCGTCGACTCCAGGCCAGCGCGCGACGCGTCGCGCAGCTCGCTCAACTCGGAAGCCAGCGAGCGCGCAGCCGGCTGGGCGTCGCGCGCGCTGCTCGAGGGAGCGGACGAAGCCGCGGAGGGCGGCGCGGCGCGAGCCACGGAGCCCGAGCTCGGGCTCGCGGCTGGACTGCCGAGCGACCGTCGCTCGTCGGGCCGCGAGGGCATGCCCATCGAGCGCGAGGTGGCCGAGGGCGCGCCGTCGGCCAGGGATTCGATCTCGAGCGCGGGTGCCGGAGTCGCGCCCGTGGCTTCGGTGCTCGACTCGCGCAGCGCGACGGCGCGCTCCGCCGCGGCCGCGGGCTCGACGGCCGACTCTTCGCGCTCGCGCCGCGCATGGGTCTCGGGCGCAACGCTGGCGACGGAAGCCGCCGAGGGCTCGGGCTCGCTGGCTGGCGCGCGCAATTCCAGTCGCTCGGGAGCCGCGCTCGACGCGGGCTCGCTCGCGGCTACGGGCAGTGACATCTCGGGCGCAGGCTCGGCCGCGCTCGCCGGTGCGGGCTCCGGCGCCGGAGCGCTGGCCGCGACCGGCTCGGATTCCCGCGCTGGCGCTGGCGTGCGCTCCTCGAGCCGGATGTGCAGCGGAGCGTGGCTCGGCTCGGGCGCCTGGTCCGTCGCGGGCAGCCACAGATCGTGGAACCACCACAGGAGCAGCAGGTGCGCGATCACCGACAGGAGCAGGCACTTGTAGATGCGATCGAGCTCGGGGAAGCGCTGCACGAGCAGCGCCAGGGCCGCGAGGGCCAGCAATCCGGCCAGGGCCAGCCATTCCATCCAGGTGATCGCACGCGGCGGCGAGCGGAACAGCTCGATCGCGGGCGCGCTCAGCAGGATCGGATTCTCCCCCGCCTCGCTGCGCAAGAAGCTCAAGGCCAGCTGATCCGAGGTCGCGAGCGGCGAGCGCTCGTCCTCGGCCGAGTTGAGCTGGGTCAAGGCATGCGGCGACGCGAAGGCCGCGCCGAAACGCGCGGCGCGGTACAGATCGAAACCGCCCTGGCCGCCGCCGCGCGAGCTGGAGAAGACCAGCGCGCGATCGTCCTGGGTGAACGCGGGCTCGCGCTCGTCCGCGGCCGAGCACAAACGGTCGAGCCTAGTCGTGACCGCGCCTTCGGCGACTTCGAGCGGAGACGAATACAGATCCCAACTGCCTTCGCGGTCGGACGCGAACACCACGCTCGCGGAATCGAGGCAGGGCGCGGGATCGAGCTCTTCGCCAGGAGTGTTCGCGGGGCCGGGGACCAGCTCGGGCGCCGCGGCGATTCCATCCGCGAATTGAGCGCGCCACAGATCGTGACCGCCGACTCCGCCTTCGCGATCGGAGCTGAAATACAGCCACTCGCCGCCGAAAGCCGGCGCGCACTCATCGGCTGCGCTGCACAGGGCTTCGAGCGGCGCGAAGCTCTCGACTCGCCCTTCGCTGACCTCGCCGACGAAGAGATCGTGTCCGCCGCTCTCGTCCTTTCCCGCGAAGACCAGCCAGCGACCGTCGCTCGAAAGCGCCGCGCGCGAATCCAGCTGCGGCGGCTCGCCGGAAAACGCCGGCGCGGGCGCGCCCCAGCTCGCGATGCGCAGCGAAACGTCGGCATCGACGGCGCGACGGCCATCGGACCAGCCGCCCTCCGTGCCCGGTCCGAGCCACAGCCAGAAGGCGAAACCGATTGCGCCGAGCAGCGCCAGACTTGCGACGATGCGCGGGCTGGGACTTTTCATGGGTCAGTCGCGCGTCCCCAGCGCCAGGTTCGAGAGTCCGGCGACGCCGCAGGCGTCCATGACGGCGACGATGCGCTCGTGGCTCGCCAGGCGATCCCCGCGGATCGTGATCTGGGTCGAGCGACTCCTGCCGGCAGCTTGCGCCAGCTCGTGATTCAGCTCCGCCGCGCTGACCGGATGGCCCGCGAGCGAGACGCGCCCGTCGCGGAACACGTTGATCACCAGCTCCTGCGGCGCTCCGCCCGGAGCGGCGCCGGATTGCGCCGTGGGCAGGTCGACGTTCAGCTCCTTTTCCTCGCTGGTGTAGGTCGTCGAGACCATGAAGAAGATCAAAAGCTGGAACACGACGTCGATCATCGGCGCCATGGAGAACTCCGGCT
This sequence comes from Planctomycetota bacterium, assembly GCA_035490315.1. GTDB lineage: Bacteria > Planctomycetota > UBA1135 > UBA1135 > JADJQU01. The sequence continues at coordinate 10,627 of DATHET010000029.1, forward strand.
CGGCTTCGTTGTCCTCGTCGCGAACTCTCACGACTGGACTCCTTGGACCGGAAGGCCGCGATCGAGCTCGAGGTACAGGGCCTCGGTGCGGCGCGCGAAGCGCTCGATGCGCGCGCGCAACCAGGTGTAGACGATCACGGTCGGAATCGCGATCGCGAGCCCCGCCGCGGTGGTCACCAGGGCCTGGTACACGCCGACCGCGAGCATGCCGGGCTTGCCGAGACCGCCGCTGAGCGCGATGGTCGCGAAGGCGATGATCATCCCCCACACCGTGCCGAGCAGGCCGAGCAGCGGCGCGACCAGATAGATCAAGTGCAAGGGGCGCAGCTGGGCCTGCAGCTTGCGCACTTCGAGCGTCGCCACGTCCTCGACGCGCTTCTCGCGCTCGTCGCGCCGAGCCTGGGTGTTCTCGAGGGCCGTGCGCATCACGCGCGACAACGGCGTGCGCGTCGCGTCGCAGAGCACGATCCCCTGCGAAGGCCCGCCGGATTGCACGGCCGCGACCAGGGTGCGCCCGAAAGTCTCCGATCCCAGCGCCGAGGCGCGGGTGCGCAGCGTGCGCTCGACGGCGTAGGCGAGGGCGACCACGGAGCAGATCGCGAGCGGGTACATCAGGGGACCGCCGCTCTGGGTCAATTCCCACAGCGAGGGCATGGTGCTGGTCTGTGCGGCGGTCGTGGCGAGGGCGGGAGCGATCATTGCGGAAATCTCCTGGCAGCAGAGGCCGCGCGAAGGCGGCACGGAAGGTGTTGTTTGCGGGTGGGACTCGATTCGAGGCCGTGGACCATCAGCGCTGTTCCAGCGCGCTCAAGCGTTCGCGCGCTCGAGCCGCGAGCTTCGATTTCGGCGCCTTGGCGATGACTTCGCGGTAGCTCGCCGCGGCCTTCTGCGGCTCGCCGCTCTGCTCGAGGGCGCGGCCCGCGCCCCAGTTGGCCTGGGCAGCGAGCTCGACGTCGGAGTAGAGCACCGAAATTTTCAGGAAAGAGGACAGGGCAGCCTGGGTGTTGCCTGCTTCGAGATCGAGCTCGCCCAGACCCAGGCGCGCTAGCGCGCCGAGCATGCCCTTGTCGGCATTCGCGATCGCCTCGAAGCCGGCGCGCGCCGCGGCGGCGTCCTTGCGCTCGGCCTGAGCGCGCGCGCGCCACAGTTGCGCTTCGAGCAGGTTCTCGAACTTCGGGAAGTCCTGCGCGAGTTGTTGGAGCTCGCGCTCGCCGTCGCGCCAGCGACCGGCCTGGCAGTGCAAGAGGCCGGCGCGGAAAAGCACCTTGGGCGCAAGCTCCGCCGACAGCTCGGACTTCGAGAGGACTTCGAACTGCGCCAGCGATTTCTCGAGCTCGCCCGCGCGGTAATTCGCCTCGGCTTCGAGGAATTGCGCCGGGACGCGCAAGCTGGATTCCGGGAAGCGCTGCGCGAAGCGCGCGAGCTCGCCCGCCGCGCCGCGCGCGTCGCCGGCGGACAGGCGCCAGAACCCGAGCTGGTACACGGCGCGATCGGCGCGCGCGCCCTTTTCGTCGCGGGCGAGGGCGCGCAGGATCTGCTGGCCGCGCTGATCGCCGTCGTCGGCTCCGCAGGCTTCGCCGATCGTGCAGGCGGCTTCGCGCACGGCAACGGAATCCGCCGATCCACGCCAGGCGCGATCGAGGAATTGCAGCGCCTGGTCGCGCTGACCTTGATCCAAGGCCAGCAGCGCGCGCTCCGCGTCGATCTCGGCGGCGACCACAGGAGTCTTCGCGGACTTCGCGCATTGCGCGAGCAGCTGCGCGCGGTCGGAGGCGTGGTCCACGCCCTCCATCGCGCCAAGCAGCACTCGCGCCGCGGACCAGACTCGGGTGTCGTTGTCGCTGCGCGCCTGCAGCGCGCGGAAATCCGCGAAGGCCGTGTCGAGCGAGCCGGCGCGGACGTTCGACCACACGCCGAGCTCGAGCGCGGCGACCGCGAGCTCCGCGCGGATGCCGTCGGACCCGGCCGCGGCCTGGCGCGCGAGGGGCTCGAGCGTGGCGCAGGCTTTCTTGTACTGCTCCTGGCTGAACTGGCACCAGGCCAGGCCGTAGCAGCTCGACTGAGCCAGCTCCGCCGAGGGATTTCCTTCGAGCACCGCCTGGTAGTGACCGGCGGCCTCGTCGAAGGATCCCGCTTTCGACAGGCGCTCCGCGAGCTCGAAGTGCGCGTCGTTCGCGACGCCCTTGGCGCCCGGTCCTTTCAGCGCGGCTTCGAGGCGCGCCACGGCTTCGGGGCCGTCCGCGAGTCGAGCGCTGGCGACCAGGGCTTCCGCGCGTCGCTCGCCCTTCGCGAAGCGCTCGAGGTAGCGTTCGTAAGCCGAGCGCGCGCCGCGCAGATCGCCCGCGTCCTCGGCGGCGCGACCCGCCATGTAGGCGGCCTCGTCGGCTTGCGGGCCGTCCTTGAAGCTGCGCGCCAGCTCCGCGAACATCGCCGCGGCCGGGCCAGGCTGCTTGCGCAGGTAGCGGCACCAGGCGGCGCGCAGCCGCGTCTTGTCGCGGCGCGCGAGGTCCTTGTCCGATTCGGCCGCGGACAGGAAAGCCTGCTCCGCGTTTTCGTGCTGGCCCAGCGCGAACATCCCTTCCGCTGCGGCGAGCAGGGCTTCGATGCGGTACGGCGAGCGTGGATTGCGCTCGAGCAGCTTGCGCGCGAGACGCACCGCTTCCTCGGGATGCTTGGACTCGAGGCTGGCCACCGCGCCCGCCTGCAAGGCGTAATCGGAATCGGCGGCTTCGTAAGCCGCGCGCGCTTCGTCGGGCCGACCGGCGGCGGTCAACAGATCGGCGCGCAGCGTCGTCCAGCGCGCGGCAAGCGCCGGATCTTTTTCGTCCTTGCTCGCGCGCGATGCGAGTGCGAGAGCTCCCGCGGAATCCCCGCTCGCGAGCAAGGCTTTCGCGCGCCAGAAAGCGCCCTCGCCGCGATCACCGACGATTTTCGGATCGAGAGCCGCGAGCGCTCCCTGGGGATCGCCCGCCGCCAACCGCTCGACGCCGCATTGCAGGCGCGCCTCGGCGACGAAACGCGATTGCGGGAAACGCTCGGCGAGCGTCGCGAAGGCTTTCGCGGCTTCGGCGTGGCGGCCAAGGCTCGCCTGCGCGAAGGCTGCACCGCGCAGCGCGGCATCGGCGAAGGAGCCCTCGCCGACTTTCGCATAACTTTGCAGCGCGGCTTCCGACTGGCCGAGCTCGAGCTGGGCCTCCGCGCGCAAGAACTGGACTTCCCCCGCGCGCGCATGCCGCGAGAAATTCGACAGGAATTGCTTGGAGCGCTCGACGACCGCCGCGAAGTCGCGCGTCTTGAACGCGCACCAGCACAGGCCGCAGGCGGCATCGGGCGCGTACTCGCTCTTCGGCGCGTGCTCGAGCACCAGCGCGAAGGCGCGCTCGGCGTCGGGGATGCGGCCCGCGGCGAGCAGGGCGTCGGCGTGCAGAGCGCGCGCGGGAAGCGCCAGGTATTCCTTGCCGAGCTCGAGCGTGCGCTCCAGGGCCGCGACCGCTTCCGCAGGGCGCCCGAGATCCAGCTCGCACTGGCTCAAGCGGAACAGGGCTTCGGACTCGAACTCGAATCCGCGCTGCTTGCACAGCGGACGCAAGAGGTCCGCGGCCTTCTCGGTGTGCTTCTGCTCGAACAGCGCGCAAGCCAGGCGGTAGCGCGCTTCGTTGGCGCGCGGATGATCGGGATGCTCGCGCAGGAAACTCTGCGCCTCGCGCTCGAGCTCGGCCGGCATGCCCTTCGACGCCAGGCCGGTCAGATAGCGCAGCTGCTCGTCGGCGTCGCCCTGGAAGAAGGCAAGTGCGGCCAGCGTCAGGGACAGAAAAGCGCGCATGGTGGAGCCTCGAGAACCGTGTGGTTTTTCGTCGTTCGAATCGAAACGCGGGAGCGCGCCGTCGCCTCGAACTACCGCGGTAGTCTTACCCCGGTAGTAGAGGGGCGCACAAGGGTCCAGGAAGGTACACCTGTGTAAGTCTTCTTGCTCGCCGGAGCGGCGGACCGAGCGCTCGATCGCGATGGATCGCAGCGAGCGCTTCCCGCGCCGCGAGCGCAGCGCCAGAATCCTCGCGATGCAGAGCTCACTCCTCGCGATGTTCCTGGCGGCGGCCGCGCTGGTCGGCTGCGACTCACCGGGTCCCAAGCAAGCGGTCGCGGCCGAGCGCGATCCCGGGTCGCATGTCTTGATGGTCGGCGGGACGTTCCGCGTCGGCGCTCCCGACTGGAAGCTGGCGCAAGCCTTGTACAGCGAGGGCGGGCGGATCGTCGCAATCGGCAGCGAGGCGCAGGTGCGCCGGCGAGCGCGCGAGCCCTTCACGACGCTGGATCTCGGCGGCAGCGTCGCGGTACCTGGATTGATCGATGCTCACGGACACCTCGAGGGCCTGGGCAAGTCGCTCGAGGAGATCGATCTGCGCGGCGTCGACAGCTACGCGGCCTTGATCTCGCGCGTCGCTGCACGCGCGGCACAGGTTCCGGCGGGCACCTGGATCGAGGGCCGGGGCTGGGATCAGAATCTGTGGCCCGACAAGCTCTTCCCCCACCATGCCGAGCTGTCGCGCGCCGTGCCGGATCATCCAGTGTTGCTCTCGCGCATCGATGGACACGCGATCCTGGTCAACGCCAAGGCGCTGGAGATCGCGGGCCGCGCCGGGGTCCAGGCCGATGAATCACCGGTCGCCGGCGGTCGCATGGTGCTCGACGGCGAGCGCAAGCCGACGGGCGTGTTCGTCGACAATGCGACCGGGTTGATCGAGGGCAGCGTGCCCGAGGCGGATTACGAAACGCGCAAGCGCCGCATGCTGCTCGCCGCGCACGAGCTCGCGCGAAATGGGCTGACCGGCTTGCACGACATGGGTGAGGACCAGATGACGGCGCGCATTCTGACCACATTCGCCATCGGCGGAGAGCTGCCCATCGAAGTCGCCGGTTACGTGTCGCAGGACTGGCTGGTGAATTCATCGTCCAACCGCACGAGCTGCTGGTTCGGAGCCGTGGGACCCGTGGAGCCGCTCCGGTATGAGACCGTAGGCGCCAAGCTCTACATGGACGGCGCCCTCGGCTCGCGCGGCGCGGCTCTGCTCGCGGATTACGCCGACGAGCCCGGCAATCGCGGCCTGCCGATGCTCTCGCCGGAGCAACTGGACGAGCTGCTCGCGAAATGCGACGAGAACCGCCTCCAACCCGCGATCCACGCCATCGGCGATCTCGGCAATCAGCGCGTGCTCGACGCCTACCAGCGGCGCATGGCGGCCTCCAAGACTTTCGCCGAGCTGCGGCCGCGCATCGAGCACGCGCAGGTCGTCGCGCCAGCAGACTGGCCGCGCTTCGCGAAGCTCGGCGTGATCCCTTCGATGCAGCCGACCCACGCCACCAGCGACATGCCCTGGGCTCCGTCGCGCCTTGGCCCCGAGCGCGTGCAAGGCGCTTACGCCTGGCGCCGCCTGGATCCCGAGGGAAAGTCGATCGCCTTCGGCAGCGACTGCCCGGTCGAGCTCTGCGATCCCCTGGCCGGGATCTACGCGGCGATCACCTGCGCCGACAGCCGCGGCGAGCCGAAGGATGGCTACCGTCCGGATCAGCGCCTCGATGCCGCGCGGGCCCTGGCGGGCTTCACGCTCAACGCCGCGCGAGCGGCGAACCAGGAAAAGGACTTCGGCAGCCTGGAGCCCGGACACTTCGCCAACCTGACCGTGCTCGACCTCGATCCGCTGACCTGCGCGCCCAGCGCCCTGCTCGGCGGCCACCATGTGCGCATGACCATCGTGCGCGGCGAAGTCGTGTACCGGTAACGATCGAGGCCGGCCGCACGTCTGTGCGACCGGCCTCGTAGAAAAGCACTCGGGCTCGCGCCCGGGATTCGTCAGATCACGGCCCGATGACGTATTCCAAGCCGTTCGACAGCGTGGCGTTGTTCGGCGGCGAGAAGCCGTTGTCGCGACCCCAGAATTGCGAGTCGACCACGGTGCCCGGGACGGTCAGGTACGCCGCGGGAATCCCGCCGAGCGCACCGACCGCGAAGGCATTCATGTCGATCGAGTACACGCCCGAGCAGTCGTTCGGCGGAGGATTGCCGGCGGAGTTCAAGGCGCTCGAGCGACGGACCGGGCCGTTCATGCAGCGGACTCCGCCGAGGAACGGAACCGCTGCTTGACCCGTGTTCGAGTAGATCAGCAGGCCGGGCTTGTTGTTGACGACCTGGCTGGCAGAGACCGTGAAGCCCGAGCCGGAGGTCGCGCTCGGCGTGCCGCTTCCACCGATGGAAGGCGTGCAGCCCAGCGAGTTGATCTTGGCGGTGCAATACACGACCGGGACCGCGCCGACGGGATCCAGTTGGATGCCGTTGACCGTGGTGAATCCGGTCGACAGGGTGATGACGACCTGGAGCGTGCCCGAGGTGACGGTGATGTGATGCTTGGCATGGGTGATGCCCTGCGTCAGGGTGCCCGGCCAGTTGCCGCCCACGGCCTGCATCGGATCGGGCGAGCCGGGGACGGCAACGTTCGAGAAGTACGTCGCGCTGTCCGGCGCCCAGGCGTAGGTGTAGACGTCGTAGTCGCCGTTGGCGAGACCCGCGAAGTCCATGGTCATGTTGCCGTCGTGACCGTCGTCCATCAGCAGCTCGTCGTCACCGGAGGTGCCGAGGTTGTTGAAGCCGAAGGCGAAGTTCACCGAGACGCTCGAGGTGACGGTTGCGGTGGTCGAGTTCCCACCGATGTCCGTCAACGGCGTGGTCGCGGCGCTGGTCAGCATGTTCCAGGTACCGGCCTGGCCCGCGGCTGCGCCGTAGCCAGAGGAAGGGGCGCCGCTGAAGCTGCCGATGTCGATGTTGATTCCTTGAGCGCTCGCTGTGGAGGCCAGGACGGTGACGAGCGCGAGAGCGCTTAGACTTGTCTTGAATTGCACGATTATCTCCTGAAAGGACGAGGGAGAGCGGCTCGCAAGCCGGCCGCGGGGGCGGACGGCCGTCGAGAACCGCTGGTAACGATCTGCTTACAAAGCCTACGGCCTTTCTTGCAATCGTGCTCGAACTCTTGCGAGATCCGGGCGACCCTGGGCTTTGGGGGTCGGATGCGCGATCCTCGTGGTCAGCTGAGCTTTGGGGCTTGCCCGCGCCGGTCAGGCGACCACCCGGGAGCCTGGCTTCAGGGGAATGAATTCGAGCCCGCCCACTGCCTTCCCGCCCCTTCCGAGCGTCGACCTCCATGGCGCGACCCAGGCGGGCGGCGCTTTCCCGAGAATTGCTGGCTTACGGCCCGATCACGAATTCCAGACCATCCGACAGGGTGGCATTGTTCGGGGGAGCGAAGCCGTTGTCACGACCCCAGAATTGCGAGTCGATCGTCGTGCCCGCGACCGTCAGGTAAGGAGCAGGTGCGCCGCCCAGCCCGCCAACCGCGAAGGCATTCATGTCGAGCGAATAGGCGCCAGAGCAGTTGTTCGGAGGAGGAGTCCCGATCGAGGACAGGGCAATCGAACGTTGGAAAGGCGAGGCGACGCAGAGCAGTCCACCCAGGAACGGAGCCGCGGCCTGACCGTTGTTGGTGTAGATGAGCAGGCCAGGCTTGTTGTTGATCACGTTGGAGCCCTGGATCGTGAAGCCAGAGCCCGACGCGGCGCTCGGGGTGCCGCTGCCTGAGATCGAGGGAGTGCAGCCCAGGGAGTTCAGCTTGGCAGTGCAATAGGTACCCGCTGGCGCTCCCACGGGATCGAGTTGCACTCCGTTGACCGAAACGAATCCACTGGCCAGGGTGCAGTCAATATGGATCGTTCCCGCCGTGACGCTGACACGGTGCTTGGCGTGCGTGATTCCTTGCGAAAAACCGCCCGGCCAGGTGCCGCCGATGGTCTGGAGCGGATTGACGGAGCCAGTCACCGCCACATCGGTGCGGTAGGTCGAGCTGTCCGGTGCCCAGGCGTAGGTGTAGACGTCGTAGTCGCCGTTGATGAGTCCGGAAAAGTCCAGGGCCAAGGCGCCGTCGTGACAGTCGTCCATCAGCAATTCGTCGTCTCCGAGCGTGCCGGCATTGTTGAATCCGAACGCGTAGTTGTTCGTGCTCGTTCCGGTGAGCATCACGGCAGTGAAGGCGCCGCCGGTGTCGATCAGCGGCGTGGGGGTGTTGCTCGTCAGCTGATTCCAGGTGCCGCTGGTCCCCGCTGCGGCACCGTAACTTGGGCTAGGGACGGCGTTGAAACTGCCGATGTCGATGTTGAACCGCTGAGCAGCTGCGGACGGAGCAAGGATGGAAATGACGAGCGCGAGGGCGCACGACGTCGGAGTCAATCGCATCGGGATCTCCTGATGGAGCGGGGGAAGGGCGCGAATGCGGTGGAGCGCGTGAAGTTGACCCGGCGGGGAAGGCCGGGACGTTCCGCGGTTGCATCGTACGACCATCCGATCATCCAGGGACGAGGAGGCACCCGAATTGGCGCGACCCAGGGGGAAGGGCGCTTTCTCGCCACTCCCCCTGGGTCGCAGGACTCTACTGGCCGCCGGGTTACTTGAGCTTCTCCCAGTACTCCTCGGGCATGTCGTGCGCGATCTTCAGCGCGCCGTTCGCGCCGCCGTACATCGGCTCTTCGATCTTGACCACGCGGCCGCCGCCCAGGCGCAGGCGCATCTCCTCTTCGATGGCGCGGTCGAGATTCTTGATCATCGATCCCCCGCCGGCGAGCAGCACGCGGTTCTTCAGCTTGTCCTGGAATTCCGGGTGGAAGCTCGCGACCAGCTTGCCCAGGCCCTCGACCATCGGCGGGACGATCGAGCGGCTGGCCGTGCGCATGTCCGCCGTGATGTCGAAGGAAGTCGGCTTGCCGTTGACGGGCAATTGCACGACCACCTTGGCCATCTCCTCGGACACGTCGGCGTGCTTCTCCTTGATGTTCTTGACCATCTCGATCGTGTAGCTCGCGCCCGGGCAGGACTTCTGCATCAGGTCGTAGAGCAGGCGGTCGACGTGGTCCCCGGCGAAGGTGTTCGTCAGCTGGTCGGCGTCCTCGGGCATGGTGCCGTGCATCCGGCACATGTCCGTCGTGCCGGCGCCGATGTCGATCACCAGGACGTCCTCGAGCCAGTCGAGGCCGTAGGCGACCGAGAAGGGCTCGGAGCAGAGCATCACGCTGTCGACCGACTCGCGAGCCGCGTCGAGGATCGCCTTCTTGTTGTGGATCGAGGCCTGGGCCGGAGCGCCGATCACGGCGTAGATCAGCTCGTCCTTGCGCGGCTGGGAGCGGGCGATGATCTCGCGGATCAGGTCCTGCGCGGCCTGCATGTTCGCCTGGCTGGCCTTGGCGTCCTTGGCGTCCTGCTTGATCACGCCGTCGCCGAGCGGACGGTAGAGATCGAGGGACAAGCGCTTCTCCAGGGCTTCCTGGCCGAACAGCTTGTCCTTCTTGAGCAGCTTCTTCGCCACCACGTCCTTGGGATAGCCGACGTAGGAAGCCACTGTCTCGCGCACGCCGTTGGAAGCGCAGACGGAAGTGCGCGAAGTGCCCAGGTCGATGCCCAGGTACAGCACGCCCTTGTCTTTCTTGATTCCGGCGGCGACGTCTTTGTCCTTGTCAGTCATGGCTGTCTTTCTTTGATGGGGGCGTGGGGTTGGTTCGCGAGGCTGTGGGGCACGGAATGCGGGGATACCAGTCTCAAACTGCGGGGCCTTGACGGGAAACCGCGTTCTTCAACTCGAGGTTCGCCTCGAAGATCTTCTGCATCAGCTCTTTCTTCAAGAGCTTCGCTTCGTCCTCGGCGGAAATGCCCTGGACGTTGCGGTAGACCGAGGCCAGGCCCGGATCGAGGGACTTCATCGCGGCCATCCGCGACAGGTCCGTCTCGGTCCGCTCGAGCATGTCGTTGAGCTTGTTGATCCGCCGCTCGAGGTTCTCGATCTGGCGGCGGTACTCCATTTCGCGCTCGTCGGTGAACGACGGGCGGTCCTGCTCCGGATGGTGCGCGGCGGCGGGCAGGGCCGGCGCGGTGCCGCGTCCGGAGTTGGCGAAAATCCGCATGCCTTCGACGTAGGCCTGGTGCGAGGGCGAGCTCGGATCCTGGCCGAACAGGGCGCCGGGTGAAGGCGTCGGCGAGACGGCGCCCTTGGGCAGCTCGCGCTCGGCGCGCTTCTGGAACCAGTCGTAGAGCTCGGTGTGGACGTAGCGATCGCCGCCGCCCTGCAGCGCGACGTCGAGGCCCGACTCGGCCACCGAGAGCAGCGTCTCGTAGAACAGGCGCTGGATCGGCTTGGCGGTCTGGTTGTGCGACCCGCCGATCGCCACGCTGACGCGCACGTTCCGGCCGTCGGACTCGAACTTGAGCTTGCGCGCGCCCTCGAGCAGGCGCTTGGCCAGGGCGTCCGCGCCGCTGCGGGGCGCGTGGGGAATCATGACCAGCAGGCGGTCGTCGACGAGCACCCCGAGCAGGTCGCTGGCGCGAGTCTCGGCGCGCAACAGCTCGCCCAGGGAGTGCAGGATGGTCTCCTTGGTCTCCATCCCGTAGAGGTCGTGCAGCCGCTCGAGGCGGTCGACCGCGATCAGGAAACAAGCCAGCGGGTACTTGTAGCGCTGGGCCCGCTCGAACTCGATCCGCATCAAACGCCGCACGTCCTGGGGCGAGAACAACCCCCCTTCGGTGGTCCCGAAGTCGGCTGCGGCGACGCTGGGCCGCCCTGCGATGTCGTCTGTTCGACGGAACGGGGTCATGGATCGGTTCGGTCTCGGGAAGGCGGGGGGCGTAGACCTTAACGTGGCTGCCCTCGGGTTGCACCCGCCGTCTTACTCCCAGCCTTGTTCGGCTGGCGACCCCTCAGATCTGCACCTGAGTCCGCAGGACGGAAGCTCTTTCCACGAAGGACCCGAAATCGTCGGGCTTGACCCGCAGGGTTTCGCGCGCGAGCGCGGTGAGCCGCGGCAAGGCGGCGCCGAATCCGGGTGTGCCCAGGCGGTAGGCCAGCTGGTCGCAGAGCGCCACCACCGCCGTCGCGGGATTGTTCAAGACTTCGTCGCGCGGCCCGTGGTGGAAGCGGATGGCGTGACTCACGGGCTCGGGGAAGCGCCAGCGCTGGGAGACCAGCTCGCCGACCTCGACGTGCGTGAAGCCGAGCATGCGCTCCTCGGTCAGGTGGATGGCTTCGCCGGTCTGCCTCGCGGTGCGATAGACCTCGGCATACTGCTCCTGCAGCGAGTCGAGCAGCACCGCCTTGCCGACGTCGTGCAGCAAGCCGCAGGTGTAGAACTCTTCCGGCGCGATCGTGCAGGAGAGTGTCATCCGCCGCGAGAGCTCCTGACACAATTGCGCGGTGAACACTGAGTGTGTCCACAATTCGTGCAGGTCGAAATCGAACTTCTTGCTCAGGTGCTCGAAGCGGCCGACGAGCGAAGCCTGCAAGGCGATGTTGCGCAACGAACGCGCGCCGATCACCGCGGCGGCTTCCTCGGGCGAGATCGCCGGCTTGGCGAGGCCGTAGTACGCGCTGTTGGCGACGCGCAACACCGTGGCGGTGATCGCCGGATCCTGCGCCACGACCGACCCGATGTCGCGGATGCGCACGTTCGGGTCATCGACCATCGCCGTGATCCGCGTCACTACCTCGGGCAGTGTCGGCAGCGTGATCTTCTCGCTGAGGCGCTTTTGTGCTTCCTGCTTGCTCATGAAAACGCCGGACGGCGGGGGAACGGGTCGGAGTGCGCTCCCGATATCGAACGCCGATCGCCTTGCAGTTGAGCGACATCCCGCGGCTTGGGATGCTTTCGTACCGCTCGAACCGGACCGGACGTTAGGCTCGTGGCGCCAGGTCCCCCACCATGAAGATTCTGCTCACGTCAGCCCTGACTCTGTGCGGTCTGTTCGCCGTGCCCAGGCCTGGGCCGCTGGCCCCCATCCAGGATCCCAAGCAGGCCGCGAAACCCAGGGAGCACGATCCGCGCGGCGATTACGACGTCCAGGCCTATCGGATCGATCTGACGGTCGATCCCGAGCTGCAGTCGATCGACGGACACGTCTTCGTCGATGCCACTGCGCTCGCCCCGGACTTCCGTAAGTTGCGACTCGACCTCGCGGCCGCTCTCGAGCTGCACGAAGTGCGCTTCGTCACCGGGAAGCTCGAGGACGAGTCCTCGGTGGGTAGAACTCCCCTCAAGTTTTCGCGCAGCGGCGATCTCGTCGACATCGATCTTGATACGGCCCTGCCTCGCGGAGCGCGTGTGTGCGTCGAGCTGCATTACGGCGGCAAGCCCACGGCGGCGGACGACTTCAGCGGGTTCCACTGGCGCAAGACGCCGGACGGCAAGCCGTGGATCGCGACCTCGTGCCAGGACACGGGCTCCCACGCCTGGTGGCCGAGCAAGGATTCCTACTGGCATCCGGAGGACAAGCCGCAGCGCGTGCTCATGAATATCCGCGTGCCGAGCGGCTTGACGGCGGTGTGCAACGGACGTCTGCTTCAGGCGAATCGGAAAAGCGACGGCGGGCAATCCGAGTTCCACTGGGTCCATGACTATCCGCTCGAGACCTATTCCGTCGCGCTCAACATCGCGCCCTACGTCGCGGTCCACCAGGAGCTCGCGCTCGAAGGTCTCGAGGAGTTCGGCGGCCTGCTCGGCTTCGATTACTACGTGATCCCAGGCCACGAAGAGCGCGCCAAGCTGCAGTTCCAGGACGTGCCGAAGATGCTCGCGGCCTACTCCAAGGCCTTCGGCCCCTTCCCGTTTCCCAAGTCGAAGTTCGCCCTGGTCGAGACGCCTTACTGGGGCATGGAGCACTCGACCTGCGTCGCCTACGGCTCGAGTTTCCCCGCATGGTGCAAGGCGAATGGCGAGAAGGATCGCTACGCGAGCCGCAACAAGCTCTACGACTACATTCTGATCCACGAGTCCGCCCACGAATGGTGGGGCAACGCCGTGTCGGCCGCCGATTGGGGCGACTTCTGGATCCACGAGGGCTTCGCGACCTACGCCGAGGGCGTGTACCTCGAGCTCACGGAGAGCCCCGAGCGCGCCGAGGAGTTCTTCGGGGCCCAGCGCAAGAGCGTCTCCGCGAAGAGTCGCCTCTACTCCGGTCGCGGCGCCAACTCGGGCGAGGCGTACAACGGGCAGATCTACTCGAAGGGCGCGGTCGTGCTGCACACCCTGCGCCAGTTCGTCGCCGACGACGAAGCCTGGTGGCGCACGTTGCGCGGCTTCAACCTGGCCTTCCGCTACAAGAACGCGACCACCGAGGATTTCCGCGCGCTGCTCGAGGCCGAGACGCACCGCGAGTGGAAGACCTTCTTCGACGAATGGGTCTACGGCACGGGCTATCCCAAGGTCGAAGGAACGCTGGCGGTCGACGGCAAGGCGATCGTCGTCGAAGCCAAGTGCGAAGGCAGTGGCGCGAACGGCTTCCACCTGCCGCTCGATCTTTCCTGGACCGAGAACGGCGTGGCGGCGAGGAAGCGTGTCTGGCTCGAGCCCGGTCCGAATTCCCTGCGCGCCGAATGCAAGTCCGCGCCAGCGGCCGTGAAGACCGTGGGCCTCGATCGCCTGCTCGGCCGCTTCGAGCTCGAGGTGCTGCGCTGAATCTCCGCGCGCTCCGTCGGTCGCTGGTCCTCCTCGCCGCAGCCTGTCTGGTCGGCTCGCCCGCGCGCGCCGCACAGGACGCGGTCGACCTGGTCTTCGGCGACACCCTGCAGGGCTACTTCGGCAGCAGCGTCAGCGGCTTCTCGGATTTCGACCGCGACGGGACCGAGGATTTCGCGGTGGCGATCCCCTGCGACAACCAGAACCGCCTGCCGCTGTCAGGCTCGGTCAAGATCTTTCGCGGCAGCCGACCGCCGGTCGAGCGCTTGAATCTCCAGGGCGAGAATCCCGGCGATCTCTTCGGCAGCGCGGTCGCGCGCATCGGCGATCTCGATTGCGACGGCATCGACGAGGTGCTGGTCGGCGCACCGGGAGCCTCGACGGTGGGTCGCGGAAGCGGCAAGGCCTACGTTTTTTCCGGGACCGACGCGCGCATCATTTTCCGGCTGCTCGGCGACGAGCCCGGCGACGAGTTCGGAGCCAGCGTGTGCGACGTCGGCGATTTGAACCACGATTTCAAGCACGAATTCGCCGTCGCCGCTCCCGGCGCGCGCAAGAACGGCCGCAACTCAGGCACGGTGCGCGTGTTCGACGGCGCCGACGCTCACGTCGTGTACTGGTTCCACGGCGACGCCTTCGGCGAGCGCTTCGGCACCAGCCTGGCCGGACCCGGCGACATGGACGGCGATGGAATCCCCGAGCTCGCCGTCGGCGCGCCCTGCCCGCGCCTCGATCGACCGGGCTACGCGCGGATCCTCTCCGGCGCCGATGCGACGATCCTCTATACGTTCGGCGGCCAGCACACCTGGGAGCTGTTCGGCGCTTCCCTGGCAGCCGTCGGCGACAGCGACGGCGACGGGCGCGCCGACCTGTTCGTGGGCGCGCCCGCGTCGCGATCGGGCGCGATGGACCTCGACGCAGCCGTCGACCACGCCTGCGGCGCGGCGACCTTGTTTTCCGGCGGAACCGGCAAGCCGATTCTCTCCGTCGCGTCTGAAGTGAGCGAAGACCGCCTGGGCAGCTCCCTCGCCCTCGGCCCCGACCTCGATGGAGACGGCGTGCGCGATCTGCTGGTCGGCGCGACCCAGCGGCTGCGGCCGCGCAACGGCTGCGTGCGAGCCTACGGCGCGCGCAGCGGATCCCTGCTCGGCACCTGGATCGGCCTGAACCCGGGCGAGCAGTTCGGCTCGACGATCGCCGTGCTCGAGTCGACGAAGGGACCGCCGCTGCTGGTGGTCGGCTCCCCCACCGATGCGCAGCGCGGCGGATCGGGAGTGGGCCGGGTCTCGCTGATCGTGCTGGACGGCGCGAAGCGCTGAGCGCTCAGCGCGCCAGGCGCAGGATGTCGAACACCACCGCGCCGCTGGGAATCAAGGCGTAGCGCAGCACGAGCTCCGCGCGTCCATCGCCGTCGAGGTCGGCGGCTTCGAGGCTGGTGATGCTCGCGTCGGTGCGCGAGCGCAACGGAAACTGCGCCGTGCTCGGCTTGCCGCCGGTCAATGCATCGGTGCGCCGCTCGGCCAGCCCGCCGAGCCAGGCCGCGATCCGATCGACGTCCCACACGCGCTCGGGATCCTCGAACAGCAGCTGCGCCAGCAGGGCTTCGCCGTCGAGCGAGCGCGAGCCGGCTTCCTCCGTCTCGTCGGAGAGCCACAGCTCGACCTGCAGACCGTCCTCCGTGGCGAGCACCACATCGCGCACGCCGTTGCCGTCGAAATCGCCCCACACGCTGCGGCGGAAACGCGCGCCGATCTCCTCGAAGCGCTTGAGGAAGGATTCAGGATTCTTGATCAGGCGCAGGATCGAGGGCAGGCGCACGGCGAGCTCCGCGCGTTTCGACGGCGTCGATTCGAACACGCGCCGCTCGCCGCCTGGAGAGGAGGCCTGGCCTGCGCGTTCGCCTTCCTTCGACAGGTAGCCCGCGGCCGTGACCTCGACTTCCCATTCGCTGAAGACTCCGCGGACGAAGGCGGCGATGGTCGGGATCTGGACCTTGATCAGCAGGAGATCGGGATACTTGTCCGCGTCCAGGCGCACCAGCTGCAGCGCCGTGATGTCGTCGGAAGTCTTCAGGATCGCGGAAGGCTGCTTGAATTGCGGCCCTTGCGAAGTCCCGTGAAACACCCAGACCTTGCGCCGGTGCGCGATCACGTAGTCGGGGATGCCGTCGACGTCGAGGTCGCGCACCTCGTAGGTGGCCTTGTCGCCGATGGCGAGCGTGTGTCCAGCGCGCAGCTGGGCCTTCTCGATCGTGTCGCGGAACACCGACAGGTCGATGCGCACGCTGGGCACTTCGGGAAAGGTCGTGTCGGCGGCCTGCAGGTGGAAAGCGCGCACGGTCCCCTGGCTGACCAGCAGATCCGCGCGGCCATCGCCGTTGACGTCGCGCGCCACGATCGAAGGGATGGAAAACGAGGCCTCGAGGACGTCGGAGAGTTTTCCCGCATCCGTGTCGTGGCTCTTCGAGACTTCGACGGCCAGGGTCGCGCCCGGTGTGAACTCGGGCCAGGGCGAAGCCGGCGTGGCCGCGGGTGCAGCTCCGAGCCACAGGCGCAGCGACTCGCTGCTCGGCACGACCAGGTCCGCCCGGCCGTCGCCGTTGACGTCCTGGACCACGTCGACGAAGCGCGGCGCGCCGACGCGCAGGCCGTGGGTCGCGCGCTTGGCGAGCACCACGCCCTCGGCCGCGAAGCCCGCACCCTCGCGCGGAAACACGCGCGTGTCCTTGGGCCCGATCACGACCAGGTCCAGGCCGGCGCGCTCTCCGAAGTGCGCGAAATCGACCAGAGCACGCGAGGAATCCGCGATCCGCGTCGCGCCGAGCGGAGTCGGAGCGAGGATCAACTTGCCCGGATCCTGCGTCGCGCGCGCGAAGACGCGCACCTGTCCGGTTGAGCCGAGCAGCACCAGCTCGGTCGCGCCTTTCTCGGACTCAGCGTCGAGGTCGACCAGGCGGTGATCGGAGATCTCGAAGTCCGGCGAGAGCGACTGGGCCAACTCGAGGCGCACCAGGGCCTTCTGCTGCGCGAGCACCAGCCATGCGATCGCGAGGTGGCTCACGGGAAGCGGATCAGCATGACCTGGGAATCCTCGAGCACGGCGATGTCGCTGACCGCGCGATCGGAGCGCTCGAGCAGCAGGATGTCGGATTCGGTGTTGATCGCCGTCTCGTACAGGGGCTTGGGATCGAGCTGCCAGGCGTCCTTCGCGCGCCGCATCGCGAGGATGCGCAGGCGATCGGGATCGGAGCGCACGGCGAGATCCGCCATCTTGTCGCCATCGAGATCGCCGATGAATCGCAAGGTCAGGTCGAAGTTGCGGATCGGGATCCCGACTCGCCACGAGAGCGCCGGTTGCTTCGACAGCTCGCCTTTCACGTTCTTGTAGACCAGCACGTCCGCATCGACGGTCTCGCTGGAGGCCGAGCGCAACTGGTCGATCAGATCCGGCCGCACCGTGCGCACGAACAGATCCGGATTGCCGTCGCCGTCGAGGTCGTCGAAGTAGGCGCCGATGGCGAAGCCGCCGAGCACCAGGAGCTGTTGCGGCAGTCCCTTGGGTCCGAAGAGCGGCGCCTCGGGAGTCTTCGCGGCGTCCCCGCGGCCCTTGCCCTGCACGAAAAGCAGGAACTGGGTGCGCACGTCCTTGGATCGCTTGTCCCCGGCGAGGATCGCGATGTCCGAGTGGCCGTCGTGATCGGCGTCGAGCACGTGCGACGAATACGAAGCGTCAAGCCGCCGCTCGCGGTCGGCGGGCACGGGAAAAGGAAACGTGAGCTGGGGCAGGACCTGGAAACTGCCTTCGCTGGATTGCAGCCAGACCCACAGGGTGCGCACGCCCTGGGCCTGCACGTCGAGGCGGCCGTCGCCGTCGAAATCGGCGAGCTGCGGCGCGGGAACTTCTTCGTCGACGGAGAGCAGCGTCCGCGCGCGCGATTCCGAAGTCCCGAAGGAGATCTCGATCGAGCCCGACTTCTCGTTCCCGCGGACCGAGCTGCCGATGCGCGCCGTCTCGGTCTGAGGCAGGGCGGCTTCCGCCGGCACGCGCAGGCGAACCAGGCCGGGAAAGCTGCTCGCGCCACCCGCGGCGGCGCGCACCTGGCGCGCGATCGCGTAGCCGCCGGGCTCGGGCAGGACCAGATCGCTCGCGCCGTCGTGGTCGATGTCCGCGAGCGCAGACGGATAGGCGAAGCAGGTGTCGTTGTCGGCGAGCTGCCACAGGAAATCGCACTCGGCCAGGCGCGCGAAACGTTTTTCGCCCGCGGCGAAGGGCCGGCAGAGGAATGCGCCGCGCGCGCTGAACAGCACGAGCTCCTTGCCGGGATTTTCCGCGTCGACCTCGCCGATCGCGAAGGCCACGACGTCGGCCGTCAGCTCGACCGTGGCGTCCGCGGGCGCGGAGAAGCGCGGCAGATTCGGATCCTTGCGCGCCTTGAGCACCACCAGCTCGCGGCCGCCGCCCTGCTTGGAGAGGGACAGGGCCAGGTCGTCGGTGCCGTCGCCGTCGAGATCGCCCTCGAGCCCGTCACGGACGACGCGCTCCGCGCCGACGTTGAACACGCTGACTTGCGCGGCGCGCCGCGGCTCCTGCACGGCGAACGACACCGCGCTGACCAGTAGGGCGAGGGTCAAGAGCCGACCTCTTCCAGGCGATCGGCATCGCCTCCGGAGAAGCGCATGAACCACAGCAGTCGCAGCGACCAGGCCGCGCGCGTGCGCTCGAGCTTGAAGAGGCCGAGCAAGACGCTAGTCTCGCTGGAATTGCGCGTGTGCTCGTAGCTGAAGAGCAAGGGGATCGAGATCTCGCTCATGTCCTGCTCGCGGTGCGACAGGGGCGCGGAGATGTGCATGGGCGCGCCCTTGCGCAGGAGATCGAGCTCGAGCTTGGCGTCCTTCCCCGCGCCGCGGATCTTCTCGATCAGCACGTCCGGCGCGGCGATGCGCTCCGAATCGACCGCGACGATCAGGTCCTCGAAACGCAGATCGGCGTGACGCCAGGGGCTGTCCTTGGAAAGGCCGACGATCACCGCGCCCGCGCCCGGCGCGAGACCTGCCTTGCGCGCCTCCACTTCGGTCGCGCCGCGCACCACGATGCCCGCGCGCTGGTCCTCGCGCAGCCGCGCGGCGGCGACGCGCTCGGCCGGCTTGAGGCGAGGAACGAGAGCTATGCGCGCGCGCTTGGTCACCCCCGCGCGGTCGAGCGAGACTTCGATCTCGGTCCCCGGAGGCGTGTTCAATTCCACGTCGCGCCAATCCGAGGGCCAGCCGAGCGTGGTCTCCGCTCCATCGGGCAGCTTGCGCACCGTGAACAGCACGTCGCCAGGTCCGATGCCGGCCAGGGCTGCCGGAGAATTCTCGACCACGCGCGCGACGGAAAGCCCATCGGGAGCTTCGAGCAAGGCGTCGAGGCTCGCGCGCGCGTCGACCACCTCGATCCCCGTGAAGGAACCCGGGTCGAGGGCCGCGCGCTCCAGCTCGTCCGAGGGCTCGCCGAGCAGGGCCGGCGGCTCGTTCATCCCGACCAGCGGCGGCGCCTCGGTCGGAATCGAGCTCGAGCCGAACAGCGAGCAGCCGCTTGGGAAAACAAGGGCCGCGGCCAGGCAGAGTTTCAGGACGGTGGATCGGATCATGGCAGGCTCTTGCGCCGAAGGGCGAGGATCGAGATCAGGAGCGCCAGCGCGAACCAGGCCAGGGGCGCTGTCCATTGGGTTGCCGCATGGACGAACTCGGCGTTGGAGATGCCTTGGGTGATGTCGGAGTAATAGTGGATGAACGAGGTGTCGCCCAGCGGCGAGGGCAGGTGGGCGGACAATAACCAACCCTCGGCTCCCGTGCCGCGCGCCACGGCACGCGCGAGGTCCGTGAACACGAAAGTCCCCAGGCCCAGGGCCAGGGCCAGGGCACCGCTGCGCGCGAGCGCCGAGACGCACACGCCGACGGTCGACCAGGCGATCAAGGGCGCGATCGGCGCGAGCAGGGCAGGCCACAGGCCGCGCCAGAGATCGGTCGCTCCGAAATCGGACAGCTCCATGCGCTGGCCGTCGGGCAGGAGCTCGGTCAGGCCGCGGAACTCGAACCACAGCGAGGCACCGAGCAGCGTCACGCCCGCGAGCACGAGGTAGGCGAGCAGCGTGAAAAGGGCGAGCGCCGCCACCTTGCCGATCACCGCCTGCCAGCGCAGCACCGGCCGCAGCAGCAGATTGCGCAGGGTTCCGCGCGAGTATTCGCTGGCCAGGGTCTGGCTCGCAATCCCGACCACGACGGCCGCGCACAGGGGCAGGCCGGATTGCAGAGCTTCGGCGACGGCCTGGAACGCGGTCACGTCCGTCGTCGTCTGCAGCTCGCCGCGCGCGACCATGGCTTCGGCCTGGGCCGCCTTCGAGTGCGTTCGCCACAAGTCGATCCATGCGAGCAACGCTGGCAAGACGAGGGCCAGCGCGAGCGAGCCCTTGGACCAGGCGCGCGCCAGCTCGTAGCGCACCACCCGCGCGATCGGCCCTTTCGGCGCGCGGCGCTGCGTCGGAGCCGCAACGGCGATCGGCGCGCGCGCGATCGGCTGCGAGCGAGTCACTCCCTGCGTTGGCGAATGGGCGTAGCGCAGGTACAGCTCCTCCAGCGTGACCGGATGGGGCGCGAAGCAGGTCAGCTCGGCGCCCGCCGCGACCAGTTTCCGCAACACGCCCGCCGCATCGCGCTGCCCCAGCTCGAAGACCAGCGCGTCGGGCGCCATGTTCAGCGCCGCGGCGCTGTCGGCGACGCGCACGTCGGGCCGCGCGACGAGGTTCAGCTCGGCGGCCGCGCGTCGCAGCAGGTCCGGATCCTTGGCGGCGATCAAGGTGCGCCCCGCGGTGTCCGCGAGCAGCTCGCTCGCGCGGCCGCTGACCAGGAGCCTGCCGCGCTGCAGCACCGAGATCTTGTTGCACAGACCGGCGAGCTGGGCGAGCTGGTGGCTCGACACCAGGACCGTCAAACCCTCCTCGCGGGTCAGCCGCGCCAGCAGGGCTCGCACGTCGGCGATGCCCTCGGGATCCAGTCCATTGGTCGGCTCGTCGAGCAGCACCACCGAGGGCTTGCCGATCAGGGTCTGAGCGATACCCAGGCGCTGGCGCATGCCCTGCGAGTAAGCCTGGACCGGCTTCTTCGCCGCCTGCTCCAGCCGGACCAGGACCAGCAGCCTGCGCGCCTCGACCCGCGCTTCCCGGGCACCCATGCCTCCCAGTCGCGCGAGCCAGGCCAGGTTGGTCTCGCCGTCGAGCGCGCCATGGAAACCCGGGACCTCGATCAGGCCGGCGAGGCGCGCGCGAGCTTCGCGCGGATAGCGCAGGGCATCGAAGCCGTCGACGCTGACCGTGCCCTCGAAGTGCGGGTCGAGGCCCAGCGCGATGCGCATCGTCGTGGTCTTGCCCGCGCCGTTGTGGCCGAGGAAGGCATGGCAATCGCCGCGCTCGACCGAGAGCGAGACTCCATCGAGCACCGTGGTCGCTCCGAATCGGCGCGTGATTCCTGCCAGCTCGAGCGTCATGGGAGGCGGAGATTCTGGCACGCTCGCCGGAGTGAATCCACGCGTTGCCTGGGTAAGGCTCAGGGCTGCTCAGTAGACTGCGCGCCCTCAAGGCCCCATCGCGATCCGCATGCAGCGCATTCTCTCGATCGGACTCGGGCCTCTGGGCCTGCGAGTCGCCCAGGATCTTTGCGCCGGCGTCAGCGCAAAAATCGTCGCCGCGGTGGACTCGAGTCCGGCGCTGGCGGGCCGAGCCCTGGCCGAGCTGGTGCCCGGAGCGCCCGCGGAGCTGCGCGTGCTGCCCGGCCTGGTGGCGCTCGATCCGTCGATCGGAATCGACTGCGCGATCCTGACCACGGCCTCGGACCTGCCGAGCTGCATGGCCTCGCTGCGCGGACTTCTCGAGCGCCGCATCAGCGTGGTCTCCTCCTCCGAAGAGCTCCTGTATCCCTGGATGCGACATCCCGGCCTCGCGAGCGAGCTCGAGGAGCTGTGCCTGAAGCGCCAGGCGCGCGTGCTTGGGACGGGAGTCAATCCCGGCTACCTGATGGACGCCCTGCCGGCCTTCGCGACCTCGGTCTGCCGCAGCGTGGAGCGCGTGCAGGTCTGGCGCATCCAGGACGCGAGCCCGCGCCGCATCCCGTTCCAGAAGAAGATCGGCGCCGGGCTGGACCTCGACGCCTTCGAAGCCCGGGTGCGCGACGGCACGCTGCGCCACGTCGGCCTCGGCGAATCGCTGCACTTCCTCGCGGCGGCCTTGGACTGGGAGATCGAGCGCTGGGAAGAGACCCTCGAGCCCGTGATAGCGACCCGCGCGATGAGCTGCGGCCTGGGACCGATCCGCATCGGCGACGTCGCGGGCGTGCGCCAGGTGGCCCGCGCGATCGTGCAGGGCGAGGAGCGCCTGCACTTCGAATTCCACGCGGTAATCGGTCAAGAGAATCCGCACGATCGCGTGCGCATCGAGGGCGAGCCGGTCGTCGACCTCTTGCTGCAAGGCGGCGTGCACGGCGACATCGCGACCAGCGCGATCCTGGTCAACTGCGTCGCCGCCCTGCTCGCAGCGCCGCCGGGGCTGCACACCATGGCCACGATTCCGATCGCATCCTGCCGCTCGAGCGCGCGCCGAGCATGAGTCGCCCCGCGGGAATCGCCGAGCCGGCCACGGAGTCCGAGCTCGAGCCGCGCGTCGCGATCGAAGCGTCCAGCGCGCGCACGATCGTGGTCGGGTCGATCGAGTACGTGTACTTCGGCGGCTGCAATTACCTCGCTCTGGCCCACGAGCCGCGCGTGGTCGCGGCTCTGCGCGAGGGAGCGGCGCGTTACGGAATCTCCAGCGGCGCGGCGCGCGAGACCACGGGCAATGTGCGCGACCATGAAGAGCTCGAGCGGGAGATCGCGAACGCATTGGACTTCGAGGATGCGCTGCTCCTGCCCGAGGGAGCCTGCGCGAGCCTGGCGCTCGGCGAATCGCTGCAAGGAGAGTTTCCGGCCGCGATCATCGATCACGAGTCGCATCCGACGCTCGTGCACGCGGCGCGCACCAGCGCGACGTCGCTCGCGATCTACACGAGCGTGGACGCCGCGGTCGCCTCGATTCGAGCCGCGGACGGAACCCTGGCCGTGTGGACCGACGGCGTGTTTCCCTCCGCTGGCCGCGCCGCGCCGCTCGGCGCGCTGCTCGCCGCGTTGCCCGCGGGACGCGGCCTGCTGGTCGTCGACGATTGCCACGGATTCGGGGTGCTCGGTCGCCGCGGCCGCGGATCCGTCGAGGCCGAGGGCCTGCGCGATCCGCGCCTGGTCGTGATCGGCACGCTGTCGAAGGCCCTGGGTACCTATGGCGGATTCGTCGCGGGCACTCGGGCCGTGATCGCCAGGGTCAGGCGCCGCTCCGCGGTCTACGCAGGCACGACTCCCCTGCCCCCGGCCCTCGCCGTCGCCGCGCGCGCTGCGCTGGCGATCCACGTCGGCGAGCCCGAGCGACATGCCGCCTACGCGAAGTCGGTGCGTCGCTTCCGCGAGCGGATGGGCCAACTCGGCTTGTCGATCGGCTCGCTGGAATTCCCCGTGTTCGCCTTCGAGCTCGATCCGCCCGAGCGCATGCGTCGCGTGCACGAGTTCGCCTTGCGCGAGGGACTTTTCCTGCCGCTGATCCGCTACGCCGGTGGCGGAGCCCACGGATTTTTCCGCATCGTTTGGAACGCTGCCCACACCGAAGCGGACCTGAATCGGCTGTCCGACGTGCTGCGGCGCGCCCTGGAGTCGGCGTGAAAGAGCTTCCGATCGATGCCGAGCGGCTGAGCGCCCTGGCCCGCGCGCACGGCACGCCGCTCTACGTCTACGACGCCGCGACGATCCGCGCTCGCGTGCGCCAGCTCTCCGACTTCGACGTCGTGCGCTACGCGCAAAAAGCGAATTCGAACCTCGCGATCCTCCGACTCATTCGCGCGCTGGGCGCCAAGGTCGACGCGGTCTCGCCGGGAGAAATCCTGCGCGCGATGAGCGCCGGCTTCGCCGCGGACGAGATCGCGTACACGGCCGACGTCTTCGACGACGAAGCCCTGAAGTCCGTGGCCGAGCAGGCGCTGCGCGTCAATTGCGGCTCGCTCGACATGCTTCCGGCGCTCGCGAACGCTCGCCAGGACTCCGAGCTGACGAAGCAGGTGACCCTGCGCGTCAACGCCGGCTTCGGCCATGGCCACGACGCGCGCGTCGCGACCGGCGGCGAGAGCTCCAAGCACGGGATCTGGCACGCGGACCTGCCGCGCGCGATCGGGATGGCCAGGGACCTCGGTCTTTCGATCACGGGCCTGCACGTGCACGTCGGCTCGGGCAGCGACCTCGAGAATCTGATGCGCGCCACGAGCACCTTCGAGGCCGCGGCTCCGCGGCTCGCGGCGACGCTGCACTCGCTGTCGGCGGGCGGAGGCCTGCCGATCCCCTACCGCGACAGCGAGCCCGACTTCGACGTCAAGGCTTACTTCGAAGCCTGGAACGCGTCGCGCAATCGGATCAGCGAGCTGGTCGGCCGGCGCCTCGAGCTCGAGGTCGAGCCGGGCAGATTCCTGGTCGCGGAGAGCGGCGTGTTGGTAACGAGCGTTCTCGGAACCAAGCGCAACGGCGAGATCGACTACGCGCTGGTCGACGCGGGTTTCCACACGCTGCTGCGGCCCGCGATGTACGGTGCCTACCACCGCATCGAAGCCTTGACTGCTTCCGGCTCCGCCAAGCCCACGATGGTCGCGGGTCCGCTGTGCGAGAGCGGCGACGTCTTCACGCGCGCGAAATCCGGCGATCTCGATCCGCGCCCGCTGCCTGCGCTCTCGCGCGGCGATCTGCTCGCGATCCGTGACGCGGGAGCTTATGGAATGAGCATGGCCAGCCGCTACAACTCGCAGCCGCTGGCGGCCGAAGTGCTGATCGAGGACGGCGCCGCGCGCTTGATCCGACGCCGCGAGACGTTCAAGGATCTGCTCCAGCACGAGCTGGAGCTTTGAGGCTCACGCGCGCTCGCTCGGCACGCTCGTTCCGCGGTCGAGCAGGTAGCCGAAGACGATCGCGACCAGGCTGCCGAGCAGGACGAACCAGACCCACGAAACTTCGGTCGACAGCTCGGTCTGCAACCGCGCGGCAGCCAACAGTCCGGCGGCGAGAAACCAGGTCCTCAGCCACTCTTTCGGATCCGCGAAGCCCTTGTTCACGAGGCGCAAGCCGATCCAGGCCCCGAACAGTGTGATCGCGGCGATGCGCAGCATCTCGACCGCGAGCTCCCCGCGCCAGGCCAGACCGAAAATCGTCAACACGGCAATCCCCGCGGCCCACGGATAACCGTCGCCGCGCAATTTCAGCGGCAGGAACGCCAGCACGAAAGCTCCGAGCACCGCTCCTTGCGTGTAGGTCGGCATGGCCAGGGCGAGATTCAAGATCGATCCGTACTTCTCGACCAGTCGCTCGCAAAGCACCGCGATCGCGCACAAGAGCACGCCGTACACGAGCACCAGGACGCGCGACATGAACACCGCGCGCCGCTCCGCGAGGGCTGGATCCGCGATCGCGCGCGGGCGGTAGAAGGCGGACAGGGTGGTCTGGCTCAGCGCCGCGAGGATCGAATCCAGGCTGGAGATCGCCGCGGCGAAAGCGCCGGCAACGATCAGCCCCTTGAACGGGCTCGGGATCACCGACGTGATGAAAATCGGAAAAATCCGATCGTTCTTCTCCTGGTAGGCCGCGAGCGAAACTCCATCCAGCGGGTTCTGCTTGTAGTACGCGTAGAGCGCGAGCCCGATCAAGCTGACTCCGACCGTGACCAGCATCGCGCCGTAGCTCGCGATCATCGCCTTCTGCGCCTCGCGCTTCGTCTTGCAGCAGAAAATGCGCTGAGCCATCAGCTGATCGGTACCGTACTGCCCCATGCCCCCCAAGCCCGTCGCGATCAGCGCGGCCCAGAAGGTGTAGTCGCGCGACAATCGCGTGTCGAAATCGAGGAAGCGCAGCTTGCCCGCTTCATCCGCGACGCGCAGCACGTGCGAGATCCCTCCGTCGATGTTCGAGAACAGGGTGACCAGCGCGATCACGACCGCGGCCAGGAACACGAGGAAAAGCACCACGTCGGTCCAGATCACCGTCGCGATGCCACCCATCCAGGTCCAGACGACAGACACGACACCGATCACCGTGACCGACAGCACCGTCGGCGACACGTGGATCGCCGCGCTCCAGCGCCCGAGCTCCTCGTGCAGGATCACCTCGAGCAGCAGCGCCGTCAGATAGACCCGCGCCGCCTGACCGAGCACTCCTCCGACCGAAAAGAGCACGCTCGTGGTGCGCCGCACGCCCTCGCCGAGGCGCGCTCCCATGTAATCGTAGGGCGAGTAGATCTCGCGCTCGTAGAAGGCCGGCACGACGATCAGCGCGACCAGCCAGCGCGCGACGAAGGATCCGATGATCCCAAGCTGCAGGTAGGTGAGGTTGCCGCCTTCCTTGAAGACCGTCGCCGGCAGGCTGATCAAGGTCACCGCGCTGATCTCGGTCGCGATGATCGAGCCCGCGACCGCGTACCAGGGCAGGCGCTTGCCGCCGAGGAAGAACTCGCGGATCGTCGCCGGCCGGCCGGCCATGCGGTGACCGATCCAGGTCGTCACCGCGAAAATCAGGATCACGACGGACCAGTCCCACAGCCCGAAGCGTCCCATAAAGGGACCTCAGTCGCTCCCGACAGCGACAGCGAGGGCGAGAGCGCCGAGCGCGGCCGCTGCGCGCAAGGGCGAGCCCATCAAACGGCGCCTGCCAAGCTCGCCCTGCACCACCCAGGCTTCGCGCACGTCGGGCGGCGCTGTCGCGAGGAGACGGCTCGCGAGGGCTTCGCGCGCGGGCTTGGCGAAACACGCCTCGAGGCCGGGATCGAGGAAGAGCTGTCCGAGGCGCTGCCCGATCACGATGCGGTCGAGCACCAGCCCGCGAGACTCGTGGATTGCAACGAGTCTCGCGGCGCAGAACTCCGCGAGACGCAAGGCGCGCGCTCGGAACAAGTCGAGGGCCCGCTTGTCGCCCGCGTGCGCAGCCACCTCGGGAAACGGCGCGCCGTCCTCGTCAGCCTCCGCGTCGCACCCGAAGTCGCGGTTGATCCCCGACGCCGACAGAAGCGTCTCGAAGCTGCGGCCGTCATCGGCGCGGATCTGCCAGGCCTTCTGGATCCGCGGCTCGAGCTCGTCGGCCGCCAGGATCCTCCCGTCCAGCTTGTAAGCCTCCGCCACGCCGCTGCCTCCGCCGATGTAATACCCGTGGCGGATGTCGACGAAGAGGCCGGCCTCGGCCAGCTCCTCGCCATGGGCGCAGGCCAGGCCGTCGGAGACCACGCGCTCGATCGGCTCGCTGAGATTGAGGCCGTCGAGCACCAGGCTCTGCTCGAGCGCGTCGACGAAATCGGGGATGCGCGGGCCGTGCAGCGAGAGCTCGATCCCGCGTCCGTCGCCGGTCTTCAGGCCCGGCGCGCAGACTCCGACGCGCAGCGTGTCGCTGCCTGAGAGCACCGCCACGCGCCAGATCGCGCGCGACGCCGCGTGGATCCAACGCCCCTGCAGGGCCCGCTCCTCGTTCGTGAATTCGAACTGGGCCGCGGCGGCCTGCTCGCGCTGGCGATCGAGGACCTCGGGCACGAAACCGCTCACCGGCTCGACGTGCTCGGTCGCGGTGTGCGCGCCGAGCGCGAAGCGCGCACCGCTCGGCGTCTCGCGCACGACGATCTCGTGGGCACGGAAGCCGCTCGCGCCGCCGTCGACGCCGATCAGGACAGGCTTTTTCGTTCTTGCGACGGCGGGGTCGAGTTGCATCGATCGGAGGGGAAGTCGCTTGAGACTGCGCTGGCGGAGGGCGGTTCGCAAGCGCCTTCAGCGCGTCGCGGCTCAACGCGCGCGGATGGCCGAGAGCGATCCGTCGAGGCCGGCGACCCAGACGGTGCCTTCGGAGCCTGCGAGCAGCGGAGCACAGTGCACGCCTTGCGCGCTGGCTCGCCAGGACCACTCGGGCGGTTGCAGCCTTCGGACCAGGCCGTTTTCCTCGACGAAGTCGGCGTCCCGGCCGGAAGCCTGCAGGTGCATCGCGGGGAAGTGGGATGCGGAACCGAGCAGTGCACCCGTACGCCTGTCCAGCTGTCGCTCCTGTCCGTCGCAATAGGCGAGCTCGCCGCCGTCGACCCGCAGGCGCCCGCTCACCGGCGAGCCGCCGCCGTCGTGTTTCCAGCGCCGGATCCCGCTCGACAGGTCGAGTGCGTGGATGGTGCCGGACGAGTCGCCGACGAAGACCAGCTCGCCGTCGCCGGCCAGATCGGACAGCACCGGCTTCCCGGTCTGAAAACGCCAGCGGCGCGCGCCGTTGGAATCGAAGGCCTCGACCCAACCCTTGATGTCGCCGACCACCGCTCCCCCGTCGTCGCAGCCCAGCGGCGAGCCGATCACGCCCGCCGTCTTCGCTGTCCAGCGCAGCGCTCCGGTCCTGGCGTCCAGGACGGCGACCTCGCCGGCGCTCGAAGCGACGGCCAGACCGTCGCCGGCGCGCGCGGGAGCGCCCAGGAAGGAGCCGTTGAACTGCCGCCGCCAGAGCATCAGGACATCGGGGTGGGGCGCGATGAATTCGCGCGTCGCGACCCGCGGCGTTCCCTGGTCGTCGCAAAGCACGGCGAGCTGGTGCGCGCCGCCTTCCAAGGGGAAGATCGCGACCTTCGCGCGCCAGGTCTCGTCCGCGTGCTTCCACGTGACGGGGAGCGGCTCGCCGTCGAGCACCAGGTCCGGCGGGCCGCTCGGGGCGCGAACCACGAGCTCCACGTCCGCTTCGCGGGCTGGAGCACCAGCTTCGGGCTGCTCGATCGTCAAGGAGGGGCGCACACGGTAGCGCAGCGCCTTCTCGAGCAGCAGGCGCGGCTCGCGGCCGTCTGAGAAACGATACGCGACGCGCAGTGTGCCGCTCGCGACGGCGACCTCGAGGTACCCGCGCAGGCCGTTGGCACCGCCTGGCGAGAGAGATCCGCATTGCACGCAATCGAGCCCACCGACGCGCCGCACGGCGAGCCAGTCTTCCTCCCCGAAAAACACGGCGGCGATGTCGTGTCCGTCGCAGGCGGCGCGCAGCTCGAGATTCTGCATGGCAGAGAGCTCGCGGTCGCCAGGTCCGTGGTGGACGAAGAGGAAGACCGGCTTGCGGTCCGCGTTGCGCGCGAGATCGTCGCGCAGCCACTTCAGTTGCAGCGGCGAGAAGCAGGGACGCGGGTCGCAGGGCGTCGCGGAGCACAGCGCGACGAAGTGGGCACCGCTGCGATCGAAGGAATAGACCAGTCCGCCGAAGCGCTTGTCGAAGCCTTCGAAGACCGGGTTGGTGCTCATGTCCCGACGACCCGCGGCGGCGAACCAGGGCAGGCCGACGCTGTCGAGCAGACTTTCGGTGACGGGCCAGGATTCTCCGCCTGCGCCGGAGTGCGTCAGGTTGCCACAAACGAAAAGCAGCTCGGGGGGCGGAGCGTCGATCCCGAGGGAAGGGAAGATCTGCCGCTCGTGGAGGGCCGTGGAGAGCCAGGCGAAGGCGCGAGGCGCTTCGACATCCTGGGGTGGCACGGGTTGCTTGCCGTGCAGGTGCAGGCCCGTGTCGGAAATGACGGCGAAGGAGAGTTCGCCCGTCGATGTGGCGGGGCGGGACGACGCACTCGTGTCGGGCGACGAGCAGGCGGCGACGAGGCAGGCGATCAGGAGGGCGAGTACGGAGTCAGGTGAATTCGTCCGGAGTCGTG
>DATHET010000030.1:0-16566 GCA_035490315.1 Planctomycetota bacterium
GGTACCCGGTAAAGCACCACCATCCTGAACCTGGCTCATACCAGCACCGACTCCGCTCCGACACTCCGCGGCTGTCACGCGAGTGCGGAAGGAAGCCAGGTAAGCGCCAAGTTCAGGCTGGTGGTGCTTTACCGGGTACCGCTGCGCTCCACTACTTGTTGACCTTCGCGTACAGCCCATGCATGCCGGCGCCGAAACCGTTCAGCGCATCGAAGTCGGGCCATTTTCCTCCGACGATCGTGATGGGGATGTTCTCCAATCTGTCCGTGATCGCCGACACGTAGCCGGATTGAGCCAGGGGCTTCTGGACGTCGTAACTATAGAGCGCGCCATCGGCATGCTTGATCTCGGTCGGTGGCTCCCGGCTGTAGAGATTGGTGAGGATCGAGAGATTGCAGACCTTGCCATCGTGGTCCCGCCACAGCGTCACATGGACCTCCGGAGGGCTCCTCTTGATCCCTGCGACGATGTAAGGATCCGACGGTCTGTCGAGCGTCACACGTACGCTTTCCACGCGGCTGTAAGGAGTCGACTTTTCCAAGTCGTGCACCTGGTACGTGGCTTGCATTCCATCCGGCTCCCCTTCGAGAAGATAGATGCTCGCGCCCTGGCGGCTGCGCTCCGGAGCGAGCGCGCCGGGCTCGAGTTTCGTCAGTTGTTGCGCGAGATCCAGATAGAACGCAGGGTCGATGTACCCGAGCATCGAATCTTCGATGTGTGAGCGGAGCTGATCTCGAAGCTCTTCGAGCTTTCTGCCCGGAGTGGCGACTTCGACGGCCGATTCCGTTGGATCGATCTCCGTCGCTTTCACCTCTGCTTGTGCCACCGGCTCCCTGTTCGAGATCACGCTGTCTCGTTCGTTCGAAGGAACTGCCCAGCGCAACTCCGCTGTCTCGCGAACCGTCGCAAGAGCCTCGATGCGAGCGGATGGCCCGAGCTCGATCCAAAGCGCGATGGACACGAGCAGCACCGCCGCTGTCGCGACCGCGAGCTTCCCATTGATTCCCATGGTGATTCCTTCCGTCCAACTCTTGCTCGCCGCGCCGGCGAGACCGCTCGGCTTCGACGCTGCGAGCGCCAGACATTGGGCCTGCCACTTCGATCCACCGCCCCGCTCCAGCGCCGTCCGCAATTGATCGAGCCCTCGCCGCAGGCGATTGCGCACTGTCGATGAGGGCACGCCGAGACGCTTGGCGATCTCCTCCGAGCTCAAGTTGCCGAAGTAGCGCCACAGGATCGTCGAGCGATAGGGTTCCGCGAGAGCCAGCACTGCTTCAGCGAGAGAGCGCTGCAATTCGGCGTGCTCCGCGAGCTCGATCGTCGACGGAAGCGCTTCCGCTCGTGCCGCTGCGACCTCGCGATCCTTGCGCAAGGCGCTTCGACGAGCCTCGTGCCCCGCGGCATGGGTCAGCACGCGCCGCAGCCACGCGCGCGGTGAGCGGATGAGGTGTTTCGGCCCGTCACGCAGAGCCACCAGCCACGTCTCCTGCGCCAAGTCGTCCGCCGCCGACTCGTCGATCGCCAGGCTGCGCGCCAGCTGGCGCACCCAGCGAGCGTCGCTCAAGAGCTCCTGCGCATCGAACGAGTCCGTCATCGCTTCCATTAGAGGAGCGGCGCGCCAGAACGTCGCATTCAGATCGCTTTCTGGCCAATTCGAGCCGCGCCGGCGGGTTACCCTGTGCGGATGGCCTTGACCGCGACGATGCACCGCTTCGACATCGAGCTCGCCGACAGCGACCGCGGCGTCTACAAGACGCTCGAGCTGCGCGTCGCGCGCCATCCGTCGGAGGGAGCGGCATTCCTGCTGGCTCGCGTGCTCGCCTACTGCATCGAGTACGAGGAAGGCATCGCCTTCTCGAAGGCCGGGATCAGCTCGGTCGAGGAGCCGGCGATCTCGATCTGTGACCTTACTGGCGCGCGCCAGGCCTGGATCGAGGTCGGCGCGCCGTCCGCGGACCGCCTGCACCGCGCGTCCAAGGCGACTCCGCGCGTCGCGCTCTACACCGATCGCCGGCTGGATCTCCTGCGCACGTCGCTGGCCGGCGAGCGCATCCATCGTGCTGACAAGATCCCTGTCACGGTCTTTCCACAGGCATTCCTGCGCTCGCTCGAGGCGACGCTGGAGCGCAACATGCGCTGGAGCGTATCGATCAGCGACGGGCATCTGTACTTGACGAGCGGCGGTGTGTCGTTCGACACCGCGCTCGAGCCGCAGCCGCTGTTCGAAGCGAGCTGACGCGGAGCGGCGGGTCGAGCTGCTGATTTCGGCACGGTGCACGAGTTGTCGGGACTCTAGCGAGTCAGTCCGACCCGGCCAGACTCGCTCGCGACCTCGAATTTCTTGCGCGCACGGGACCCACGTGCCCGAGGATTTCCAGCGGTGAAGACACCGTGGCCCCTTCGTTTTCGGTCGCCCGACGGACGCTGAGGAAAGATCGCGTTAGGATTGCAAAGACCATGAACGCCTCCAGCGCCAAGAGCGATTTTCGATTGCGCGCCCTTGCTCGCCTCGAGCGCCAGTGCGATGCGCGCGGTTGGCTGGCGAGGGTCATGGACTCGCGCAAGGCAAACGCGATCGCGGCGGGGATCGCGACGGCGTTGGGTCTGCTGTTCGCCTGGGATCGTTTCTTGGCCGAGGTCCCGATCAGCTCGCCGGGGTTGCGCCCCGGCATGGTCCCGAGCTTGATCGTGGTCGCCGCGCTGAGCGCGCTCGCGGGCCTGCATGGCTGGGCATACCTGCGCTTTCATTCCGCTCCGCGCCTGGCCTTGGCAATCACGTCGATGTCGTGGCTTCTGATCGCCACCGTTGCGATCTTCTTCGGTGCCGCGGCTCCCGCAGTGGCTTGCGCTGTTACCGCAGCAATCATGATCAGTCGCCAGGCTCAATGGCATCGTCAGATTCCCTTCCTTGCCCGCTATTCCCCGCAGGCGTTGTACCTGTCCACTCCGCTGTTCCGGCTTGCGGCCTGGACTCACGTTGCAGCAGCGATCGCGTTCTGCTGGGCTTTCATGCCGGACGTCACTGAGCAAGCCGATCGAGTTGCGATTCACTGGAACACCGGCGGAGCTCTCAGCGTCGCGTGCGAGATCGACGATCCGAGTTCCCGAGCGCAGTTCCTTGCCCTCTGCTCGCGACAGGGCTGGAACGACCGTGTTCCTCTGGACCCCACGCTCGGCGCTGGTGTGATCGCGCAGGGCAATCGCGTCTGGACCTGGCTGCCGACCGAAGCGGGATTGCTGCCGCTTGGCTGGCGCGTAGAGCACGGAGCCTGGAAGCTCGACTCCGTGGGTGAACCGCGCGCGCAATGATCGTTTGGTGCCGCCGATCCGGCGGATGACTCGAGCGAAGCGTCAGGGTTTTCGCGCAGGGATCGAAATCTCGAATCCGCCCATGACGCGATCCATCTTGTCTCCTTTTGGATCCGCATTTCTCCAGAGACGACCTCGGAGCGTGAAAAGACATGAGAGTTGAGCCGTGTCTCGTTGCACACGGATCAATCCACTCACGTCGCGCAAGCTGCCTTTGAAGTCGCTCGCCTTGCTGCCCACATCGAATCTCCACCTACCGTCGACCCAGCACTTCACGACGTATCCCTTTGCGAATTGAAAATGCAAGTTTGGCTCAACTCCGGATTCCATCGTGGAGCGCAGGTTGACGACGAGGACGTCGTCGGTTTCCCATCGGCTCGTCAGCTCGAGTTTCTTGGCATGCTTGTCCTCGGTTTCGAGGACGAGGCCGAAGCCGTCCTGATACCAGTTCGGACCAACGCCCACGAAGCCCTCTTCCAAGTCGAGCTCTCCAGGCACGCGAGCGGACACTTCCGCCGCACCTTGCTGCGGAACTGCGGGTGATTGGAAGACGGCGCCAGACGCTAGCGCAAGCGACGAGAAGAGAACGGCCTCGAGCAACTTCATGGGTCAATTCCTTCGAATTCCAGCGCTCAACGCTTCTTCGCGTACTCTTCCCACTCCGCTTGCAGACCCGCGAGGTCGACGCCGAGCGTCTTCCTCGTCGCGGCTTCGATCGCCTTGAGATCGTTCCTCGGCGTCTCGCCGATCGCATGGAACCACTCGACGAAGCGATCCTTCGCGAACTTGCTCTCGCGCGCGAACTCGATCAGGAACGCCGCGAGCTCATATTGGCTCGCCGCCTCGTCCTCACCGCTCTTCGATTCATTCTTCGCCGAGAAAAGCAGGCTCTTGACCGTCACGAATTGCGCGAGCGGCATGTATCTGCCCTTCTGGACAGCGCGCGCTGCCGTGCCACGCTCCGTGGGAATCGTCGACATGTATTCCGCGACGCCCTCTTGGAACCACGATCCGCCGCCGCTGAGGCGCAGGCGATTGCTGAAGATCTGGTGGGTGGCTTCGTGGATGTGCACTGAATCGTTCGGAGCTTCGTACCAGGTCGCGTAGAAATCTCCGCGAGCAACGCCTTTCGAGCGCTGAGCCTGCTCGACCGTCACGCCGAATTGCTTCGTGAAAAACGCGTAGTACTCGTCTTGAGTCCGGAACAGGAAGACCGGCATGAGAAGCTCGCCAGGCAACTCGTCGAACGCGAACGTCGACTTGATCCGCGTGTAGCACTCTTCCATCTTCTCGGCGAAATTCTTGCCGCCTGAAGAATCGGTCAGGATCACGTAGTGCTCGGTGCGCAGCACCTTGTCGAGCTTGCTCTTGTCCGGATCGGCGACGGTCTTGTCCCAGCGTGCCTGGAGCTCTTCCTGGGTCCATTTCGGATCTCGCGGCTTGCCTCTCCAGGTGATACCTGTCGCCAGGAACTTGCGCGCACTCTCGAGCGACGCGGAATCGGGCAGGGGCTCGAGGCGCATCTCCACGACGTATCCCAGCTGATCGGTGGTCGCGCACAGGACGAACTCGATACCGACCGCCTTCGTCGTCCCCGGCTCCTGGAACTGCGTGCGGCCGCGGAAAGCGTAGGGAACGATGCCGAACGGACCTGGCAGCGCGCTCGTCTCGTCGAAGGCGTAGCTCGGTTGCTCCTTGCGGTGATTCTCGAGCACGATCCCGAGGACGTCGTGCGGATCGTCGATCGGATACTCGTCGATCGGTATCGAGCGCAGCGTCATCTCGCATTTCGAATTCCCGCAGGTCCCCGACCAGGCCGCGATGACCAGCGGCATTTTCCCCCAGGGCGCTCGCTTGAGATCGAGCACGGGCGGAAAGCTCAGGACCAGGTCGAGACTCTCGATGATCTCGACGCGCTCCGGAATTTTCTCCGGCGGCTTCTGTCCGAGCGCGAGCCACGCGAACAAAAGCGCCAGCACCAACGAGGCGCCGATTTTCAGTCCATGCCGGCTCATGCGCCGATCAGCTTAGCGCGAGCTACTTGGCCGGAGGAATCGTGGCGAGCAGCTCGGCCGCCTGGCCCGCGGGATCCCTGGTCACGATCGTCTGCTCGATCTTGCCGTTGGGGCCGATCACGAAGGTGATCCTGCTCGCGTAGCGGTCCTTCGCGGAATTGCAGGCGCCGTAGGCGAGACCGACTTTCCTGTCCACGTCGCAGAGCAGCGGGAAGGTGTAGCTGTATCTCTCGGCAAAAGCCTTGTTGTCCTCGGGCTTGTCGAAGGAGATGCCGAGCACGACCGCTCCCCTCTCCTCAAATTCGCGGATTCGATCACGGAACCCGCAGCCTTGCTTCGTTCACCCGGGCGTGTCCGCGGCGGGGAAGAACCACAGCACCACGCGCTTTCCACGGAAATCGGAGAGCCTGACGGTGTTGCCGTTGTGATCGGGGACCTCGAAGGGCGGAGCGACTTCCCCCGGCATGGGCATCGCACCGGTTTGCTGGATGTGCAGGAGTCCGAGGAGTTTTTTGAGCACGGCGGTCTAGACGCGCGCGGGCTCGGGCCTGGGTGCAGGTGGCTTGACCGGCGCTTCGGCGTAGCTCTCGACCGGCGGGCAGGTGCATACAAGGTTCTTGTCGCCGAATCCGTTGTCGATGCGGCTGACCGTCGGCCAGAACTTGCGCTCGCGCACCCAGGGCGCGGGGAAAGCGGCCTGCTCGCGGGTGTATCCGTGCTTCCACTCATTCGCCATCACGACGCTCGCGGTGTGCGGCGCGTGCTTGAGCGCGTTGTCGCTGCGATCCGAACGACCCTGCTCGATGCTCTGGATCTCGCCGCGGATCGCGATCAAGGCGTCGCACAGGCGATCGAGCTCGGCGCGCGGCTCCGACTCGGTGGGCTCGATCATCAGCGTGCCGACCACCGGGAAGGACATCGTCGGCGAGTGGAATCCGTAGTCCATCAAGCGCTTGGCCACGTCCTCGCTCACCACGCCGGCGGAATGCTCGAAGGGGCGCAGGTCGATGATGAACTCGTGGGCGACGCGGCCCTTGGCGTTGGTGAAGAGCACGTCGTAATGACCCTTCAGGCGCGCGGCCATGTAGTTCGCGTTCAGGATTGCGATCTCCGTGGCGCGCTTGAGACCGGCGGAGCCCATCAGCGCGATGTAGATCCAGGAGATCGGCAGGATCGATGCGCTGCCCCAGGGAGCCGCGCTCACCGCGCCGCAAGCCTGCTCGCCGCCGACTTTCACCACCGGGTGGCCGGGAAGGAAAGGCGTGAGCTGCTTCGCGCAGCAGATCGGGCCCATGCCCGGGCCGCCGCCGCCGTGCGGGATGCAGAAGGTCTTGTGCAGGTTCAAGTGGCAGACGTCCGCACCGAAATCGCCGGGCCGGCACAGGCCGACTTGCGCGTTCATGTTCGCGCCGTCCATGTACACCTGGCCGCCGCTCTCGTGGATGATCTTGCAGATCTCGCGGATCGACTCCTCGAAGACGCCGTGCGTCGAGGGGTAGGTGATCATCAGGCACGAGAGGTTCGCCGCGTGCTCGCGAGCCTTGGCGCGCAAGTCGGCGACGTCGACGTTGCCCTTGGCGTCGCAGGCGACGATCACGACCTTCATCGCGGCCATGACCGCGCTCGCGGGATTGGTGCCGTGGGCGGAGGTCGGAATCAGGCACACGTTGCGATGGCCGTCGCCGCGCGAGCGGTGGTAAGCGCGGATCACGAGCAGGCCGGCGTACTCGCCCTGCGAGCCCGCGTTGGGCTGCAGCGACACGCCGTGGAAGCCGGTGATCTCGAGCAGGGCGCGCTCGAGGTTCGCGAACAGCTCCTGGTAGCCGCGAGTCTGATCCGCGGGCGCGAAGGGGTGGATCCCGCCGACCTCGTTCCAGGTCACCGGCAACATTTCGGACGTCGCATTGAGCTTCATCGTGCACGAGCCCAACGGGATCATCGAATGGGTCAGCGACAAGTCGCGTGCCTCGAGAGCGCGCATGTAGCGCAGCATCTCATGCTCGGAGTGGTGGGTGTTGAACACCGGATGGGTCAGGAACGGGCTCTTGCGCGCCAGGGCCGGCGCGATCGCGAGGGAAGCTTCGGTCGCGAGGCTTTCGACGGACAGCGCGCCTCCGCGGCTCCCGCCGAAGGCCTGGAGGATCTTGGACAGGTCGCGCGCATCCGTGGTCTCGTCGAGCGCGATGCCGACCCGCGTAGGCGAAAGCGCGCGCAGATTGACGCCGAGGGCCCGCGCGAGCGAAAGCATCATGGTCGAGTTCTCGACGTCGACCGCGAGCGTGTCGAAGACGTTCGCATGGGCGACCTTGAACCCGAGCTTCTCGAGCCCCTTCGCCAGCGTGCGAGTCATGCCGTGCACGCGCGTCGCGATCGCCGTCAGCCCCGCAGGTCCGTGGTACACCGCGTACATGCCGGCCATGACAGCGAGCAGAACCTGCGCCGTGCAGATGTTCGAAGTCGCTTTTTCGCGGCGGATGTGCTGCTCGCGCGTCTGCAGCGCCATGCGCAGCGCGCGGTTGCCCTGCGCATCCTTCGAGACGCCGATCAGGCGGCCCGGCATCTCGCGCTTGTAATCAGTCTTCGTCGAGAGATACGCCGCGTGCGGCCCGCCGAATCCGAAAGGCACGCCGAAACGCTGGGCCGATCCGATCGCGATGTCCGCGCCGAAATCGCCCGGTGAGCGAAGCAGTGTCAGCGCGAGCAGATCCGCCGCGACCACTGCGAGAGCTCCCGCCTCGTGGATCTTCTTGACCAGCGGCTCGAGATCGAGCACCTGCCCATCGGTCGCCGGATACGGCAACAGCGCGCCGAACACGTCCCCGCCGGCGAAATCGAACTTCTCCATCGCGCCGACCACGATCTTGATCTCGTGCGCCTCGGCGCGCGTCTGCACCACCGCGATCACCTGCGGATGGCAGCGATCGGAGACGAAGAACGTGTGCCGTTTCCCGCGGCCGATCTCGTAGCACATGCTCACCGCTTCCGCCGCCGCCGTCGCCTCGTCGAGCAACGACGCGCCCGCCATCGGGAGACCGGTCAGATCGCTGACCATGGTCTGGAAATTGAGCAGCGCCTCGAGCCGGCCTTGCGCGATCTCCGCCTGATAAGGCGTGTACTGCGTGTACCAACCCGGGTTCTCCAGGATGTTGCGCTGGATCACCGGCGGGACGATCGTGCCCGAGTAGCCCATGCCCATGAACGAGCGCAGGACCTCGTTCTTCTGGCAGGAGGCGCGGAACTCGGCCAGCGCCTCGAACTCCCCGCGCGGCTCGTTGGCCGTCATCGGCGCCAGGCCCCGATTCAGCCGGATGTCGGCCGGCACGGTCTGGCTCACCAGCTCGTCGAGGCTCTTCAGCCCGAGGGCCTTGAGCATGGCCTGGACTTCGACCTCGTCCGGTCCGATGTGGCGGCGCGGGAAGGTGTCGGTCGCTTGCAGAAACGAGGGTCGCGCAGAGGGTGTCACCGAGGCTGTCCTTCGAAGGAGTCGACCCGCACCTGATTCCAACTCGTCCGGAAGCTCCTGCCTCCGGCGCCGCCGCCAGGTCGCCCGGAGCCCTGCTCCGCAGCGTGGGTCGCGCCTGGTGGAACGGGCATCATAGCTTGCCGGAGGCGCCGTGGTAGTCGGTGCGCGATCCGCGTGGCCGCAGTCCGCTCTTGTGCGCAGGGCACGAGCGTGCTGGCCATCGCGCGGGGATCACCGGCTCGTGCTTCGCGAGCTGGACTCTGGTTTCCCTGCTAGCCTGGGTCTGTCGGCCGCACCCCGCTGCCCCTTCTCCAGCCGGGAGGAATCCATGCTGCTTCGCGAACGACTCATGTCCTGGATCCGACGCGCCGCCCTGGCCCTGCCGCTCTTCGTCCTCGCTTCCCAAGCCGCGGCCTCCGATCTGATCTTCCTGGGCGAGCGTTTCATGTTCGGCCCGCGGGAGCTGTGGGACTACAACTCCGTGACGGGCCGCATCAGCCTTCGCGCCCCGATGGCGAACTTCCAGCAACTGGATTCCATCGATCGCCATCCGACGACCGGCGTGGTGTACGGGGTCTTTGGTGGCGTTCTCTACACGCTCGACGTCAACACCGGTGTCGCGACCTTCGCGGCCAACACCGGGATCGTGCAGCCGGAGAGTATCGCGTTCGATCCGACGAACGGTCAGCTCTACGGACTGGGGACGAATGCATCCATCAGCTTGTACCGCCTCAATCTCGCCGGCGGCGCCACTCTGGTCGGCAGCACGGGCGCGAGCGTTCGGGCGCGGCTCGAGTTCGACTACACCGGTCAGCTCTACGCCGCGGCGAACGACGGAGTCCTGTGGCGCGTGGACAAGACGACGGCGGCTTGCACTCTGGTCGGAGGCGGCAGCGTGCCGGTGAACGGCAAGGACGCCGCAATGACGGATAGCGGTGAGATGTACTGGATCGCGACTACTGGAGGCAACGCATACGTCCACCGCGTCGATCCGGCGACAGGAGTCAAGCAGCTCATGCACTCTTACCAGACTCCCTGGAACGCCGTGTACGGAGTGCTAGAGATGCCTACGACCTGCGGGAGCCTGAGCATCTACTGCACGGCGAAGTTGAACTCGCAGGCTTGCACGCCTTTCATCTGCTGGAGCGGCGTTCCCAGCGCGACGGCGGCCACGGGTTTCAGAATCGAGGCGAGGGAAGTGATCAACAACAAGCCCGGCCTCCTGCTCTATAGCAACTCGGGCCGCGCTGCGAATCCGTTCCAGGGTGGATTCTTGTGCGTGAATGCTCCGGTGCGGCGCTCGACGCCGGTCTCGTCCGGGGGGAATCCGCCGCCAGATGATTGCTCCGGCGTGTACGCGATCGATTTCAATGCTTTCGCTCGCGGAACTCTCGGCGGAACTCCGCAGGCGTATCTGAGCGTGTCTGGCCTGGTGATCGATGCGCAATATTGGGGTCGCGATCCCGCGCTGGCGTCACCGAATCAGTCGACCTTGTCGAATGGTTTGGAATTCACGATCTGTCCGTAGTGCCAGTACGGAGCCAGGTGAATTCGTCCGGAGTCGTGAGGGGCATCCGCGCGCCGCGAAAGTGGCGCGCGGATGCCCCTCACGACTCCGGACGAATTCACATGGCTCCGTACTGACGCGCCTATCGATTGATGTAGTGCGGACCGAGACGGCCCGCGAAACGCAGCTCATCGATCGGAACTGGCCGCTGCCAATTCCCGTCGACGTAGTAGCCACTCCCATAGCCGGCGGCGTGTGGCGCTATCCGCCAGAGAGGGCGAGCTTCGTCGCTGTATAGATGCCCTCCCTCGAAATGATCGTGGTCGTCTTGTAAATGCGTCAGGGCGGTATCTATGCACACCGTTCCGTGCCGCTGCCGGCACACGGCGCCATCGGGCTGCCAGAAGATCCACTTGCCCGACATCCGGCCGCGCTTGTCGAACGATCCGCGCGCCAGCCGCGAGCCATCGTGGTAGTAGAAGTTCCAGGTGGCCGTGCGCAGACCATTTGCGACACGGCCTTGGGCGAAGATGCGCGTGTCGGCGGGGTATAGGAAGTTCCACTTTCCATCGCGCAGCGGCGACTCGACCGCTGTGACCGGGCAGTTCTCAAATCTCTCGGTCGAAGCAGACTCTGAACGGCAGGCGGAGAGTCCCGCCAGGAGACTGATCACGAGAAGCGTGCGCTTCAACGCGTGTCTCCGTCCATTTCCGCGGCCTTCGCGGAGGTTGATGTCGCCGTGACAATGCCCTCAGCCGCGAGCTCCACGTCCGTCAACTTGCGCTTCCGCAGTCCGTCCTCGTAGAAGCCTGTTCCCATCCACCATCCACCGCCGTAACCGAACGGAAGAAGGTCTCGCACCTGCTCGTGCTGCTCCGGCGTGAAGTGGCTCCAGGGAAAGTCTCCTGATCCCGCTGGACTGTACGTCATCGCGAAGCTCACACATTGCGTCGTGGACCCGCGGCGATTGATCTCTCCATCGGGGCTCCAAAGAAACCAGTTGCCCTCGAAGCTGCCGTCGACGTAGCTGCCACGCGCGAACAGACTTCCCTCGTCGTAATAGGTCGTCCACTCCCCGATGCGACGGCCACCGCCGACTCGGCCCTCGGTGAGCACATGCGCGCTGCCCGGGTAGTAATACCGCCAGTTGCCGTCGCGCAATTCCTGTCCAAGCTCGGCCCTCTGCCACGGGCCTGCGTCGGCATCGCGCGCGCGACGCGTTGCGCATGCGACTAGCGCGCTCGAAGCCCAGAGTGCGAGGATTGCGGGATTCATCGCATGCCGATCGCGTTGCAGCGGCAACGGAGGATCAGAGGTCCAACAGATCCGCCTTGTCCTTGAGCGTGTAGAAGTCCGCGAACTGAGCGCGGGGGAGCACGAGCTTGTACATGCCTTCGTTCGGCAGCATGACCACGCTGAAGATCGCGCGCTTGTCTTCCTCGCTGAACGAGTACTTCATCGCGCCGTTGCGATCGGGTGCCGCGAAGAACTCCCATTCGCGATTGATCTTGCGCCGTTCGAGTTCCGGCTTGGACTCGGCGTTGAAGTACTCGTAGATCTTTTCCTTCAGCGCCACGCGTTCTTCCCAGCCCAGTCTCTTCTTGCGGCCCTCCCACTCCTCCGGTGTCGAGCGCAGGATCTGTTGCACCCACTCGGGCGCAGTCAGCGGCGCTTCGGTACGCGGCTCGGCGGGCGGTGTCCCCGCGACTGGGGCTTCGGTCTGTGTGGGAGTTTCGAGCGGCGAATCCTGGACGTTCGGAGGGGCTTGGTCTTGCCCAGGAGACAGATCCCCCAGGAGCAGTTCTTCCGACGGCGACTCTCCCAGCCACCAACCGCGCGTGACATAGACCAGCTCGGCAGCCACCGCGATCAGAACGACTGCGATGATCACCGGCCGCTTCATTCCGGACTCAGCCCTGGACCGACTTCGTATCGCCCGGCTTGCGCAGCATCTTGTCGACTTCGCCGCAGTGCATCTCCTCCGAGAGGATCATGCCGCGCGCATACTCCTCGAGCATGACCGCGCGATCCGCGGTCAATCTCAACAGCTCCCGGTACAGCTCGAGCGTCTCCAGCTCGTGCTCGAGCGATTCGCGCAGGATGTTCCCGATGTCGTGATCATGCGTCTCGAGCAAGGGACCGATCGCGAGCGACGGATGCCCGCCGAGATGCGTGATCCACTCTCCCGCCTGCTGCGCGTGGGCCATGCCTTCCGTCGCTTGCGCGCGCAGCCACGACACGATCGGAATCCGGTTGTAGCCGAAGACCATCAGCGAGTAGTGCGTGTAGCGCACGATCCCCGCGAGCTCCATCTCGAGGATGCGGTTGAGCACCGAGAGGACGGCCTTGGAATCGTACTCCTCGGAACGCGCGGCCTTCGCAGGCTTGGATTGTTGCTTTGCCATTTGGGCATGAGCATATCCAGCCGCGCCGATTCCGACGACGCGCGAACGGCGAGCAAACCGCGAGCCGGACTCGTTCCACAATTTCGTGCCCTCCACCGGCTCGATCCGCAATCTGCGCGGCCGGTGGTCCAGGCTTGCGGATGGACAGCGCGCTTCTAGCGCATTGCTTCCGAAGGCAGGACGCGGCGCGCCGAGCTGATCGGCAGAGCATACCCGATGGTCGCGGCGATCTCGCCCATGGGCGTGGCCTGGACGCTGCACACCACGCCGATCACCTTGCCATTGGCGTCGGTCACCGGACCTCCGCTGATGCCGGGGTGCACGCCCGCGTCGATCTGCACGTAGGGCCCGACTCGGCGCGAGAGGATGCCCTTGAGGGTCGAGGCGATCACGCGATCGCCCTCCTGCACCGCGAAAGTCCCCAGCGGAAAGCCGCATAGGTAGACCTCGGTACCGGCGGCGGGCGGCGGCGAGTCGAGGTCGTCGAGCTCGAGGCGCGGCATGCCTTCGAAGGGCTCGATCTTGATCAGGGCGAAGTCGTGGTCTTCCTCGTCGTCGATCTGGATCAGGTGGGCCGGGATGCGGCGCGAGCTGCCGGAGAACACGACGGCGAGCTCGACCTCGGGCAGGACCTGGTTGGACTCGGTGATGTCCATCGAGTCGCGGAACTCCGCGGGGAGCGCGACGTGGGCGTTGGTCAGGATGTAGCCCTCGCTCGAGATCACGAAGCCCGAGCCCGAGGAGCGCTGGTCGAGGATGTCGCCCTCGTCGCGCAGGTTGACCTCGGAGGCTCCGAGGCTTTTCTGCGTCAGGTGCAGGAGGCGCTGGGTCTCCTGCTCGCGGAACACGACGCGCGCTTCGATCATGACCACGGCTTCGCGCACGTGCTTGACCAGGGCCAGCTTCTCGGCCTCGATCTCGCGCGGGTTGTACTGCGACAGGTTCGTGTTGGTCAGCTCGAGGCGCTTGCGCAGCTGCTCCAGCTCGACGTTCGAGCCGCCCTGCGATGCCGAGAGCTCCGCGAGGCGCGCTTCAATGGTCTGGCGTTGAGCTTCGAGGCCCGCGCGCTCCAAGTCCCAGGTC
The DNA here is from genome assembly GCA_035490315.1 of Planctomycetota bacterium. GTDB lineage: Bacteria > Planctomycetota > UBA1135 > UBA1135 > JADJQU01. The sequence continues at coordinate 13,783 of DATHET010000030.1, forward strand.
TCGCGCGCCACGTAGGAGTCGGCGATGCGCCGTTCCAGCTCGCTGCCGACGCGCAGGAGGCCGGCGTCCAGCCGCGAGGAGAGCTCTTCGTTCTTCTCGTGCAGCTCGGCGTTGAACCGCGCGGCCAGGTCGGCGCGCCGCGCGCTCTCGCGCTCGACGGCCTTGGAGCGCGCCTCGCTGTTGCGGGCGACTTTCGCGACCAGCTGCTGTCCATCGCGCTCCAGCCAGGAGAAGGCGACGACTCCCGCGCAGGCCAGGATGCACAAGGTGGCGCCGCCGAGCGCGAAATACTTCTTTTGGCGCGCCTCGACGCGCGAAGCGCTGGCTTCCGCGGCTTCGAGACCCAGGGCGCGCTTGAGGCTGATCAAGGCGGTCTGTCCGAGCGACAAGGAGCTCGGGCCGACGATCGCCCGGCCTGGCACGCTGCGGGTCTGGCCGATCGAGGTCACCTCGACTCCGCCTTCGTGGAATATGACGAAGCGCGGGCCCTCGGGGCCGAGCTGCAGCACGTCCGCCGGCGAGAGTTCCGCGTAGTCGACGCGAATGGAATTGACGAAGGTTCCGTTGCTCGAGCCGAGGTCGTGAACGACGAGCTTCGCCCCGTCGAACTCCAGGCGCGCGTGCAGCCGCGAGACCATGGCCCAGCGCCCGCCGCAGATCACGCAGTTGTTGGACGCGTCGCGCCCGATGGTCAGACCCGCCTCGGAAAGGTTGATCGTCGCCGGAAGGCCGTACTTGCCGATCGGCTTGAGTCGCCAGCTGGGAACTGCTGAGGCAGGTTGGGTCATGCGCGAGCTCGTTGGGGGCTCCGGCACGGGGTCGGCAAGCCGAGGCCTCGGTCTTGAGCCGCACCCCTTATATTGGTGGGCTGATGGATTCTCCCCCCGACCTGGCCGACCGCCTGGGCCGCCCCCTCGCCAACCTGCGCATCTCGGTCACCGACCGCTGCAACCTGCGCTGCGCCTACTGCATGCCCGAGGAGGAGTACGCCTGGCTGCCCCAGCCGAGCCTCTTGCGCTTCGAGGAGCTGGCGAGCCTGGCGCGGGTCTTCGCCGGGGTCGGCGTCAACCGCCTGCGCCTGACCGGCGGCGAGCCCTTGATGCGGCGCGACCTGCACGTGCTGGTCGCGATGCTGGCCGCGATCCCGGGCATCGATGACCTGGCCCTGACTACCAATGGCGTGCTGCTCGAGGCTCAGGCCGAGGCGCTGGCCAAGGCGGGCTTGAAGCGACTGACCGTCAGCCTCGACACGCTGAATCCAGAGCGCTTCCGCGATCTCGCGCGGCGCGATGCCCTCGAGCAGGTGCTGGCCGGGATCGAGCGCGCGGGCAAGGTCGGCTTCCAGCCGCTGAAGCTGGACATGGTCGTGCTGCGTGGAACCAACGACGACGAGATCGAGACCCTGCTCGATTACGCGCGCTCGATCGGCGCGGAGTTGCGCTACATCGAATACATGGACGTCGGCGGAGCGACCCGCTGGACCAAGGAAACCGTGGTGTCGCGCCGCGAGATCCTCGAGCGCCTGACGAAATCGCGCGGACCCATCGAGCCGATCGTCGAAAATTCTTCCGCGCCGGCGGATCGCTACCGGCTCGCCGACGGGACGGTGTTCGGCGTGATCTCGTCGACCACCCAGCCCTTCTGCGGGTCCTGCGACCGCGCGCGCTTGACCGCCGACGGTCGCTGGTTCCTGTGCCTCTACGCGCGTCAGGGACTGGATCTCGGCAAGGCCCTGCGCGCCGGAGCTTCGAGCGAGGAGCTCGCGAGCATGATCCGCGGACGCTGGTCGGTGCGCGAGGATCGTGGCGCGATGGAGCGCCTCGCCGAGCACGAGCGTGTCGCGCTGGCCGCGATCGACGAGCTGCGCCGCGACCCCCACCTGGAAATGCACACGCGCGGCGGTTAGACCACCGTCCCCGATGAGCGAGGAGAGCTACAACGCCCACGTCGTTGCCCGGCGCGACGTCAACGACTCGTTGATGATCCTGCGCGTGGGAAAAGGCCGCGCGGAAGTGCCGCAATTCGAGCCGGGCCAGTTCTCGAACCTCGGCTTGTTCGAGCCCGGCGACGAGAGCCGACTCTTGCGGCGCGCCTTCTCGATCGCTTCGCCCTCTTCGGCGCGCGACTATTTCGAGTTCTACATCCAGCGCGTCGACCACGGCGCGTTCACGACACGCCTGTGGGGCTTGAAGCCCGGCGATTCGCTGTGGCTCGACCCGAACGTCTACGGGCATTTCACCCTGGCCGACGTTCCGGCGACGGCGGATCTGATCCTCGTCGCTACCGGCTCCGGTGTCGGGCCTTTTCTGTCGATGCTGCGCGAGTACGACGGCAAGCAGCGCTGGAAGAGTGCCGCGCTGATCCACTCCGCGCGCCATGTCGGCGACCTGGGGTATCACGCCGAGCTCCAGGCTTTCGCCGCGCGCGAGCCGGATTTCCGCTACGTCCCGACCCTGACGCGCGAGCCTCTGGACAGCGGCTGGAGCGGACTGCGCGTGCGCGTCCAGAAGCTCTTCGAGCCAGAGATGTTCCGCAAGGTCTTCGGCCGCGACCTCAACGGGGAGAGCTCGAAGATCTTCATCTGCGGGAATCCAGAAATGATCACACAACTCTCCACACAGCTCGCCGAGCAAGGCCTCCGCCCCCACCGGCGCAGGACGCCGGGACACATCCACACCGAGCGCTATTGGTGAGCGAATACGGAGTCAGGTGAATTCGTCCGGAGTCGTGATGGCATCCGGGCGCCGCGATCGCGGCGCCCGGATGCCATCACGACTCCGGACG
>DATHET010000031.1:0-8818 GCA_035490315.1 Planctomycetota bacterium
GCGAAGTAGCGCGCGAGCCGCTGCAGATCCGGCGCGGTCGCATCGAAGACCTGCGCCAAGGCCTTGGAATCGCCGTTGCGCTGGAACTTCGCGAAGGCTTTGTCGACGGAGTGGGCGAACATCGCAGGAGTCTTGACGCCACCGGTAGCTGGCGTTGCAACATTCTCGTCATGAATCAGCCAGACGGCGTCGTCACGCGGCCAGGCACGACTCCGACTGCGTCCTGAGGAAGCCCGGACGCTGTCGGCTTCCGCGAAGCGCATACCCGCGCGCTTGCCGAAGCAGGGCGCTCAATTCCCACTGGCGCGGCTGCGTGCCTGCGCGACGCCGGAGGACTCGGAATCGAGCCGGGCTCCGTCAAGTCGGGCCACGCGCGCCCGAGGCCAGCTTCATCCATCCTTTCTGGCGCTGCTCTTGTGCTCGCGAGGCCTTCCGGTTCTCCTTTGGGGTGTGGGACGGACCCCGCGACTCGGATCTGACGCGCCGGCGGTCTTCGTTCTCGATTCCAAGGAGAGACTTCATGTTCAAAATGTTCCTGGGCCTGGGCTTCGCGCTGATGTCGCTGGCGGCGACCGTGACCGTCCAGGACTCCATCGGCAAGCCGCCGCCGGAGTTCAAAGCAACCAAGTGGTACAACACCGCGCCGATCACCCTCGCCGATATCAAAGGTAAGGCCGTACTGCTCCAGGTTTTCCGCACCTGGTGAGGCCCCTGCAACGCCGAGGTTCCCTCGCTCGCCGCTCAATTCGAGAAGGAAGAGTCGAAGGGCCTCGTCATCATCGGCGTGACCGATGAAGCAGTGGATGTGGTCGACAAGTGGGTCGCCAAGCAGAAGAAGACCGGCTACCCGATCGTCATCCTGGATGGAGCTCTGGAGAAGACGCTGGGCGTGCCGCACTTCCCTTACGCGGGAGTGATCGATCCGGACGGAAATCTCTCCTTCGCCGGCGACTCGCCGGAGTCGGCCTTGAAGAAGGCGATGAAGGCAGCGAAGCCCGGCTCGATGTGGCCGAAGAAACTCGCTTCGTCCGCCATGTTGTTGCGCAACGGCAAGCTCGGCGAGGCATGGAGCGATCTCCAGGCTGTGAAGACGGCGGGAGGATTGGACGACGTGGAGCTGAGGACGCACGAGCATTTCACGGCCTACGTCACCGAGGCTTCGAACTCGATGGTCAAGCGGGCCGAGGAGCTGTTCAGTCAGGACATGATCTACGCGGCTCTGCAGAAGTCCGAGGGCATCGCCAACGCGAAGCCTCCGTTGCCGGCGAGCGAAGCGGCGACGAAGCTGATCAGCGACATGAAGGCCGTGCCGACGTACGAAGCCGAGCTCAAGGGCGGCGCCGCATTCGCCAATGCAGTCGCGCTGGAAGAGGACAAGGCCTACCTCGAGGCGGTCAATGCCTTCAAGGACGTCAGCAAGAAGGCCGTCGGAACGAAAATCGCGGCCGTCGCGCTGAAGCGGGCCGAGTCGCTGATCAACAAGGGCATGCCGGGTTACTCGGATGTCTGCGAGAAGTGCCACAAGGCCAAGAAGGCTTGTGAGAAGCACGCGAAGACCGTGAAGCTCTGACGTTCGAGCCTCGCGGCTTGCGAATCGAAACCGAGCCCTCGCTGGAGCCTTGCTCCGGCGGGGGCTCGTGCTTTCTCGGCAGCGCCGGTCCTCGTGACCTCGGTGGATCCCTCGATTCGCCGATCCGAGCCGCCGGCTAGGATCGCCTTCAACTCTCAGCTGGAGGATCTCTCATGTCGCGCAGGCTTTGGCTCTCTGTCGCCCTTGCTCTCTTCGCCTCCGCACCCCGCGCCCTCGCTCAGGGTCAACCCGCCATCCAATGGATCGGCCCCGGTCATTCGACCGTCCAGGGAGTCGCCCTCTCGCCCGACGGACAGCTTTTCGCTTCGTCGAGCTTCGAGGACCACACGATCAAGATCTGGCAGACCTCGAACGGCGCGATGCTGCGCACGGTCTCGGGCACCTACGCCGGGATCTGGTCGATCGCCTTCACGCCCGACAACCAGTACATCGCCGCGGGCGGCGAGACCGCATTCGGCAGCGGCCAGGCCGACGTCCTGCTCTGGCGCGTTTCGGACGGAGCCTTGATCCGCCAGTTCACGGCGAACTCCTTCGAGGTCCTCTCGATCGCGGTCTCGCCCGACGGCCAGCTGCTCGCGGGCGGGGACCAGAATGCGAACGTCTGGATCTGGCGCCTCTCCGACGGTCTCTTGCTGCGCACGCTCGTCGGCCATGGCGGCGGCGTGCTCGGCGTCGGGTTCTCGCGCGACAGCCAGACTCTCGCGACGGCGAGCGCGGATCAAACGGCGAAGATGTGGCGCGTATCCGACGGCGCGCTGCTGCACACCTTGACCGGCCACACCTCGCTCGTCTCGTCGGTGGCCTTCAATCCCGCCGGACGCTACCTGATCACGGGCAGCTGGGACAACACGGTGCGCATGTGGAACATCGCCACCGGCAACCTCGTGCACACTTTCACGGGTGCGACGGACCTGGTCGCCTCGGTCGCCTGGATGCCGAACGGGCGCAAGCTCGCCGCGACGAGCTGGGACGGCAACGTGCGGATCTGGGGCACGCTCGACGGGGCGCTGCTGCACACCTTGAGCGAGTCCGCTGTTTCCTATCCGCACGCCGTGAGCTTCGCTCCCGATGGCAAGAGCCTGTGGGCCGGCGGGCTCGACGGGAAGACACGCCAGTGGCGCGTGACCGACGGAGCGCTGCTGCGGAAGCTCGGCCATCACCACGCGCCGATCGATTGCGTCGCGGTCTCGTTCCAGAGCGATCTCGCCGTTTCCGGAGCGCGGGACACCGACATGAAAGTGTGGGACATCGCCACGGGCAACGATCTGCGCACGCTCACGGGCCACACGGACATCGTCAACTCCGCGGTCTTCTCGCAAGACGGCGCATGGATCGCCTCGGGCGCGGGCTCGCCGCCGCCGGACACGCTCGATCCCTCGGTCCGCAAGTGGCGCGTTTTCGACGGTGCCCTGCAATGGACCGCGTCGGGACACCTGGGCGGGACGCGTGCGGTGGTCTTCGCCAAGGACGGCTCGGCGATCTATTCGGGCGGCTGGGATTCGAAAATCAAGTTCTGGCGGGCGAGCGACGGGGCGCTCTTGAACACCCTCAGCGGGCACACGAATCCTGTGATGACGCTTTCGCTCTCGCCCGACGGCCAGACACTCGCGTCGGGAAGCTTCGACACGACGCTCAAGCTCTGGCGCACTTCCGACGGCGGATTGATCCGCACGCTGACGGGCAGCGGCTTCGGAGTCACCAGCGTCGCTTTTTCGCCCAATGGGCTGACGGTCGCCGGATGCGCGGACGGCTATGGACAGAACGTCCACATCTGGCGCGTCTCCGACGGAGCGTTGATCCAGACATTCGCGGGCGACGCGAACGGCTTCACCGAGTCGCTCGCCTGGTCGCCGAGCGGCAACACCTTGATCTCGAGCTCGGGCTACACCCACGAAGTGCGTTTCTGGCGCGCGCTCGACGGCGCGCTGCAGGCGATGTTCGACAAGGAGACGGGCTGGGGGCCGGCGCCGGTGTTGCCGCTCGCCACTTCGCCCAACGGAGCCTGGTTCCTGATGGGGCGGGGGGACGCAACGCTCGTGCTCAGCGCCAATCCATTCCCCTAGGGAAAGGACTGTCGGAGTCGAGGCGGGGAACGTGACTCGGCGGTAACATCGAGGCTCGCCGGAGTGTGACCACCCGAGGAGTTCCCATGGCCCCCGTGCAAGTTCACTGTGCCTTCCTGCTCGCGATGACCTCATCGCCCGCCATCGCGGACGTATTAATCGTCGGCGGCGCACAACAGACCCACTCCACGGTTCCGATCGCGATCGCCGCTGCCGTCGACGGCGATGTGATCTTGGTTCGTGATCCATTCGTCCCCTACTTCATCATCGATGGGAAGGGAGTGAGCGTGATCGCGGATATGCCGACGCCCGTGTCCTTCGGGCAAATCCACGTCCTCAACCTGAGCGCGAATCAGACCGTGGTGATCTCGGGCTTCAAGTACCAGACCGGTTCCTCATCCCCGATGAGCTTGGAGCTCTCCTCGAATGCAGGCAGCGTGCGCATCCAGGACTTCGAGGCCCATGCCGACGAACTCAGTTTCGCCGCGGTGGAGGTGAGCGGCTCGGCCGACGTTTCGTTCAGCCGCTCCAAGCTCTTTGGAGCAGATGGTCAGTTCACGATCGTCGGTATTTCGCACAGCACGCCTGCCCTCCAATGCTGGAACTCCAGCGTGACACTTTACGACTGCACGCTGAAGGGCGGCCGTGGTTGCAACGGGGGATACTCCATCTACTCGAGCACTCCATCCGATGCGAGACCTGGAAATGCGGCCGTCCTGGCGACCAACAGCACGCTGTTCTTTTCTGGATGCAGCTTGGTGGGAGGCGATGGAGGGATCGGATACAGCGGCGGCGCGCCACCACCACAGTGCACCACCCCGTCCCACTTTCCGACCAACGGTGGCGACGGCGCCGTCGCGCTCAACTTGAATGACGTGTCATCCCTGTCCCGCACGCGCGCAACTTCGTTGCAGGGCGGAGCAGGCGGACCCGGCGGTTTCGATCCCTGCAACAACCAGGCTCCGAGCGGGACCGCGGCAGGCGGTTACTCGGGTCCACCCGCCGGGCTGGTTCCGGTTGGCGGTAGCGCGCGCAGCCTGCTCGCCCCGACGCTCGTGCGCGAATCCGGGCCTGCGAACCTTTCGTTCTTTGGAGAGCCGGGGGACCGCGTGTACCTGCTGACCAGCGCGGGCTGCACCACGAAATGGGCGCCCACACTGGGCGCGACCCTGCTCGTCAAGTCGCCGTTCCGCCGCTCGATCCTGGGAATCGTGCCGGTCGGCGGACGTTTGGACGTGGTCTTGCCGGTGACCGCCCTGCCCCCGGGCGTCAACGAGATGCAGAAGCACCTGCAGTGCGTGATGCTCGACGCGGCGGGGACGAGCCACGGCGGCACTGCCACGACGCTGACCGTGCTCGATCAGCAGTTCTGAGCTTGGCGCCCTCAGCGGCGCATCGAGACCACGACCGGATTCTCCGAAGCCTGCAGGCGCTCGAAGTCAGCCTTCGTGTGAATCCCGCGCCAGCCGTCGAGGGCCAGGATCTGTCCGCACACTCCGCCGAGCGTATTGCCGGGACCAGGGAGCACGATCCGATCCGGCGCGTGCTCGTGCAGCGCGACCAGGACGCTCTTGTGGAACGAGAAGGGCTCGACGATCTGCGCTCCGAGCGTGTACTCCGCGAGAGCGTCGACGTCGCAGCTCCAGGGCGTGAAGCGATTGCCGCGTCCGTCGATCAACGTGACCCTCGGCGGGCGGAATTCCAGACGAGCGAGGCTCTCGCGCGCGCGACGTTGGACTTCCGCGACCAGCGGCGTGTGGTAGGGCCCGTGCTGTACCAGGCGCAACGGGTAGATGATCGAGCCGCGCTTCACGGGCATCAGCGAGCGCAAGAGGTGGGCGATGCCTTCGTCGCTGCCGGCGAGGGCCAGCGAGCCGCCGAGATCGATCGACGGAAAGGCTTGGCCGTTGGACGTCGCGAGCGCGGAACGCACGCTCTCGACCATCCCCGGCTGCAGCGTCCAATCGTCGCCGACCAGCGGGAACAGGATCTGGCCGCCGGTCTTCGCGAGCTCCTGCTGCAGGACCGACATCTCCTGGACAAGGCGGAAGCCGTCGTCGAACGACAGCGCGCCGCCGACGGCGAGGGCCGTGTACCAGCCGAGCGAATTGCCGCCGGCGCAGACGATCTCGTGCTCGGCCTGGGCGGTCTGTGCATCGAGCATCGACACCAGGTAGATGAGGGCCGAGACGTTCGCCGGCAGGAGGTGCTGCGAGGGGCTGAAGCGCTCGGCGCGATCGAGCTCGGACAGGCTGACCAGACCGTACTCGGCGCGCAGCTCGTTCGCGCGCTCGACGAAGGGATGGGCCTCCGGCAAGGAACGCAGCGAGCGCTCGGTGTACGAGCCGCGGCCCGGGCAGAAAAGCGCGGCGCGGCTCACGCCTGGAACTCTTTCGCGGCGGCCACGATCTGCGCTTCCTGCACGAGCACCGCGGCCGTCGCGGCGCCGAGCGGGACATAGGAGTCCGCGGCGCGCACGCTGCGCATGCGCCGCAGGTATCCGCCTTCCGCGAGATCGGCGACGATCGCGTCCGCGATCCCGCCGCCGCTCGCGCGGCATTCGTCGACGACGAGGACGCCGCCACATTGCGCCGCGTGCTCGCGCACGGCTTCCAGGGGCAGGGGCGCGAGCCAGCGCAGGTCGATCACGCGCGCGCGCAGTCCGTATTTTTCCTGCAAGATCCGCGCGGCGCGCAGCGAAAGCCGCAGACCGTTCGCGTAGCTCACGATCAAGAGGTCGCGGTGCTCGGGGTGGTAGACGCCGACTTCGCCCGGCAGGAGCGCGCTGCCCGGCGGCGGGTAGTCGCTGGTCCAGCGGTTGTCGCCGTCCTCGTAGAGGTCCTTCTCGTGGTACAGGGCGATCGGCTCGAGGAAGCACACCACGCGGCCGTTGGTCTTCGCCATGCCGAGCGCTCCGCGCAACATGCGCGCGCCATCGTCGCCGCGCGCGGGCACGGCGAGGACCAGGCCTGGGATGTCGCGCAGAGCGCCGACGGAGTTGTCGTTGTGGAAGTGTCCGCCGAAACCCTTCTGGTACGCGAGCCCCTGGATGCGCACGACCATCGGGTTCTGGAACTGGCGATTCGAGAAGAACGACAGGGAGCAGGCCTCGCCGCGCAATTGATCGAGGGCGTTGTGCAGATACGCCAGGTATTGGATCTCGGGCACCGGCAGGAAGCCGATGTGCGCCGCGCCCTGAGCCAGACCGAGGATCGAGGTCTCGTCGAGCAGCGAATCGAAGACGCGCGCGACGCCGAAGCGCTTCTGCAAGCCCATGGTCACGCCGTAGACGCCGCCCTTCTTCGCCACGTCCTCGCCGAACAGGAGCATTTCGGGCCGCCGCGACATCTCGTCCGCGAGGGCCGAATTGATGTGCGCGGCCAGGGTGCGCTTCGTCGGGGTCTTCACCGCTTCGGGCAGGGCGCCCGCCCAGAATTTCGCGCGAGCCTCGGCCGGCAGGGAATTCTCGGCGTCGCGCCGGGTCGCGGGCTCGTCGCAAGGCGCGAGGGGAGCCATGACCGCTTCTCGGGTTTCCAGGTGCGGGCGCCTGCTGGCTTCTTCCGCTGCGGCGAGCACCCGCTGGCGCGTGTCCGCGACGATCGCCGCCAAGGTCGCGGCGTCCGCGGCGCCGGTCTCGACCAGGCGTTTCGCGTTGCGCAGCAGGGGATCGCGGGCCTCGATCGCGGCGATCTCCTCGAGCGAGTGGTACGTCGTCTCGACGTCGCTGCCCGCGTGGCCCCACAGGCGCACGGTCTCGAGGTGCAGGAACACCGGCGCGCGCTGCGTGCGGCAATGGTCGATCGCGTGCTTGACCGACTCGAAGACCTGATCGAGCTCACCCTCGGCGCGGAAGTAGGCCAGGTGCGGCTGGCTCGAGAAGTTTGCGCGGATCCAGTCGCGCGGAGTCTCGACCGAGATGCCGATGCCGTTGTCCTCGCACAGGAACAGGATCGGCGTTGGCGCGCCCTTGCGTTTGGCGTAGCGCGCGGCATTGATGCCGGCCAGGGCCGCGGCATGGTTGGCGGAGGCGTCGCCGAAGCTGCAGCACACGATCGCGTCCGCCGGCAGGCCGCTGTCGACGCCCAGGCGTCGCGCCAGAGCGATGCTCGTCGCGAGTCCGCTCGCTTTCGGCAGGTGCGAGGCGATCGTCGAAGTTTGCGGCGGCACCCACATCGCGCGCGAGCCCCAGACCTTGTGCCGCCCGCCGGTGATCGGGTCTTCACTCGACGCGCACAGGGAAAGCAGCGTGTCCCAGACCGGCGTCGCGCCAGCCAGGTGTCGCGAGCGCGCCTGCATGAAAGCGCCCGAGCGATAGTGCAGGAAACAGGGGTCGTCCAGGCGCAGCAAGGCTCCGACGACCGCGTTGTTCTCGTGGCCTGCGCTGCCGATCGTGTAGAAGGAGCGGTTGGTGCGCTTGAGCTCTCGCGCCGCGACGTCGAGGGCCCGCGAGGCGACCTGGTCCTCGAACAGCTCGAGCGCCTTGCGTGCAGACAGCGCGCCGCCCGGTTCGAGCGCCTGGTCAGGCTCCAGCCCTGCTCCGCCGGGGGGAGCAGCGGCAAGCCACGCGTCGAGCGCGGCTTCCACGACGGCGACTCGGTTGGTGGACACGGGCGCGGAAGACTAGCAATCGGGTGAGGCCGCGAATGGGACTTCCTAGACAGGCCCGCAGGATTCCCTGCCTCTGGGACCCAGTCGCCCAGGACAAAAGCGGCCTCTGGACGTCTGACGGCCCTGAATCGCCGTCAGGTCCCGGGGCCTGCCGAAGCGCGGCGCAAAAGGCCACTACCGCTCCGCCGTGCGCGCGGCTAACCTAGCGCCGTCTGAATCGGCTCCGCAGATCGCTCGCAACTAACCTTTTGGACGTCCTGAAAGGATCGCGCAACGACTGGGCCTATCTCACTGACTGAACTGAAGGAAACTAGAATGGGAACGAGACTCTACGTCGGCAACATGTCGTATCAAACCACGGAAGCGAGCCTGCGGGCTGCCTTCGAAGGTGGTGGCCGAACGGTCAAGGAAGTCGCGATCATCACGGATCGCGCAACGGGACGCCCGAAGGGATTCGCGTTTGTGCAGATGGGGACGGATGCCGACGCCCAAGCTGCGATCACGGAGCTGGACGGTAAGCAAGTTGACGGACGCGCTATCCGCGTGAACGAAGCCC
>DATHET010000032.1:0-7346 GCA_035490315.1 Planctomycetota bacterium
TTCTGGGGACGTGACCCTGGCTTCCCGGCACCGAACAATTCGACCCTCTCCGACGGTCTCGAATACACCGTGTGCCCGTGATCTAGAACGAGAACGCAACGACGCGGGGCGCCTCGAAGGAGGCGCCCCGCTTTTTTTTGCGCGAAGGATTCGCGCCTCTCGCGAACCGCTACGGCCGCGGGCGACCGCAGGCCGCGCAGAACTTCGCGTCGGCGGCCATCGCGGCGCCGCAGCCCGCGCAGAAGCCAACGGCGGGCGTGCTCGACTCCATCGACTTGCCGCAGGCCGCGCAGAATTTCCCGGGAGCGACGGTCGCGTTGCAGGCCTTGCACACCACGCCGGCGGCGATCGGAGCGAGGCTCGAGCCGCCGCGGTTGTCCTTGACCAGCATCTGCGCCATGGCCATGCCGACGCCGAGACCCGCGCCGCCCATCAGGCCGGCGCCGCTCGCTCCGCCGTCACCGCCGCCGCCCTTCGACATGCCCTCGCCGGCGCCGAGCATCGCCTTGCCCGCGGCGAACTGCTGGTAGTTGCCGACGCCGCCCATCGAGCGCACGTAGGCCGAATCGGTGTACAGGCGCTTCAGGTTCGTCGCGTCTGTCTCGTCGATCGCGACCACGAAGTTACCCAGGCGCACGATGTCGAGGCCGTAGCTCGCGACGTGCTGATCCATGCTCTTGAGCACGTCGCCCTCGACTTCCTCGGTGTACGCGCCCGAGGTCACGTCGAGCAAGGGCCACTTGTTCTTGACCAATAGCTCGGCGATGCGGTCGCGGATGACCTTGAGCACCTGCTCCTTCATCCACAAGCGCACCTGGTAGCTCTCCGCGCGGCCCATGCCGACGAGCACCGTGATCAGCATCTGCGCGTCGATCACGCGGAAGCTGAATTCGCCGTGGACCATCGTCTGCACGGGCACGCCGCTCTTGGGGTCCTCGACGTGGCCGATCGGGCCGCCGAACTTGACGCCCACCTGCTCGTTGGTGGAGACGAAGAAGACTTCCGCGATGAACACGCGACCGCCGGTGAAGGAGTCGACGAGATTCGACAGGAAAGGCAGGTTCGCCGTGTCGAGCGTGTGCCGGCCGGGCCCCAGGGTGCCGACCACCTTGCCATCGCGGAAGAAGACGCAGACTTCGTCGGATTCGACGGTGAGCTGCGACTTCATGGGAATGGTCGGGTCGGGGTGCTTCCAGACCACGTGGGACTTCGCGTCGTCCGGACGCGCGATCATCATCTCGCCGACGCCGCGCTTGAACCAATCGATCACGCCCATGGGCTAGCTCTCTCCTGCCGGCATGCACCGGCAATATCTTTCGACTCGGCACTCGCTCTCCCCACGCGGGAGACGGCGCGCCACTACGCAGACGATAGGGATTCCTTCACCTCGCGAAAAGGATCGCGGGCTTCCCTGCGTGCAAGACGTTGAACATCGACGGCCCGGCCGCGTAGAAAGGTCCGCGAGCTCCCGCGCCAAGGACCGTGACCGACTCCCTCCCGCCGCCCCTGCCCGACCAGGGCCGACTGCGCCAGCAGAAGAATTTTCCATGCCCCAATTGCGGCGCGGAGCTGGTCTGGGATCCCGACGCGGACGCGCAGGTGTGCAGCCACTGCGAGTTCCGGCGCCCGGTGATCCAGAGCAACGCGACCATCGTCGAGCGCGCGCTCGAGGACGTGACGGGAAGCGCTCGCGGCTTCGGAACCGACGCGCGCGTGGCCCAGTGCGGGAGCTGTGGCGCGCGCGTGACGTTCGACGAGTCGGCCACCTCGACCGACTGTGTCTTCTGCGGCTCGCCCTCGGTGCTGGCCCAGGAAGAGCGGCGCAATCCGCTGCGGCCCGAGTCGCTGATTCCGCTCGACGTCGGCCGCGACACGGTGCGAGCGCAGTTCCGCAAGTGGACGCACGGCATGTGGTTTCGGCCCAACGCGCTGAAGAACGTCGATCAGTTCCAGGCGCGCGGCGTCTACGTGCCCTGCTGGACCTTCGACGCGCGGGTGCACTCCGACTGGTCGGCGGACTCGGGCACCTATTACTACGTGACGATCCTGGTGCCGATGACGGTCAACGGCCGCACGACGATGGTGCCGCAGCAGGTGCGCCACGTGAGCTGGACTCCGGCGAACGGCGCGCGCGAGGACTACTTCGATGATCTGCTCGTGCCGGCCTCGGGGTTCGTGCGCGGCGATCTGTTGAAGAAGCTCGGGGCTTTCGACAACAAGGCCCTGGTCCCCTACCAGCCCGAGTACCTGGCGGGCTGGCACGCGGAGGAGTATCGCGTCGACCTCGCGGATGGCTGGAAGGCGGCTCAGGCGCGCATCGAGGAGCAGCAGATCGCGCGCTGCGGTGGCGACGTGCCAGGCGACACGCACCGCGATCTGCGCGTGGCGAACACGATCCGCGATGTGCGCTGGAAGCACATCCTTCTGCCGGTCTGGACGTTGACGTATCGCTGCAATGGAAAACCGTACACGGTCTTGATCCACGGTCAGACGGGCAATGTCGAGGGAGATGCGCCGATCTCGTGGGCCAAGGTGCTCGGCCTGATCCTCATGATGCTGCTGTTCTTCCTGATCGTCGCTGCGCTCGCCAATTTCTGAGCGCCTGGACGAGTCTTCCGAGGACCACCAGGCCGAGGAACTGCAGCAGGATCGCGAGCAGCACGCCGCCCCAGGGTCCGGCCAGATCGCACAGGCCGTCGCCTGCCTTGGTCGCAAACACGGAGCTCGCGACGATCGCGCCGACGAGACGCGCGACGTCGACGAGCCAAGCCTTCCATTTGCTTCCGGCGCGCGAGCAGGCGCGAGCTCCCGCTCCGAGGGCTCCGGCGATGAGCCCGAGACCGAGATCCAGTTGCAGCATCGCGGCGAGGGATCCGACGACCACGCCGCACCAACCGGCGCGCCAGCTCGCGAGCAATGCACAGCACGCGAAGGCGATCCACCAAGGCACATGTCGCGGCAACCACCACGCCTCCGGCAGGCTCATCTGCAAGGGGTTCGAGAGATTCGACTCCGCGTGCGGTTCGATGCTGCCCGCGACGTCGTGTCGCGCCAGGAAAGTTTCGAGCTCGGGCGCGAGCTGGTCGAGCTGGCCGAAAGGCGGCGGGAAGGGCAGGAAGTGACTGCCTTCGAAGATCACGAGACGGCTGTGCGCGGCGAGCCTGTGGCTTTCCTCGGCGCACCACATCGGCACGAGAAAATCCTTGCGGCCCTGGGCGATCAGCATCGGCGTCTTCACCGACGCGAGGATCGCGCGCAGCGGGCGCTGGTCGCTCTCCCAGAAGTTGAGGCAGAAGCCACTGCGCTCCTTGCGCGTTCCGAACAGACCGAAATGCGGCAGCAGCTCCACGCCCGGCACGACCAGCGCCCACATGAACGCGTACTTGACGTGCTCGAAGACGTAGGACCCGCTGCCCTCGCCCTCCTGGACACCGATCGCGGCGATCTGCGCCAGAGAGCGCACGCGGTCCGGCGCGAGGTCGGCCATATGCAGGCCGACGCCGCCGCCCATCGACCAGGTCGCGACGTGGAAGGAGCTCCAGGGGACGGCGGCCAGCGAAGCCCTGGCGTGGTCGAGGATCGAGCGGCCGCCGGGAACCGAGGCGCTGCCGCCGAACCCCGGAAGATCGAGGGCGATCACTTCGCGGCCGTCGCGGGCCAGCCGTGCGCCGAGGTGTCCGAAATTCGATGCGTCACCGGGAGATCCGTGCAGCAGCAGGATCGGGAGCGCTCCCTCTACCGGGCTTTCGGGCTCCCACCGCAGGGCGCTGAGCGCATTCTCACCGACTCCCAGGCTGACCCGCTCGCTCCCGCCGGGTGTGGGCAAGGCCGGCTCCGCTTGCAGGGCAGTCCTGATCTGCGAAGCCGCGAGCAGGCACAGGTACAGGCCGAGCCACAGCCAGCGCCTGGAAGCCACGCGAGGGACTGCTTCGCTCACGCCGCGGTTGTAGCGAGGCCAGTGCGGCGGACCAAGCTCAGCGCGCGCCGACTCCAGGGCAAGCTGACCCTGAAGAATGGGGTGAGTGACGGGTCTCGAACCCGCGACCTCCAGGACCACAACCTGGCGCTCTAACCAACTGAGCTACACCCACCGTCCGAACCGATTCCCGTGCCGTGGGTCGCGAAACCCGGGCGCGGGGGGCAAGAGGATCGGGCGAGGCGCTCTGCTTGTCAAGCTGCGCAGCGCCGGCGCGCCGACAATCGCTGCCGCCGGCTAGGAGCCCGCTGAAAAAGGCACGGTAGCGAGGCACAGCGCGGGAAGGCGAGACGAGGAGCGCGACGGAACGGCGGCAAGGGTTCCCACGTTAGAGCGCGAAGCGCTCGTAGCGAAGGCTCCTGCGGAGCCTTCGCAGTGGGAGGCGGCCTCCTCGGCCGCTGAGCACGACGTTCCTAGCGCGACGAAGTATCGCCGAAGCGCGCGAAGCCGAGTAGGCGACTTTTTCAACGGGCTCCTAGGCTCGCGATCAGCGACCGCCGCCGAACATACGCTGCCACAGACTCGCGCGGCGCTTGGGCGCGGAGCCCGACGCGAGCTGCGCCTGGCCGTTCGCGCCGCGCAGCGCGGGAGCCGCCTTTTCGCGCAGTGTGTCGAGCTCGCGCTGCATCGAGCCCAGGGCGAAGGCCAGCCGCTTCTGCTGGCGCTCCGACTCGAGCAGCGCCTGGGTGCGCTCCTCGAGCCAGCCCTCGAGGCGATCGATGCGCTTCTGGCATCCGCGCTCGACGCGCTGGCTGACCTCGAGAGCCGCCTTGCCCTCGCGCAGGTTGTCCAGGAGCCGCCGTTCGCGGTCGCGCGCGACTTCGATCTCCGCGGAGAGCCCGGAGAGTCGCTCGAGATAGCCGCGCTCGAAGCGGCCAGGTCCGATCACGCGCAGCGGAGACGCGGAGGCGGACCGGGAGGCCTCCTCGCCGGCGTGGTCGGGCTCCATGAATTCACGCTTCTGCGCGGGCAGCACGAAGTCGTGCAGGCTGTCGTTCGCTTGGATGGAAATCTCGCCCACCTTCATTCCTTCGGTCGAAAAGGCACTCGTCTTGCCCACCCTCGGGCAATTCTAGGCAGCTAGCGGAAGGTTTAGCCCGTCGATTCGCCAGAGTTCCGGGCGTCGTCTAGAGTGCAGGGCGTGATGGCAGAAGAGGGACCGGATCCACCCGCCAAGAGCTTCGGCGCCATGTCGGAGCACCACTGGTCGCGCGCGCGCCGCGATTCGAATCAGGAGGCCCTCGAGTACTACCGCCAGCGCTCGAAGGCTCCGGGAGTGGCCGAGGGCGGGGCGGAGCGGAACTTCTACTGCATGGAATGCGACGGCGTGATCCCCCACGACGCCCAGTTGAAGGCCTGTCCGCACTGCGGGGTGGCCCTGGAAGAGGGCGTCAAGCGCTACTTCAACTGGGTCGAGATGGGCGAGCCGCGCAAGGGCGACCTGCGCGCCCTGATGCCGGCCTTCGCGATCGGACTGGCGGTCCTGGCCGTCCTGGCCTTCCTGCTCCTGCGCTGGCTCCTGTGAGCGCCGAGCAGCGGGTCCCGCGCCGTTTCGACCGCCAGATGCGCTTCGCCGCGTTGGGCGAGGCCGGGCAGGCGCGCCTGGAAGCCGCGAGCGTCCTGGTGGTTGGTTGCGGCGCCCTGGGCGGCTCGCTGGCGCAGACCATGGCGCGCGCCGGCCTCGGCCGGCTGGTGATCGTCGATCGCGACCTGGTCGAGCTCTCGAACCTGCCGCGCCAGGTGCTCTTCGACGAGCGCCATGTCGCGGAAGCGACCCCCAAGGCCTTCGCGGCGCGCGAAAGCCTCGAGCGCGCTGGCGGTCCAACGCGCATCGAAGCCCACGCTCGCCATCTCGACGCGGCGCTGCTCGAGGAGCTCGGCGAAGGCGTCGACCTGGTGCTCGACGGCACCGACAACTTGTCGACACGCTACCTGCTCAATGACTTCGCGGTGTCGCGCGGCATCGCCTGGGTCTACGGCGGAGTCGTCGGCTCGCACGGACTGGTGCTGCCGGTGCTGCCGCGCTTGAAGCGTCCCGGAGCTTGCCTGCGCTGCCTCTTCCCCGAGCCGCCGCCGGCCCAGAGTCTGGATACCTGCGAGACCGCGGGCGTGATCCTGCCCGCCGTCAGCGCGGTCGCGGCCCTGCAATCGGCGGCGGCTCTGCGCTGGTTGTCGGGCGACGCCGAGGCGCGCGCGGCGATCGATCCGGCGCTGGTGCAGCTCGACGTCTGGACGCTCGAGTTCATGACGATCCGCGCCGAGCAGCAGAAGGATTGTCCCTGCTGCGTGCGGCGCGAATTCCCTTTCCTCGAGGAGCCGCCGGCGCGCAGCGCGGTCGTGCTCTGCGGCCGCAACATGGTGCAGGTGCGCGGCGTGGGACGCGTCGACGTCGCGCGCGTGCGCAACGTGGTGCGCGAGCACGCGAGCTCGCTGGTCGAGGCCGGCCCGCTCTTGCGCTTCGACGTCGAGGGCCTGCGCGTCACGCTGTTTCCCGACGGCCGCGCGCTGATCGACGGCACCGACGACGCCGGCCGGGCGCGCGCGGTGTACGACCGCTACATCGGGACGTGAAACCGCCGGTCGTGATCCTCGCGGCGGGCGCGAGCGAGCGATTGGGTTCGTGCAAGGCTCTGGTCGACTTGCACGGTCAGTCCCCGCTCGAACGATTGATCCGCCAGGCCTCGCTCGCCAACGCGGAGGAGATCGCGGTGGTCGCCGGCGCGCACCAGCGCGAGATCGGCGCCGCGCTCGAGCGCATCGATCCCTCGCGCCGCGTGCGCCTGCTTTTCAATCCGAGCTGGAGCTTGGGACGCACGGGTTCCGCGGGCGTGGCTGCCGCGAGCTTTCCGGGTCGCGCCTTGATGATCGCGCCAGTCGACGTCCCGCTGGTCCAGAGCGAGACCTTCCGCCGCCTCTTCGAAGCCTGGGAGGCCCAAGGAGAACCGCCGCGCGGCTGGCTCGCCCCCTGCCTCGCGAGACCTGCGCGCTACGGTCACCCCCTGATCCTCGGTCGCGAGCTCAGCCGCCTGCTGCCCGAGCTCGACCCATCCCTGCCCCTGAGCGGGCTGCGGGCCCAGGCTCAGCCCCTGTGGGCGGTCCCCGTTACCGATCTGTCAATCCTGGACGACCTCGACACCCCCGAGGACCTGGAAAGGCTGCGCGCGAGGCTGGCCGCTCATTAACGGGTCAGGAAGGGCCGTCCCTGCACAAGTCCGCCGGGGGTCGGGTCGATAACGCAGTCCTCTCATGTCTTTTCAGGGCGACGTTGCTGGATTGGGTCTGGGCGAGCTCCTGCAAGGACTGGCCCGCGGCGGCCGGGAAGGCGTGCTCACGCTCTACGGGGGCGGCCTGTGCGCGACCCTCGGCGTGC
>DATHET010000033.1:0-4032 GCA_035490315.1 Planctomycetota bacterium
TCGAACTCTCCCTTCAGCGTGTCGGTCTTCTCGGCCGATTCGCGGACCGCCGCCTGCGATTGGCGCAGCTGCTCGCGCAGCTCCTCGAGGGCGGCCTGGTCTTTCTTGAGGGCATCAAGGCTCGCGCGTGTCTGCAGCGCCTGCGACGACAGGTTCTGCATCGCCTGCTTCTGCTTCTGCAGCTCGCCGTCGGGAGCGGTCAGCTTCGCGCTCTCCTGCTGGGCGCTCGTCACCGATTCCCCGAGCTTGTGGATGCGCGCATCGATTGTCTCGAGCTCTTTCGCCCGCTGATCGACCTTGGTGAGCTTGTCCACGACCTCGTCGAGTCGCGTGTGCGCCTTGCCGGCCTTCTCGTCAACCTCCGCCAGCGACTTGCCCGACGTCGCAAGCCTCGCGCTCTGGAGCTGAAGCTGCGTGAGCATCGTGCTGAGCGCCGCGCGCTCTTCGCGCGACGTTGCGATCAACGCCTCGAGCTCTTCTGCCTGCTGGCGGGCAGGTTTACCTGATTTCTTGAATGCGTCGAGCATGGGGTCTCCTCGACCGAAGGCCTGATTTCCTGTGTTTATGCCGATGTCAGAAGGCCGTAAGGATAGCTGTCGCCTCTACTTATCGCAAATATCGGAGGATAAGTCTGTGCTCTTTAGGGCAGTCTGGGGAATTGCTGATTGGTGATTGATGAGTGTTGATTGAAAATCAGCAATCGCCAATCGCCAATCAGCAATTCCATCAGTGTCCCAGGTGCACTACCTTAATCAGGTAGTGAAACGCCGATACGAAGGTGATGACCAGCGACGCATACACGAACGCGGTGATGACGGGAGAACGGATGTCCAAGTAGTTGAAGTACAAGGTGATGACGCCGGTCATGATGTAGGTCGCCGTCGCGATCTTGCCGAAAATCGACGGGCGGAACGTCCGCGGGCCTACCGCAAGATTGACGACCGCGACGGTCAGGACAATCGCGATGTCGCGGCTGAGGACCAGGATCGTGAACCAGAGTGGCAACCGATTGGCCGACCCGATGCTCGGCAGGGTGAGCATCACGAACATCGTGACCAGCAGCAGCTTGTCCGCCATGGGATCGAGCCATGCGCCGAGCGTGGTCTTCTGTCCCGTGCGGCGCGCGATGAGCCCGTCGAACAGATCGGTGATGCCCGCCGCGAGGAAGACCACCAGGGCCCATCCTCGATAGCCGTAGAGCAGCAGAATGGCGAACGGCGGAATCAGCACCATCCGCAGCAGCGTCAACTGGTTCGCCGCTGTGAGCTGGTTCATCGCGGCCTGGGACCTGAAAGGGCGGCAAGCTTGCCTGCGGCGGCGACCGCTTCTGCGCCCGTGATCGGCCGGGCGAGTTGAAACGTGCCGTCAGCCGTGGCCGTCATGACGCCGGATTCGACCGCGACCGACGCCGCCTGGTAACTGAGGTGCCCCGGGGGAACGTCCGGGAATCGCCCGCGCGCGTTGCGCAGCGACGCCGCCAGTTTCGGGTTGCCGGCAGCCACGAGCGCGAGCGCTCTCGACGAGGCTTGCGCGAGGTCGCCACGCCGCACGACCGCGTTCGGTTGAAAGGTGTGGTTCGGGTAGACCTCCAGGAGCCCTGCCCTCGCGACCGACAGGATCCAGGGGGCCGCCCAGTTGCCGCGTGTATCGGTCATGACGACAGCGTTGGCACGCGGGGCGCGCTTGAGCAGATCGTCGAGACGCACACCGAAGAGCGCGGCGAGTTGCGCGCGCGTGACTGTCGGCGAGCTCTCGATGGACTTGTATTCGTCCGGCATCGCGGCGAATGCCGCCCGCTCCCGGAGCGCCTCGATCTTGTCCTCGACGGCCTCGTTCGGCTCGAGCGCGGCGGCGGAAGAGTACGCATCGACGGCCTTCGGATAGTCCTCCTGCGCTTCATAGATCTCGGCGATCGTGACGAAGTTCCGTGGCTCGGCGGGGTTGAGCGTCGCGGCCTTCTGCGCGTGCTCGAGAGCCTGCGCGAGGTTGCCTTCGCGCTTCTCGACGATGGCGAGCTCGCGATAGAGAAACGGGCTGTCGGGCGAGACCGCGATCGTCCGCTCGTACATGGCGCGCGCCTCCGGCAGGCGGCCCGCATCCGCCGCCCTCCGCGCCGCATCCACATCGTCCTGCATCCCGCGGAAACGCAAAACGTCGATCCGGCTGCGCAAGCCTGACAACAGTGGATCCGCCGCGATGGCGGCTTCAAAGCTCGCCAGCGCCTGCTCGCGCTGGCCGAGAGTCAACAGCGCATCCCCGCGCCCGGCGAGCGCCGGTGCGTAGCCCGGGTTGGCGGCGAGCGCACGTTCGAAGTGCGAGGCCGCTTCCTTGTTGTCCTTGCGCGCGAGCGCGACGTACCCGAGCCCCGCTTCAGATGGATAGAAACCGGGTGCCTGCTTCAGCGCGATCGAGAAACTTCTCTCGGCCGCCTTGAAATCGCCGGCCTGCAACCACTTCCATGCCAGTTCGTGCGACGCGCCAACCACCGGAGCAGCCAGGCGATCCGGCACGGACGGAAAGACGAACTCCGGAAACCTCGGCACGCCTGCCGGAGGCAGGGCCGGCGCGGGGCGTCCGGCGCAGCCCCCAGCGAGGGCGAACATGACCGCAAGTCCCAGCAGATACGCGCGGGCGCATGTGCGGTTCATTGAAGGACCGCGGACGGAAAACGATCCAGCACGCGGCGCGGGATTTCCGCCTCGATCGAGACGCGTCCGTCCGCCGACACGTGACGCAGGATCCGGCCGACGCGATACAGGTGCGCGATGCGCTCGCGATCCGCCTCTCCGCTGTCGAACTCCAGTGTCACGAGCGCCGTGTCGAGCGCGAGGCGCCCCTCCATCGCGGCAATGAGCTCGTCGCGCCCTTCCCCTGTCGTCGCCGACACGCAGAGCGCGCCTGGATGGAGCGCGCGGATGCGCGCGCGCTCCATCGCATCTACCTGGTCACACTTATTGAAGACCTCGACAGAAGGGACGGTGTCGGCGCCAACTTCGGCGAGCACGCTTTGGACCGCGGCCATCTGCCGCTCGCGGTCGGCGTTCGACGCGTCGATCACGTGGAGCAGCAGATCGGCTGCCGCCACTTCTTCGAGTGTGGCGCGGAATGCCGCGACGAGCGAGTGCGGCAGCCGCTCGATGAAGCCGACCGTATCCGACACGAGCAGCTCGCGGCGGTCGGGCAGGCGCACCTTGCGGACGAGCGGATCGAGAGTGACAAAGAGCGCATTCGATGCCACCGCATCCCCCCCGGTGAGCCCGTTGAACAGCGTCGTCTTGCCCGCGTTCGTGTACCCGACGAGCGCCACCGTCGGCACCGCGGCCTTGTGGCGGCGCTCGCGAAGCTGCGCGCGGCGCCGGCGCACCACGTCGATGTCCTTCGAGATCACGCTGATCCGATGGCGAATCCGCCGTCGATCCGTCTCCAGCTTGGTTTCGCCTGGACCTCTGGTCCCGATACCGCCGCCCAGCCGCGACAGCGCGTCAGCCGATCCGACCAGCCTCGGCATCAAGTACTTCAGCTGCGCCAGTTCCACCTGGAGCTTGCCTTCACGCGTCCGGGCCCGCCGAGCAAAGATGTCGAGAATGAGCTGCGTGCGATCGACGACCTTGCGACCCAGCTTCCCTTCCAGGTTCCGCAGTTGCGCGGGAGACAACTCGTTGTCGAAAATCACGACGGTCACGTCGAGCTCGTCGCACGACGCCGCGAGAGATGCGACTTTGCCGCTCCCGAGAAAGGTGGCCGGATCGGGCTTGGCGCGCTCCTGGAGGACCCTGAGTACCACCGACGCCCCGGCCGCGGCCGAGAGGCCGGCGAGTTCGTCAAGCGAGTGTTCGGGATCGAAGTGGCGGGACGTGCCGTTGAAGAGCCCGACGAGCGCCGCACGCTCCTGCCGATCGGGCGTGGTCGATCGCGAAGCCGAATGACGTGTCACCGCAAGGATTTTATCACGCGGTCCCACGCGAGCGCCCCCGCGCGCAGCAGGATTGGGACGTCATTATCGAACGACACGATCGTCGACGGTTCGCCTCC
>DATHET010000034.1:0-58864 GCA_035490315.1 Planctomycetota bacterium
CCCAGGGCTCGACCGATTCGGGCAGCCGGCTCTCCATCAACGAGACGGCTTCGAGCAGCACGTGCGGACCCTTGTGCGGCGCGAACTGACCGAGGAAGGCGATGTGCTTGACGCGCGACTGCGGCGCGGCGCGCGCCTGGCTGACGCGCTCGTCGTCGACCGCGTAGCAGATGCGCGAGATCTTGTGCGCGGAGAGACCGGCGTGCTCGAGCATGGCCGCGACTTCCGCGGTGGGCGCGATCGCTTCGTCGATCGAGGCCAGGGCCGAGCGCACCACGGATTCGCGGCGCTCGACGTCGGAGCGCACCACCACCTGGCCCGCGCCGCCGACCAGGGCCAGGGAGCGCGCGATCCAGCGCTTGCCCTCGATCAGGACCGGGTTGCCCTCGTCGCGCGACGGCTCGCGGATGCAGCGCGCGCAGACGCTCGCGCGCTGCGGGCCGCCGCAATCGACCGAGCGCCAGTCGAAGCACTGGCCTCGATGGCAGGCGAGGCCGAAGTCGGTCGCGGTCAGCACGCAGGCGATGCCGTGCAGCTTGGTGATGATCGGCATGCGCACCGACAGGGTCCACAACAGGTAGGTGAAGTGCACCAGGTCGGGGCGCTGGCGCAGCAGCACGCGCTCGAAGGCGGCCTCGAGGTCCTTGTCCTCGTAGCTCTGCTCCAGCCGCTTGCTGCGCTTGCGCGGCAAGGTGACGCGCGTGATGTGGATCGGGCCGTTCTCGTGCTCGGTCAACGAATAGGGCTCGAGATCGTCGCGCAGATCGGGGTGGAACACGCTGATCTCGTGTCCCTGCCGCTTCAGGCCGCGCGCGAGCTGCAGCGTGTAGGCCTCGGTTCCCCAACGTCCGTGGGGCGGAAAGCCGCGCGAGACGAACAGCACTCTCATCGGCCGCCGGTGGTGCCCGCTGGCTCCGCGGACTGCTCGCCTTGCAGCTCCGCGCGGCGCTTCTCGATCGCTCTCGCGTATTCCTCCCCGGATTGCGCGAGCTCCTTCGCCATCGCGTTTTCCAGATTGCCGACGGACAGGTGCCCCAGTCGCGAATCCACGCGGCGATCGTGCAGGACTTCGCGCACCACGCCGAGGTGCGGCTCGCTGTCACCGAACCAGGACGAGCTCAAGTGAGGATCGTCGACGCGGCCCGGCCAGGTGCGCTCGTAGCAGTACAAGGGGTGCAGAGTCGCGAATCCCTCCTGGTAAGCGCAGGAGGCCTGGACCTGCTGGCGAACGCCTCGCGGCATCGTGCCGGCGAGCACGGGTGCGAACGAGATCCCGTTGCAGTCGGAAATCGAAATTCCATACAGACCGAGCATCGTCGGCATGACGTCGAGCGTCGAGACGAGGGCCTTGCTGTTGCCCGGCTGCATCGACAGGCCGCTCCCGGTGCGCACGATCAAGGGCACGTGCAGGTCGACGTCGGAGAAAGTTCCGCTGTCGAGCAACAGACCGCTCTCGCCGAAGCTCATGCCGTAGGCGCCGACCACCACGATCGTGGTGTCTTCCCAGCGCCCCATCTGCTCGAGTTGCGTGCGCAAGGCGGCGAAGGCCTGGTCGATCCGCCCGATCGCGCCGTCGTAGCGCGACTCGTACTCGCCCAGGGTCGCCCCGCCGCCCGACCAGCGGCTGCGCGGCAAGGCGAAGAACAGATGCTGCGCGTCCCCCACCGGCGGAACGCGCGACAGCTCGGGCCGCGGATTGAACCTCGTGTCCCAGCGTGCATCGGGCCGGTCCCAGACCCGCTCGAGATCGGCCAGCTCCAGGTAGGCGAACCAGGACTTGTCCCGAGTGGAGAGGGCTAGCCATTGCTGGAAGCGGCGGAACACCGCTTCGGATCCGAGGTCTTCGGGCGCGACCTCGCCCTCCTGGCCAAATCCCTGGTACAGCTCGAATCCGCGGTCGTAGCCGTAGACCGGCGACAGGTTGGGATGGTCGTAGAACATCGCCGTGCTGAACCCGTGACTGAGGAACTCGGCCGCGGGGTGCGGAGCTGCTTCGGGAAGGTGCCAGAGCGAGGCCTGGTTCACCGCCACGTTCGCGGGCAGGGCCTTGCGCGCGATCCGCGGATCGGCTCCCGAGATCAGGGCCATGTGCGCGGGCACCTGCCAGGGAGCCGCGGAGTAGGCCGCCTCGAAGAACACGCCTTCCTTGGCGAGGACGTCCAGCGCCGGGGATGTCTTGCGATCGTACCCGGACGCTCCGAGGTGGTCGTAGCGCAGCCCGTCGATGGCGATCACCAGGATGCCGCGGCCGCGTTCGCTGGAAGCCTGAGGCGCGCAGGCGGAGTGCCCCAGGATCGCGCAGGCGATCCACGCCGTGAACAAGGAGCGTCGGCCCATGCATCCAGCATGGATGCCCGGCCCGCCCGAGACAAGCTTCAGCGCCGCAGGGCGAGCAGGGTCTCGGCGGGAACCCAGCCGCGCTCGCCGTGCTCGGTCGCGACGCGCACCCAGCCCGCGAGCTCCTCGAGGCGATCCGCGCGAGCGCCCGCCGAGAGCAGCGCGACTTTCGTCGCCGCCGCGCGCGGCTCGCTCTGCACCGCGACGCCCGCGGTGGAGATCACGAACATCGGGTCGCGCCCGCTTTCGAGGAGTTGCACGCACCAGGGGACGACGGCGAGCGCGCCGAGCGCCGTGGACAGGGCGAGCCAGCGCGTCGCCGCGCGGCCGAAGACCAGGGCGCGCAACACGATCAAGCTCGCGATGCCCAGCGCGGCGCACAGGGCCAGCCATTCGGCTTCGGCGAGGCTCAAGGAGTGCACCACGCGATCGAAAGTCGCCGCGAGATCGCCGCGGTCGGCGGGCTCGAGGCCGGCTTTCGTGCGCGCCAGCTCGAGGTTCGCCCAGGCATCACTGTCGCGCGGCGTCAAGCGGATCGCGGCGCTGAACCAGGCCGCTGCTTCGAGCGGCCGCTCCTGACGGAAAGCGACGTTGCCCAGGCTCTTGCACAGGCGCGCGCGCTCGGCCGCGTTCGCGCCGGGCGTGAGCTCGAGAGCCGCGGTCCAGCTCGCGCTCGCCGCCGCATAGTCGGGCACGGGCGAGGAGTAGGCGTCGAGACCCTGCTGGTAGAGTTTCTCGATTTCACCGGGGCCGCGATCCTGGGTCGCGAAGGCGCTGCACAGGAAGAGCAGCAGGACAGCGCCGAGCCATTGCATCGCGAAAAGTTTCACAAACCACCTCGCACGAGTCGGTCGGCCACTGACAGGGCGCGCTCGCGCACCGAGCTCTGCGCGGGCCTGCGCGCTCCGCCCCAGGTCGCCGCCTCGAGCTCGGCGATCAGGCCTTGCAGCTCGCGGATCACTTCCGGCTCGACCGCGATCGAATGGCGCGCGAACCACTCGCGCAGGTCGCGGCCCTGCCAGGCCTCGGGGACTTCCGCGGTGCGCGCGCCCAGGAAATTCTGCACGGCGCCGAGCTCGGCGCGCGGCGAATCGGCCTGGGCCAGCTCGCGAGCGAGCTGCGCCTTGGCGCGGCGCCGGCGGCGTTCCAGGGGAGCCCAGGGATCGCCGCGGCGGCGTGCGACGCGCGCCATCGCGATCCACAGAAAGGGCAAGAGACCGAAGGCGAAGAAGACCGTGGTCCTTCCGGGCCGCGGCAGATCGCCCGCCTCGCTCCACTTGCGATCGACGTCGCGCAGATCGTTCTGGGCGACGAAGCCCGAGGCCGAATCGCTCAGGCCGCTGACGCGCGAGAGGGCGCGGACATTGATCGTGATCGGCTCGGTGGAAACGCTGGTGTAACTGCCGCTCTCGGGATCGAAGACTGGCAAGACGATCGGCGGGATCAGCTTGACCTCGGCCGAGCGCGGCGCGATGTCGTAGGTCACGCTGCGGCGATCGAAAGTCTTCGTCTCGGTCTTGCCGTAGACACGGAAGCCGTGGAAGGCGTCGCTGCGGCTCGGCTCGGGCACCGAGAAGAACTCGAGGTTGCCCGCGCCCGTCCATTCGATTTTCAACTTGATCGATTCGCCGGCGTCGACGTCGCGCGGCGCAGCCGTGGCGCGCACGTTGAACTTTCCGATCGCGCCGCCGAAATCCGGCGGGCGTCCAGCCTCGGGCAATTCGATCACGTCGATCGTCAAGGGCTCGCTCTTGACGAAGAACGATTCCACTTTTTCGCGCCGGCGCGAGAAAATGTCGCCGGAGTCCTCGACGCGCGCGAACTCGAGCCAGGAGCTCGGGAACTCGAGGGCACCCGAGCGCGTCGGCGTGAACGAGCGCACCAGGCGATACATCTGGAAAGCGCGGCCGCGGATCGTGGTCTTCGGCAGGACCTCGACGCGGATCGTCTCGGTCGTATTGAGGATCAGCTCGACCTGGCTGACTCCCGCGGCGAGCGGCGGCGGAGCATTCTCGATCGCTCCGGGCAGCTTTCCCCACCAGGGAAGCGAGAGATTGGCCCAGTTGATCCGCTCCTTGAGCGCCATGTCCCAGCCGAAGTTCATCTCGATCGTGAACGGCTCGCCCTCGACCACCTTGTGGGTCGAGGCGCGGATCCCGAACACGCCGAGCTCCTCGCCCTTGAGGTCCTCGACCACGGTCAAGGCCAGCGGCTGCGTGCGCGCGACGCTGCCGTCGACCGAGAATTCCAGGCCCGGGATGGTGAACTCGCCCTTGCGCTCTGGGCGCACCACGGCGGTCCAGGTCTTCTCGTCCAGGCGCGTCGGCCGTCCGCCGTTGATGCTGGAGATCATCTGGCGCGAGCTCGGATTGCTCCACGGACCCAGGCGCAGACCGTCGACGGCCGGCAGGGGTCGCACGTCGCTGAAGGCGGCGTTCTGGATCGTCGCGATCAGGATCACTTCGCTGCCGAGCTTGACCACGCCGCTGGAGAGCTGCGCGGTCACCTGGGCCTGGCTCTGGCCCTGGGCGAACAGCGGCGCGCCGAGGATCGAGAGCAGCGCGACGAGCAGCAGGCCGAAGCCGGCTTTCGTGCAGACGTGTACGGAGTTGAACATGGGCAACACGCTGTTCACCAATCCTTGGGCACCGGCGCGCGGCGGTGGGCGCGGATACGCGCCTGGAGTTCACGGGCTTCCTTGTCGATCGCCTGCAGTTGATCCATCAGGCGCGAAACCTGCTCTTTCGACAATTCCTTTTCCTCGCTGGGCTTGGCCTGCTTGGCGTCCTTGGGATCTTTTCCCTTGGCATCCTCGGGCTTGGGCTCCGCCGGTTTTTCCTCAGGCTTGTCGGCGGGCTTGTCCTCCGGCTGCTTGTCCTTGTCGTCCTCGGGCTTCTCGCCCTTCGACTTGTCGTCCTGCTTCGAAGGATCGCTCTTGTCCTGCTGCTTGTCGTCCTTCTTCGGATCCTTGTCCTTGTCCTTGGAATCCTGCTTCTTTTCCTGTTCCTTCTTCTCCTGCTCCTCGCGTTCCTTGCGCAGCTTCTCGATCGCCTGCAGCCGGCGCTGGATCAGCTCGAGGTTGGCGCGCGTGTCGGCGTCGTGCCAGTCAGCGCGCAATCGCAGCGTGAGGTCCGCTCGCGCGACTTTGAACGCGGCCGCGGCCTGGTCGAGGTCCTGGTTCTTCGGCGGGGCGGGTGCCGGTTGAGCTGCTTGCGGACCGGGAGCCGCCGAATTCGCGGGAGCAAGTGGAGGCAGCTTGCGCGCCTCGCGCACCTCGGGGATCTGCAGATACAGCTGCTCGGCGACGTTCAAATCGACCGTGCCCGCGTTGTACCAGGCGTCGAGCCGCAGACTTCCCGGCGCAGCCAGTCCTCCCGCGCGCCCGAAAGCGGCCGCCGATCCGCCGGGATCTCCGCAAGCCTCGGCGACGACGCCGCGGTGGTATTCGATCTCCGCGCGCATCGCGTCGCTGAGCTTCGGCTTGGCGAGCAGGGCATCGCCGAGCCCGCGCGCCTCTTCGAGCTTCTTCGCTGCGAGCGCGGCGCGCAGCTCTTCGAGCCCGCTTCGGACCGAGCCCGCGTAGGCCGTCACTTTGGGCGGGGCCTCGGCGGCGTCAGGGCTCGGGGCGACCGTCGGCGCGGGCGCAGGCGCAGCTTGCGGAACCTGCGGCGCCTGCAGACCGGGCAAGCAGAGGATCGGAGCCAGGGCCCGAGCCCAGACCGGCCGCGCGCGCGGATCGGATTCGACGAATGTGCCGCCGGCGCGGCGAACGCGACGACCGCGCACGAGACGCTTGCGGGCGCGCACACGCCGCTCGCGCAGCCCGGCCGCGCCGAGCATGCAGATCGCGGCAACGCCCAGGAACCACTGGAAGCGATCGTGCGGCACGAATTCCTGGCCGCCTTGGACCTCGCGAGCCTCCAGGCGCGAGATGCGCTTCTCGTACAGCTCCTCGAGCGGCGCGGCGGACGAGTCCGCGGACAAATAGGCGCCGCCGGTGGTCGACGCGAGCTCCTCGAGGCCGCGCCCGCCCATCGCGGACACAACTTCCTGGTTGTTGGCGTCGCGCAGGAAAGTCTCGCCGCCGCCCTGGCGCTCGACCGGGATCTTGCCGCCCGCTTCGGTCCCCATGCCGACCACGAAGACCTTGACGCCGCGCTCGGCGGCCTTGCGCGCGACCTCGAGGCCATGGCCTTCGAGGTCCTCGCCGTCGGTCAGCATCACGATCCCCTCGTGAGCGCCGGTGCGGCCGTCGAACATCGCCAGGGCGCGCTCGAGGGCCGCGCCGAGGTCGGTCCCGCCCTTCTCGTTCTCGGCCGGGGTCACGTTCTCGAGCAGGCTCGACAGGGCGTTGCGGTCGTGGGTCAGCGGCGCGACTTCGCGCGCATCGCCCGCGAAGGCGATCAAGGCCATGCGATCCCCGCGCAGGCGCTCGATCAATCCGTTGACTTCGCGTCGCGCGCGCGTGATCCGATCGGGCCGCAAGTCGCGCACGAGCATCGAGCGCGAAGTGTCGATGCACACCACGAGGTCGAGCCCGCGTCGGCGGATCTCGCGCAGCGTGAATCCGCGCACCGGGCCCGACACGGCGAGGGCCAGGAAGCTCACCGCGAACGCGGCCAGGACGAATCGCGCCCGCGCGCGGTTGAGCGAAAGTCGCGGCACGAATTTCGACTTCTGGCGCTGGCTGACCAGCGAATCGACGGCGAGCGCGCGCCGGTGCACGGCCCAGAAGCCAAGCAGCAGGATCACGATTCCCGCGGTCGCCCACACCGCGAAATCCGGCCGCAGCCAGCCGAAGCCGAAGAAGGAAGCCTTGGTCACAGGATCCTCCGCGCCCAGGTGGCGTGGAACAGCCAGGCGATCGCGTAGCAGGCGAAGGCCGCGATCAAGGCGCGCGGGTAGAGGTCGAAAGTCTCGACGCGCCGCTCCTCGGTGCGCGGCGTGCGCTCGAGCCGCTCGATCTCCGCGTAGACGTCCTCGAGCGCCTTGCGATCCTTGGCGCGGAAGAAGCGGCCCTTGGTGCGCTTGGCGATGTCCTCGAGCTCGCGCGTGTCGAGCTCGGTCTTGCTCGGCTCGACGCGGCCGAACATGGTCTGGATGTAGGCGTACTTGCCGGCGAGCACCGTGTACACGCGCACGTTCTTCTCCGCGGCGAGGTCCGCGGCCGCCTGGGGCGTGATGTCGTCGACGTTGTTCTCGCCGTCGGTCAACAGCACGACGACTTTCGAGCGCGCGTCGCTCGCCGCCAGGGACGCGACGGCCTTGGCCAGACCGCGGCCGATCGCCGTGCCGTCCTCGGCGTCGTACTTGACCATCTCGACGCCGCTCAGGAATCCCGTCAGGGCTCCGGCGTCGAGCGTGAACGGACACAGCAGCTGGGGATAGCGCGCGAAGACCAGCAAGGCGCAGGAATCCGCCGCGCCGACGCGGTCGCCCATGCGCCGCACGGCGAAATCGCCGACGACTTCCTTGACCACCTCGAGGCGCGATTTGATCGGGTCGAGATCCTTGAACTGCATCGAGCCCGAGCGGTCGATCGCGAGCACGATGTCGACGCCCTCGCTGGTGTTCGTGTGCAGCTCGTTGGCGCGCACCGGCCGCGCCAGGGCGATCGCGACCAGGGCGAAGGCCGCGCACTCGAGGGCGATCGGCGCGAAGGCGAAGCGCTGGACCAGGGTGCGCGGCAGATTCGTCTGCGGCAGCACGCCGACACGTCCGGCCTCGCGCGCGCCGCGCACGCGACCGAAGAGCAGCGCCAGCCAGCCCAGCGGCGCGAGGGCGAAGAACCAGGGATCGGCGAAGAAGTAATCGCCGAACAGATGCCAGCGAGCTTCGCCGACGCTCTGCACCGAATCGGTCGCGGTCTGGAGCAGCGCGAGCATCATGCGGCCACCCCCGGCTTGCGCTCGGCATCCGCGGCCGGAGATTCGAAACGCATCGCGAGCGAGCGCGCGCCAGCCAGGGCTTCGCGCGTCGCCCAGTGGGTCGGCCGCTCCGTGCCATACTTCACGCGGGTCGCGTTGGCGAGCAATTGATCGAGCTGGTTACGCTCGGCATCTCCCAGGCCGACGGCGTCGAGCTGCGGCTCGGCGGCCACGCGCCATTCTTCGTCGGTCAAGCCGCTGCGGTCGCGGCCCGAGCGCAGATCCGCGGACTCGCGCAAGAGGCGCGTCAGCGCGAAGTGCGCCGCCTGCACGTCCTCGGGCGTGTCGAGCGGCTTGGCTTCGAGGATCGCGAGGCGCGCCGACGGCGCGACCGCGGTGATCTGCGGCGGCTTGCGCCGGATGTGCCACCCATAGAACGCGATGACCAGGGCGCAGGCGATGGCGGCGCCGGCGCCGATCCAGGTCCAAAGATCGGCGCGCTCGTCCTGGGCTTCCAGGTCGCGCAAACCTCGCAGCGGTCGCGGCGCGTCCTCGTCCTCCCCGAGCACGCCCGTGACCGACAGGGCGGCCGATTCGACCGGCACTTTCGTTTCGCCGAGCTGCAGCGGGACCTCGGCCGGTTTCCGCTCACCGGGCTCGAGCGATGCGATCTCGAAGATCCAGGTGGTCGTGGTGCGATCGGCGTGTGCGGGATCCTGGGTGTCCAGGCCCGCTTGCGCGTCGAGCACGACCCACGATTCGTCGAGCCCCAGGGATGCGAGCTTGGGGTGCTGCGCCGAGGCATGCTCGAGCACCAGAGTCGCGCGCACGGGCTGGCCGACTTCGCAGGCCGCCGGCTCGAACGAGAGTTTCGCGCTCGGCTCCTGGGCCATCGCCACGCTGACGAAGGCCAATGCAACCGCGGCGCAAGCAAGCCAGTGCCTCATCGCGAGCCTCTTCTGCGCCGTCCGCGCGCCGCGAAGAAACCTGCGATCGGGTCGGCGACATTGCCGTCGGTCGACAGCTCGATCAGATCGAGATTGGAGCGCGCCGCGAGCGCCGCCACGGCTGCCTTGCGCGCGATCGCCGCGGCGCGCCAGGCTTCGCGCACGCGCTTCGAGCGCGTGTCGACCTCGATGCGCTTGTGACTCTCCAAGCCTTCGAGCGTCAGCCATCCCGCCGGCGGCGGCTCGACCTCGAAGGGGTCGACGATGCGCGCGAGCACGATGTCATGGCGGCGCGCGAGCACGGAAAGCTTGGTGCTCCACTCCGGCAGCTCGCCCGGCCTGGTCAAATCCGACGAGGCGAAGTCGCTGACGAAGAACAAAAGACTGTGCCGTCCGAGGCTGCGCGAGCAATGATCGATCACGTCGGCGAAGGACCGCTCGCCCGCGGTCGGCGGAGCCGCGAGCACTTCGCGGATCACGCGCGCCACCGCATCGGCGCCCTTGCGCGGCGGCAGCCACAGTCCGGCTTGGGCGCCGAACAGAGCCAGGCCGACGCGGTCGTGCTGGCGCGCGGCGACGTAGGACAGCAGCGCGACCAGTTGCGCCGCGACTTCGCGCTTGGTGAATTCGCGCGAGCCGAAATCCATCGAGCGGCTGGTGTCGACGGCGAAGACCAGCGAGAGCTCGCGCTCCTCGATGTAGGTCTTGATGTACGCGTCGCCGGCGCGCGCGGTGCGTTTCCAGTCGATCGAGCGCACGTCATCGCCCGGTTGATACGGACGGATGTCGTCGAACTCGATGCCGCTTCCGCGAAACGTCGAGCGGTAGGCGCCGGTGAGCACCTCGCTGACCATGCGCCGCGTGCGCAGCTGGATCTGGCGCACCCGCGCCATCAGCTCGGGCGCGAACACCTCGTCCTGGATGAGGTCTTCTTCGGACACGAGGGCTCAGGGAACCGGGATGGTTTCCAAGAGGCGCGCCACCAGCTTGTCGCTCGACAGGCCCTCGGCGTCGGCCTCGTAGGTCGGCACGACGCGGTGGCGCATCACCAGCGGGGCGACGCGCTTGATGTCTGCGGGCGTCACGAATCCGCGGCCCTCGAGGAAAGCGTTGGCGCGCGAGGCAAGCGCGAGCCAGATCGTGGCGCGCGGGCTGGCTCCGTAGTGCACGCGGCCGACCAGGTCCTTGAGGCCGGCCTTCGCGGGGTCGCGCGTCGCCTGGACCATCGCGACGATGTACTCGGCGAGCTTGGGGTCGAGGGCGATCTGATCGATCACCGCCCGGGCGCGCATGATTTCCTCGAGCGTGACCACCTGGCGCACGATGGGCAGCGGCGCGGTGCGCGCCATGCGCGCGAGCACGGCCAGCTCCTCGTCCTTGGACGGATAGTCGACGATCAATTTCAACGCGAAGCGATCGACCTGAGCCTCCGGCAAGGCGTAGGTGCCTTCGTGCTCCAGCGGATTCTGCGTCGCGAGCACCAGGAAGGGATCGGGCAGCGGAAACGTCACTCCGCCGATCGAGACCTGTCGTTCCTGCATCGCTTCGAGCAGGGCCGACTGCACCTTCGCCGGCGCGCGGTTGATCTCGTCGGTCAACACGAAGTTCGCGAAGATCGGACCCTTGCGCGTGGTGAAGCTGGCTTCCTTCGCGTTGTAGATCTCGGTGCCGATCAAGTCGCTGGGCAATAGATCCGGCGTGAACTGCAGGCGCGCGAAAGAACCGTGCGTCGCCTTCGCGAGGGTCGCGACGGCGAGCGACTTGGCAAGTCCCGGGACGCCCTCGAGCAGCACGTGGCCGCCGGTGAGCAATCCGAGCAGGAGCCCGTGGATCAATTCCTTCTGGCCGATCAGGACCTCGCCCAGCGCGGCCTCGAGATCGGCGACCCAGGGGGCTCCGCCGCGCATCGGCGCAGCCGAGCTGACACCAGGTTGTGAGGGAGGAGTGGAGAGCGACGTCGGCACGGGTCTCGGGGCCTGGGTCATGGGGTGGACGAGATTTGGATGGTGCTGCTACGCAGAACGAAGGGTGGGTGTTGGTACCGGCTCAGGGTCGGGACGGGGGTCTAGCAGGAGCCCGTTTAAAAAGGCGCCGTAGCGAGGCACAGCGCGGGAAGGCGAGACGAGGAGCGCGACGGAACGGCGGCAAGGGTTCCCACGTTAGAGCGCGAAGCGCTCGTAGCGAAGGCTCCTGCGGAGCCTTCGCAGTGGGAGGCGGCCTTTGTGGCCGCTGAGCACGACGTTCCTAGCGCGACGAAGTATCGCCGAAGCGCGCGAAGCCGAGTAGGCGCCTTTTTCAAGGGGCTCCTAGCGCGCGGACCGATGAAAGAACCGCCATCACTCGGGTTCCCCGAACCGTCCATGCCCCGCGTCGTCGGCGTCCAGCGTGTCGAATCGGATCGGCGGCGGGCGCTTGCCAGGGTAGTGCCGCAGCGATTCCTGCGCGATCTCCCCGCCGACGCGCCGGCCCTCCCCGATCGCCCCCGACGTCTCCCCGGGCAGGTCCTCGTGGGGAGCGCGCGCCGGCGCCCGCTCCCAGCGCACGGTCTGGGTCGGGAATGCGAAACCGACGTTCAGGCCCTCGGCCAGGCGCAGGATGTCGAGGTACAGACGGTGTCGCTCGCGGATTTCCGTGGCCCAGTCGGGCACCTCGAAGAACATCGTCAATTGCAGATCGAGCGAGCTGGTGCCGAAGCCGGTCATCCAGATGTGGTAATCGCTCTTGCGCGTGTAGGGATGGCGGCGGATCAGCTCCCGGACGCCCTCGCAGAAGGCCTCGATCTTCGCCGGCGGCGTGTCGTAGTTCAGGCCGAGCATCGTGCGCACGCGCCGGTAGCGGCGCAGACCTCGGTTCTCGACGTGGGCGGAGATGAAGCGCGAGTTCGGCACGGTGATCAAGGAATCCTCGGCCGTGCGCAGCCGCGTCGAGCGGAAGCCGACGTCCTCGACCGAGCCCTCGATCCCATCCAGCAGGATCAAGTCGCCGAGCTGGAAGGGCTTGTCCATCAGGACCGTGAACGTTCCGAAGAGATTCTCGATCGAATCCTTCGCCGCGAATCCGACCGCGAGCGAGCCGATCGAAAGTCCCGCGACCAGTCCCCACAGATCGCGGTCGAGGCGCGTGACCATCAAGAGCACGCCCAGGATCACCACCACGCACTTGAGCGTGCGCCGCACCAGCGGCACGAGCATGTCGTCGAACTTGGTCTCGGTGCGCGAGGCCTTCTGCTCCATGACCCACGAGAGCACGTCGACCAGGCGGTACGCGGTCCAGACCATCGCGACCGTCAAGCCGATGTTCGCCAGCAGATTGACGACGTGGTACGCACCGGGATTCAAGTCGAGCAGCGGCAGGCCGGCGAAGAAGGCGACGGAGGTCGCGAGCAAGGCGAGTGGCCGCGCGACGCGCGAGAGCAGCTTGCTGTCGATCGCGATGCGGTCCGAGCTCGACACGTAGGCCACGAAGCGCGCGAAGAAATACGATGCGATGCGCTGAGCGAGCAGGCCGACGAACACGAGCAGCGCGAAACCGATCCACTGCCAGGCTTCGAGCAGCAGGACCCGCTTGAGCAGCGGCGCGGGGATGTGGCTGCGCAACCACTCCTGCGGCGTCGCTATTTTTCCGTGGTCGACCAGCGAGGGCACGCTCGCGTACTGCGAGGTCCAGCGTTCGAGTCGGTTGAGCGTGGAGGCCGAGATCAGCCACTCGCCCTCGCGCAGGCGCTTGAAATCGATTTCGATCGAGACTTCGGGCGAGCCTTCGCGCGCGTAGGTCTTGCTATAGCTGCCGCTCGCCAGCTCGGGTCCCTCCGCGGGCAGCTCCAGGGGATCGATCGCGCCGAGCTTGTCGAGCAGATTGATCAGACGCGTCGCGAATTGCTGGCCGAGCTGCTCGCGGTCGGCGCTCGAATATTCGCTGAGGTCGAGGGCGCGCACGGCGGCCTTGAATTCGCCCGACTTGCGGTTGCGGCGCCAGTCGGCGATCCCGTTCAGGAAAGTCTGCATCGTCTCGCGCGGGCTCGAGTAGCCCGGGGACGGCACGGACACCTCGGCCGCGGGCGCGGGCGCAGTCTGCTCGGCCGGCGTCGACTGGATCGCGTCGCGAGCCGATGCCGCCAGGCTCCAGCCGGCGAGCAGGCACAGGGCCAGGCCGAGCCACAGGCTCGCGCCCATCCGCCGCA
Organism: Planctomycetota bacterium; assembly: GCA_035490315.1. Taxonomy (GTDB): domain Bacteria; phylum Planctomycetota; class UBA1135; order UBA1135; genus JADJQU01. The sequence continues at coordinate 13,332 of DATHET010000034.1, forward strand.
GGCGTGAAGTCGAAGGGAAGATCGAGGTCATTGCTTGACGATCGGCGCGGGCGGCCCGACGAGGTCGGGCGGCGTGGAGGACGCGGCCTGAACGGCCGAGGGTTCGTGGTCGGGTGATAGGTTCTGGACTTCGCGCACGGCCGTCGGAGCGATCACTCCGCGTTCCGCGAAGCGCTGGCGGTAGTGCTGGACGTTCGACGCGTAGGCCAGGACGTCGGAGTTGCCGGCCCGCTCGCGCGCGTCGCGCCACGCAGCATAGCTTCCAGCCTCGTTGATCCAACGCTTCAGCCGTCCGGGGCCCGCGTTGTAGGCGATCAGGGCCCGCTGCTCGTCGCCGTCGAAGCGCTCGAGGAGCCAGGCGAGGTAATGAGCGCCCAGGCGGGTGTTCAGCTCGCCGTCGCGCAAGAGCTCGCCGCGGGAAGGCTGCGGTAGATGCAGCAGCGAGGCGCGTTCCAGGGCGGTCGGGAGCATCAGCTGGAACAGGCCAAGCGCGCCGACTTTCGACTCGGCTTCGACGTGGCCGCGGCTCTCGACCATCATGACGCCCGCCAGGAGATTGGCGTCGACGCCGGTCTCGCGCGCCGCGGCCTGGATCGAAGCGGCGTGGCTCTCGACGCGCACGATGCCCTGGCGTTCGCTCCACCAGCGCCGCACCAGCTTGGGCCGCGGAGACCAGATCGCGAGCGCGACCGCGAGCACGGCGAAGGCGAGCAGGCCGTTGCGCAGCGCGTTGGATCCGCGCGCGCGCCGTTTCGTCGTGCGACGGCGAGCGGCGCGGCTCACTGCGGGAAGCGCTGGCCGATTTCGTGCTCGAGGACCGAGATGAACGCGTTGCGTTCCGCGCCGGCTTCGGGCAAGGGCCCGAGCTCGCGGCCGAGCAGCCGGCCGAGGTCGCGTCTCGCGCGCTCGACCAGGTGGGCTTCGTTGCGGCGCAGCACCGTGGTCAGGAAGCGCAGACCGTCGCGCGTTCCCGGCGCCTGCAGATCCGCGGGCTCCGGCGCGTTGGCGCCGAGGCGTTGCAGGGCGGCGCACAGCCAGGCGTTGGGATCGTCGTGCACCACGCCCTCCCACCAGTCCCACCAGCCGACGGCCGGGTTCCCGGTGTTGCGCAGGTCCACGCAGCTGATCACCGCGAGCTCGCTCGCGACCAGCGAATCGTTGGGATTCTCCGTCAGCAGGGTCAGGAGCACGGGCACGGCCTGGGGCACCGCGCGCTGATTCAAGAGCAGCGCGGCCTCGCGGCGCGAGCGGCTCTGCGGCGAATTCGCGGCGCGCAGGAGATCGCTGGTCGCGGAGTCGCCCAGCGCGATCAAGCCCTGGCGCGCGGGCTCGAAGAGATCCGAGCGGCGGTCCTGACCGAGCAGCGAGACGAGCAGCGGCGCGGCCGAAGGATCCGCGATCAAGGCAAGTCCGCGCGCCGCGGCGATCTTGATCTGGGGCGCGGGGCTGGCGAGGCCGAGCTCCATGGCCTCGAGGGCTCCTTCCCCGCCCAGGTTCGCGACCGCGCCGATCGCCGCCACGCGGATCGCGGGATCGTCGGAAAGCCTTGCGCGCAAAAGCAGCTCGACGCGCGCAAGCTCGACGCGCTGCTTGCCCAGGGCTTCGATCGTCGCCACCTGGACCGCCGGCACGCCGTCCTTGAGCATCGAGAAGGCCTTGGCCAGGTCGTCGGGCTGTCCGAGCTCGACCAGTTGCCGCACGCTGACGGCGCGGACCAGGGCTCGCACGTCGTTGACGCCCGCGCGCACCACGTCGGGCCCCGCGGTGCGGATGATTTTCGCCAGGGCTTCCTCAGCGCGCTCGCCGAAGCGTTCGATCGCCAGGCCCAGCAGGACCTCGACGTGCTCCGTGCCCTGCGGCGAGCCCGGTTTCACGTGAGCCAGGGACAGATCGAGCAGGGTGCGCGCGTTCGGCGTGAAGAAGGGCTCGTCGCGCAGCAGCGTGGCCAGCACGGGGAAATCGCTCGGCTCGAGGTTCTCGGGCGAGGCGTAGATCGCACTCAGCTCCGCGATGCCACCGTCGCGCCGCTCGAGAGACGAGCCGGGCAGGTTGTCGAGCACGAGCACTTTCATGCGCAGCGCGCGCTCGTGCTCGGTGTGCTCGCCGTCCCACCACGCGGCCTGCTCGAACCACAATTCCTCGGCCCGCGCATGGCGCTTGGGCGAGGGATAGCGCTGCCAGCGATTTCGGTCGCGGACCGCGTGCAGCGCGACGCCGAGCTGCTCGAACCAGGGATCGCTCGAGCTGCCGGCGAAGCGGAAGGACTTGCCTTGTCCGCCGAGCCCGAGGTCGAAGGCGCGGCCCGGAAGGGTGCTCGATCCGCGCACGCCGGGCAGGCGCTCGGCGCTGAACACCTTGAGCTCGTCGAGCAGCGCGTAGAGATCGCGCGCCTGGCGCTCGGTGATCCGCAGCACCTCGCCGCGAGCCGACTTCGCGGCGTCGAAAGGCTCGCCGGCCGCGGTGGGGCCGAGAATTCGGAAGGCCTCGGTCGCTCCGAGCTCGCTGACCCAGGCGAGTCGCATCGAAGGCGCGAGCTCGGGCCGCGCGTCGATCACCGCCCGCCGCGCCTGGAAAGTCGTACGCGACTGGCTCCACCAACGGATCCACGCCGGACCGTCGCTCGCGAAGGCCTGGCCGGAGATCAAAGTCAGACGGCGTGAGGCGGGCCGCTGCAGCGACGAGAAATCATTGTGGAACTCGAGACCGGACACGCAGCGCACCAGGCACTCGGGCACGGTGCGATCGAGCCAGTCGGCGCGGCCGAGACTGGTCGAGCGGAAACCGATGCCGGCCAGGGCAGCCGCGCAGGTTCCGGAGACGAAGGGATCGGAGCTCGACAATCCTTCGAGCAGGATCGGAACGTGGCGCTCGTCGAGACAGGCGATCAGGCGCGCGTCCTCGCGCTCGACCAGCGAAAGGATCGCGTAGGCGCTCTCGCGCAGGATCCAGGTCTGGTCGAAGGCCTGCTTGCGCAGCTCGCCGACGATCGCGGGATCCTCGCGAGCGGCGAGCAGCAGGGCCGCGCTGCCTGCGACCATCGCCGAGGGATCCTTGAGGCGCGCGAGCAGCGACTCGGCGACATTGGCGGACTCGAAACGCGAGGCGAGCTCCATCGCGCGCAGCCGCGTATCCGCGCGATCGCATTTCAATTGCTCGAGCAACGCCGGAAGCAGCGCGGGATCGGTGATCCCCTGCAGATTGCGGCTCGCCGCCGCGCGCACGCCGACCAGCGGGTGATCGAGCAATCCGGCCAGGGCCACCGGGCTCGCGCCGACCGGATCCAGGGCGACGAAGGCCTCGACCAGCGGGCCGCCGACGCTCGGCGGAAGCTTGGAGCGCAGACGGCGGCGCACCAGCTCGCGGTCCGACGCATTCGACGAGGACAGCAGCACCTTGGACGAAGCCAGGATCATCGGCGCGCGCTCCTCGAGCAGACCGCGTCGCGCGCCATCGAGCCCGTCTTCGCCAAGACCGATCAGGCTCTGGGCCGCCTGGTCGACCAGCGGATGGTGCAGGTCCTCGAGCCGGCGCAGCTCGACCAGGATGTAGTCGGCGGCCTCCTTGCGAACGGGCGGAAGATTGGAGATCGGCGAGGCATCGATCGACTCGGGCTGCCCCGGTGTCGCGGGAGCCGCGCCCGGGGCCGGATTCTGAGGCGCGCCGGGTGCCGGCGGCAGGTCCAATCCGCCGCGCGCCTTGGCCTCCTGCTCGCCCTTGGTCGACTTCTCGTAAGGAGAATTGCCGACCATGCGCTCGGCCAGATTGCCGCGCGGCTTTTCCGGCAGATCGGCGCTCTCCGGAGGCGTCTCGGGCTTGATCGGAGCGTCGGGCAGCTCGATCTGGGCCTGGGCTCGCGCTCCGAAGGCGCAGAAGACGATCGCGAGGCTTAGGAATCGGGCGGTCTGGTCTCGACGCATGGGGGTCCTTGGCAGGCCAGGGTCTACCTTTGCCTGCGCGGCAGGATACGCGATCGGAAGCCGGAGCGGGCAGCCGACTTCTGCCTCCCCACACCGCCCTGCACCTATCCTATGGAGGTCCATGAGCACCTCCACCGATACGGTCACGCATCCGCGCGTCGCGAGCCTCCTTCCCGCGGCGACCGAAATCGTCTGCGCCCTCGGATACGGAGGCCAGCTCGTCGGCGTCTCCCACGAGTGCGACTTCCCGCCTGGGGTGGAGAAGAAGCCGGTGATGACCCGCAGCAAGGTGATCCAGCGCGAATCGAGCGGCGCGATCGACCGCGACGTCCGGCAGGTGCTGCGCGACGCCCTCGGCGTCTACGACCTCGAGCTCGAAGCCCTGCGAAGCGCCGCGCCGGACGTGATCGTGACCCAGGACCTGTGCGACGTGTGCGCCGTGTCCTTCGAGGAAGTGCAGCGCGCCGCGAACGAGCTGCTGCCCGGCGCGAAGCTCGTCAATCTCGCGCCGACGCGCCTCGACGACCTGTGGAAGAACCTGCGCCAGGTCGCCGAAGCCTTCGGAGTGCCCGAGCGGGCGGAAGGTTTGATCGATCAGCTCGCTTCGCGCCTCGCGGACATCTCGCACCGCGCGAAGCATCTCGCGCGGCGACCGCATGTGCTCAGCATCGAGTGGATCGATCCGGTGATGATCGGCGGGATGTGGATGCCCGAGCTGATCGAGATCGTCGGCGGGCGGCCGCTGGTGACCCACGCCGGCGATCACGCGCCGACGCTCACCCATGAAGAGTTGCGCGCCCTCGACCCGGCGCCGGACGTCGTGCTGATCAAGCCCTGCGGGTTCTCGCTCGAGCGCTCGCTGATGGAGCTCGAGACCCTGCGCGATCTGATCGAGGAAATGCCCTGGCCCGCGAAGAACGACGGCGACGTGTTCCTCGCCGACGGCAACGCCTACTTCAATCGCCCCGGTCCGCGGCTGGTCGAGTCCGCGGAGCTCCTCGCCGCGGTCGTCCATCCCTTCGATTTCATGGATTTCGGCGCCAAGCACGCCGACAGCTTCGTGCGTGTCGCTCGGCGCTGACCGACCGGAACCTCAACTACGTCGCTGATTCGGACTCGGCGCTTGATCGAGGAGCGACATGCGCACGAGAAGTCCGAGCGCCCCCGGGGCCGGCGAAAATCGGTTGACGCTGACTCGGCCAAGCTCCTGGCGACCTACCAGCGCAAGGCCTGCAACCTCCCCATACGGACTGTCCCGCCGATGACGAGGCATTCCACGAGGTATCTCCGCATCCGGGCGTGGCACTGGAGAACGGCGTCACGGAAGAGCGCATTGCTAGCAAATTGAATGTGGTCATCGCGGCGATACGGCGGAGGGGGCGATCTCCTCGAAAAGCTTTGTCCTAAAGCCGTCGAACTCTTTCGCGAGTAGCGAGCGTCTCCGGCAGCACTTCGTCTGTTCAGGCGCGTCGTGCCGATGAGGAAGATCGCGATCGCCGAATTGATGATCGCGTCCGCGACCTTCATTACGACAGACGCGCAGTGTCTCCTGGCAACGACGCCTCAGGAGTAGCTAGTCGACAAGGAGAACCTCAAGGACATCCGCGGGCTGCGCCCCTTGGACATCGCCCCTCTGGAGCGGGAGATGAAGGTGTTGGAGAAGGACTTCCGCCGAATCGAGGAGTCGCATGGACGGAACACTCTGAAGCTTGGGCTCCCGGCCGGGTTCATCCGGAAGCTACTCGGGAGCGCCCCCATCCTGAAGTTCATGTCGCGGAAGTACGCGGACGTCTTGGGCGAGTTCGAGAAGCTCGCCGAGGCAGGCGACCTTAGCGACTCGAGTGAGCTGCCGAGTCGTCGTGGCCTGGGGACTGGGAATGAGGCGCAGGTGATAATAGTATATATACTATTAGTATCGACGTCTCGAATGCTCCCCATTTCTCGTAACTGCCTTTATGGCGGCCACCTACGACGTTCGGCTCCGGCTTGATGCGCAGTCCCTGATAGTATATATACTAATAGGGACGACGCCATGCCTGTTCTATCGAGCCTAACACTAGCCAAACGCGCAGTCCTCGCCACGATGCGGGAACTGGGACCTCGGGTCTACACGACTCAAGAACTCGTCCGTCTCCTGGACGCGCACCGTGTGGAGTGGCGGGTCGCATCTCGCATCAGCGGACGCGCGTTCACGGAGTTCTTGCAGATCAATGGCGAACTGCGATCTGTCGTACTTCGCTCCCCCACCGGGCGCAATGACATCCGCTACTCGTGGGGCGAGCCACAACCGTATGCCCTCGCCAAGTCGCTCCGGCCCAAAGCCTATCTATCGCACGCCTCCGCTATGTTCTTTCATGGGTTGACAGATCAGATCCCCAAGAGCTTCTACCTCAACGAAGAGCAGACGCCGAAACCGAAGCCCACAGTGGCCCCTACTCAGGAAACAATCGATTACGCCTTCAAGAGCGAACAGCGAGCATCCAAGACAATCTTTGCCTGGAATGAGTATCGCTACGTCTTCCTCAGTGGCAAGCAGACGGGAAACTATGGGGTGATGGACGCCGTTGGACCCGCCAAAGAAAGTCTCAAAGCAACCGATCTCGAACGAACGCTCGTGGACATCACAGTCCGGCCTGCATACGCGGGTGGGGTTCACGAAGTTGCCAAAGCGTACTCGGGAGCTGTTGGCCGCGTCTCACTTCAAAAACTGCAGGCGACGCTAAGAAACCTTGACTACATCTACCCGTACCATCAAGCCGTGGGGTTCTACCTTGAACGCGCTGGCGTCGCGCAAGAAGCCCTCACTCCATTTCGAAAGATGGGCCTCGAGGTGAACTTTTACCTTGCCCACAAGATGCACAACCCGATCTTGGATCCTTCATGGCGAGTCTACTTTCCAGAGGGGCTCTAGGTGGCGGACTTGCTCCAGGACGAAATCGAAATAGAAGTCGTAGCCCATCAGTGTTCCGCCACCAACGGCATCCATCACCTTCGGCGATTCCGCGCGGTGAAACTCGCGGTGGTCGGCGATCTCGGCAAGCAGTCGAAGCTGCACGCTCTTGATCTCGAACATCTTGCGGATCAGCTCCAAGTTCTCGGGCCTTCCTAGATCCACATGAGCCTGAGGCGAGCGCGTGGATATCGTAGAAGTCTCGCGCGCGAGGTGTTCGTTTCTTACGTCGTCCTCCTGGAATCTGTTGACAGATGGCGCGGAGCTTTTCTGCGGCGATGGCCTGAGGCGTGTAGACTCGCACCGTAAACCCGCCCACAAGCTTTTCCTCGATGCTGGCGCAGTACTCGTTCTTACTCAGTTGAATCTCGAACACCCGCGACGATTGCTGGTTGGGATTGATCGTTCGCGCTGACCGCCGGACCTTGTCGAGATTCTCTCCAGCTGCTGCGAGGTTTTCGATGTTGGCCAGCTTGAACTCGGCGGCGTACCCGCCCCAACCTGGATCGGCCGAGCTCGTTGGCGTTGTGCGGTCGCGGGCCGAACTTGGTGTCAAAAACCGCGAGGCCTAAGGGAGCCAGCCGCGCGCGAAGAGCGTCGAAAATGCGCGTGCCCAAGAGCTCGATGTTCGGCACCGCCTCAGACAGTGAGCAGTCGATGTCAAACGACGTGCGCTGCCCGATGTGGTGGACCACATTCAGGGCGTTGCCTCCCTTCAGGACAAGTGTCGCAGCCAGTTCGTCGTCGGCATAAAGGCCGATGATAAATTCTTCGCGTAGTCGTCTGTAGGATCCTTCGCCGTCGTCGCCAATCATCGCTCCCCTCTATCATGGATACCTCTCGGTGGGCAATGCGCATGGTGTCCTCTGATGCGCTCGGTTCCAGAGTCAATCGGTCAGCACAGTCGGGCGCTCCAGGAATCTGACATCATGGTTCGGCTCTCCGCGGTCGACATCCATAGGATGGCAGCGCCGATGAATGCTCGCGACAGCTCCCCGTCGCGCACCATGGCGAGTGGGCGCGCGGGATTGTTCACCCTGCTGGTGCTCCTGGTCGGATGGAAGTCCTACAGCCTGGCGAGCGGCAATTTCCGCATCCAGGAGACGTGGTCGAGCTGGCAGTACTTGCAGGCTTTTCCCCAGGACCTGTTCGTGTTCGCGCTGCTCTTCGTCGGTTGGGAGATGTTCCTCTCCAAGCGCGGGCGGACGGGGCTTGCAGTCACCATCGCGCTCGTTTTCCTGCTGTGCCTGTTCCAGCTCGTCGACGCGCGCATGAAAGTGCGCTTCCTGCACCCGCTGTCGTGGCAATGGATGCGCTACGCGCTCGACGAAGCGCGCACCATCGGACCGGACTACACCGTGTTCACCGGCGGCACGTATTGGATGCTCGCGCTGGGATCTTTCGCCGCGCTCCTCGTTGCTTTCTGCTCGCCGTGGATCGTGGGCCTGCGCTGGATCGCGGATCTGCTGGGACGGATCGAGAGGGCGCTGCGCTTGCGGCTCGTGGCGAGGATCCTGCTCGTCCCGCTCGCTTTGTGCGTGTTCCTGGTTCCCGCACAGCCCTACGGCCTGCACCGCAACTTCGTGCTGGCCTCGATCCTGCCGATCGACAAGCCGGTGGTCGGCTACGACCACGTCGAGACGCGCACCAGCGAGGAGCCGATCGTGCGCTCGAGCGCAGCGAGCTTTGCGCACACGGCGAACCCTTCGCTCGCTTCCTGCCGCGGCCGCAACGTGGTCCTGTACGTGATCGAGAGCCTGGGGCGCGAGCAAACTTCATTGGGCTCGAACAAGTCGGACGCGACACCGCTGCTCGCGGGGCTGCTCGAGCAGGGCGGCGTGGAAACCGATTGCTACGCGCAATTCGCGAACTCGTCGAAGGCGACGTTCGGCCTGTTGAGCGGCGTGTTCGCGGCCCAGACCATGGAAGTCCTCGAGTGCGAGATGGAGGCGATGAGCGGGCTTCCGCGCTCCCTCGCCTCGCAGGGCTATTTCACGGTCTGCGTCACGCCGCAGCATCTGTACTACCAGGGCCAGCGCACGATGTTCCAGAAGCTCGGCTTCCAGGATCTTTGCGCCTTCCTCGATCTGCAGGCGATCGCGAAAGCACGCGGCGTGGAGTTTTTGGAATCCGGGCCGACCTCGCGCGACGATCGCTTGATGTTCCTGTGGGATCACGCGCAGCTCGCGCAGCGCCAGCCTTTCTTCGCGACCTACTACACGATGTCCTCGCACTACCCGTATCAGTACCCGGGGCAGATGAAGGGCAGCGAGGAGGAGCGCCATGCGCGCGCGGTGCGCTACACCGACCAGGTGATCGGCGAGGTGCTCCTGGATTACAAGCGGCGCGGGATCTACGACAACACGTTGTTCGTGATCACCGCTGACCACGGCGAGGATTTCAAGGGCGGCAGATTCTCGCCGCGGCATTCTTCGCTGCGACAGAATGCTCACGAGGTGCCGCTCGTGTTCTTCGCGCCGGGCGTCGACCTTTCGGGACTTCAACTCGGCCGCGCGCGGCAGGTCGACATCCTGCCGACGATCCTCGATCTGCTCGGACTCGCGCCCGTGGGTCTGCCGCTCAGCGGTGAGTCGCTGCTCTTCGGCCCGCGCGAGCGCACGGTGTTCCTGCAGTCCTACGGGACGGAGCGGACGCGGGCCTTGATCGATGGTCAGCGGAAGTGGATCTGGGATCTGGAGTCGGACGCGCGCTGGCGCGTCGACCTCGCGCTCGATCCACGCGGCGACGCGCCGGTGCGCATCGATGCGGCGAGCGCTCCGGAGCTGATTCGCGAGGCGGACGCCGCCGTGAAACGCATGCAGGAATTTGCGATCTACAACGAAGCGTTCTTGCGCGACGTGGTCGCGGGCAGGCAGGACATCGTTCGCTGATCGTCCCCGTATCGTTCACGTACGGAGTCAGGTGAATTCGTCCGGAGTCGTGGGCCTTGGCCCCGCATGCGCGCAGCGCAGGCGGGGCCAAGGCCCACGACTCCGGACGAATTCACCTGACTCCGTAGTCCGGTCGATAACGCCCCATCGCGTTTTCAGCCCCCGTTCGATCATTCGAGGGAGTCCCATGCCCAGACGGCACTACACCATCATCGTTCTCGCAGTCCTTGCTCTCGGCGCCGCCGGTTTGGGCCTGGTTCTCAAACGCGGTCCTGAGTCGGGACTGCCGACAGAAACGAAACCTGGCGGCAAGGGCTCGCGCACCCAGGTCGCTCCGGAAGTTCCTAAGCCCGCTGAGGCGACCGCGGCCGAACCTTCCGAGTCGGCGGATGCCGCCGAGACCAAGGCCTCCAATCGCCCCGAGTTCAAGCCCGCGGAGAAGACCGCGGAGATGCCAGCAACGTTCGGCGAGGAGGAGCAGGAGGAGACCGCCGCGGTCGTAGGACCTCCGAAGCCGGTCGCAGCTCACAAAGCACCGGATACCGAATCGGATTGGGTGTTCGTCAGCCGCAAGGATCTCCTGCAGGCCAGGAATGCGGCGAACGAAGCCGCGGCGATCACCACGCTGCGCAGCATCGCGTCCGCTCAGGCCATGGCTGAAACCTCCGGGGTCATCGACACCGACCGCGACGGAGCGGGTGAATACGCATACTTCGGCGAGCTTTCCGGAAGCGTGCCCTGCCGCGCGGCTTCCGGCGCCAGGAGCTACCCCATGGAACCGCCGGTGCTCAGCGCGGTGTTCGGCGAGGTCACGAGGTCGGGCAACGTGCTGCGCAGCGGCTACGTCTTCCGCATGTTCCTGCCCGGTGCGACGGCGAACAAGAAGACGCCCGGGATCCCCGAATCCCCCGGCGGCGGCTGCGCTCGCGGCGCTCCCAAGCCCGACGGGGACAACTGTGAGATTTTCTACGCCGTCTACGCCTGGCCGATGGAAGCCCAGGCCACGGGCGCGCGGGCTTTCTTCCTCAACCAGGAGGGCGACCTGCTGGTGATGGCGAACACAGACGGCATGTACAGCGGAGAGGACAAAGCTCCCTCCTTCGACGCCGCGTTCTTCGCGCAATCGCCCGGCGACATGTCTGCGCCGGCCGTGCCTGGTGCCCGGTCCAACGACGGTCAGGTCTGGTCCGCCCTCGATCTCGCCGATGACGAGGACCATGCGCCCGTCGAGCTCGGTCCCGCGACGGAGGCCGATCTCGCCATGAACGCAGAGCCCGATTCCGAGCGCGTCGTCGTCAGCCGCACTCTGATGCGCCGAGCCAACATGAGCGGCAACGAGGCGCGCGTGCTGCACACGCTGCGCGAGCTGTGGTCCGCACAAGCGCAGCTCCAAGCCGCGGGCGTGATCGACACGGACGGCGACTCCACCGGCGAGTACGGCTATCTCGCCGAGATGGCCGGCGCGGTTCCCTGCCGCGCCGCGAAGGGAAGCAAGCGCGAAGCCCTGGAGCCGGCCTTGCTCAGCTCGTCCTTCGGGAAGATTTCGAGCGCGGGCAGTCTGCTGCACTCGGGTTACGTGTTCCGCATCTACCTGCCGGGGCGCGGGACCGGCGGCAAGGTGCCCGGGATTGCGGAGGCCGGCGGAGGCGGCGCCGCGAAAGACGGCGAGATGCCTGACCACGACAACTGCGAGGTCCTGTGGAGCGTGTACGCGTGGCCGATCGAAGCCGGGAAGTCCGGTGCCCGCGCGTACTTCATGAATCAGGATGGCGATCTGCTCTCGACGCTCAATGCGGATGGTGCGTACAGCGGTGAAGCTCGCGCTCCGTCGTTCGATGCGGCTTGCAACGCGCGGAAGTCGGGGGACATGAGTGCGGCGCTGCCTGCTCAAGGCGCCAAGGGCAATGACGGCAGGCGCTGGTCGCCGCTCAATTGACAGTACGGAGTCAGGTGAATTCGTCCGGAGTCGTGCGGCTCGTCTTGCCTGCGCTGCGCGCGGGCAAGACGAGCCGCACGACTCCGGACGAATTCACCTGACTCCGTACTCTGACTCCGTATCGATCCACTACAAATGGTGCTCGCGCTTCTTGATGTGCAGGCGGATGTTCAGCATCTCGACGCCTAGCGCGAAGGCCATCGCGAAGTAGATGTAGCCCTTGTCGACGTGCTGGCCGACGGCCTCGGCGATCAGCATCACGCCGATCAGGATCAGGAAGGACAGGGCGAGCATCTTCAGCGTCGGATGGCGCTCGATGAACGAGGAGACCTTGCCCGAGAATGCCATCATGACCATGACGGCGATCACCACGGCGGCGATCATGGTCTCGACGTGCTTCGCCATGCCGACCGCGGTGATCACCGAGTCGAGCGAGAACACGATGTCGAGCACGGTGATCTGGATGATCACGCTCATGAAGCTCGGCGCCGCGCGCCCGCCCTCGCCCTCGGGCTTCTCCCCTTCCATGCGCTCGTGGATCTCGTGCGTCGCCTTCGCGACCAGGAACAGGCCGCCGAAGAACAGGATCAGGTCCTTGCCCGAGAAATCGTGGTGGATCAGCGTGAACAGCGTGTTCGTCAAGCTCATCACCCAGGTGATCGCGAGCAGCAAGGCGATGCGCATCAGCATCGCCATCGCCAGGCCGACCGTGCGCGCCTTGGCGCGCTTCTCCACCGGCAGCTTCCCGGTGATGATCGAAAGGAAGACGATGTTGTCGATCCCGAGCACGATCTCGAGCGACGTCAAGGTCAAGAGCGCGACGAGATTGGCGGTGGTGAAGAATTCGTGCACGGGGTCCTGCGTGGCAAGGGTCTGGGATCAGGCGTCGAAGCTCGCGGGCGCGCCAAGGTACTGCGCGCACAGGCTGGGATTCAGGGTGAGCAGGGCGCGCGCCAGTCCGAGCGGCACTTCCGCGGAAGGCCAGGGATCGGCGGCGAGGTCGGAAGCTCCAGCCTGGCGCAGGCCGCACAGCTCCCCCATCCCGCGCAGCAAAAGGTCGGCCTCGGCGATCTTGAAGCCGTCGCTCTCCTGCTCGAGGCGCAAGAGGCGCTCGGCGGCCTTGGGGCTGCCGTAGAGGAAGCAGGTGCTGGCGCGCGGGCTGCGGCCGACGCGACCTCGCAGCTGGTGCAGCTGCGCGAGCCCGAGCCTATCGGCGCCCTCGATCACCATGACCGTGGCTTCCGGCACGTCGACGCCGACCTCGATCACCGTGGTCGCGACCAGCACGCGCACTTCGCCGCGGCGGAATCGCTCGAGACGCGCGGCGCGCTCGGGCGCGGAGAGGCGCCCGTGCACCAGCTCGACGCCGAATTTCCCGAGGCTGGAGCGCGACACCCGCGCGAAGCGCTTCTCGGCCGAGAGCTCGGAAGCCGAGTCGCCTTCGAGCTCGTCGTCCCAGGCCTCGCCGATGCGCGGCACGACCCAGTAGAGACGCTCGCCGGCTTCGAGCGCGGCGGCCATGCGCGCGACCGCCTCGCTCTTGTGCTCCTTGCGCACCCAGCGCGTGTCGAGCGGCCCGCGGCCGGGCGGTTTTTCGCGCAGCACCGACAGATCGAGATCGCCGTACACCGTCAAGGCCAGGGTGCGCGGGATCGGCGTCGCGGTCATCAGGAGCAGGTGCACGTCCAGGCCCTTGCCCGCCAGGCGCTGGCGCTGCTCCACGCCGAAGCGGTGCTGCTCGTCGATCACGGCGAGGCCTAGTCTCTTGAAGCTCACCGACTCGGAGAACAGGGCGTGGGTGCCGAAAATGATATCCGCGCGGCCTTCCGCGATCCGCGCCTGGGCTTCGCGTCGCTCGGACGCGCCGAGCGAGCCGGTCAAAAGCTCCGTGGCCAGTCCCGCCGCGGCGCACAGCTCGCGCAGTCCCAGGTAATGCTGCTCGGCCAAGAGCTCGGTCGGCGCCATGAAGGCTGCCTGGAAGCCGCTCGCCGCGCACAGGAGGCAGGCGTAGACACCGAGCGCGGTCTTGCCCGAGCCCACGTCGCCTTGCAACAGCCGGCGCATCGGCACGCGCCGCGCCAGGTCGTCGCGCAGTTCCGCGGCGACCCGCAGCTGGCCCGCGGTGAACACGAAGGGAAAGCGGGCGAGGAGCGCGCGCTCCTCGGCGTCGCTGCAGCGGATCGAAGCCGCGCGCCGCAGCGCATTGGATGCCCGCCGGCTCTGGATCCGCGACTGCAGCGTGAGCGCGCGCTCGAGCGCCGCGCGGCGAGCGGCGTGGCGGAACTCGTCCGGGTCGCGCGGCGAATGCAATCCGCGCGCGCAATCCGCGAGCGTCGGCAAGCCCTGCTGCTCCAGCCAGGCGGCGGGCAAGGGATCGTCCAGGCTCCCGCCGACCGCCAGCGCGGCGCGGCGACAGAGATCGCCGAGGAAGGCTTGGGACAGGCCGTCGACCGAGGGGTATTCGGCGACCAGCTCGCCGGCCGCGGGCAATGGATCCGCGAGCGTGCCGAGCTTGGAGCAGGTCAGCGCGCGCGCGCCGGCGTCGACCGCCCGGCCGAGGACCTCGATCGCTTCGCCGACCTGGAAACGCTCGCGCAACCAGGCCTGGTTGAAGAACAGGATGTCGATGCGGCCCGTGCCGTCGTCGAGGGTGACGCGCAAGAGCGAGCGCCGACCGAAGCGCGAGAAGCTGCGCTTCGCGACCCGGCCGCCGACGCGCACCGCCGCCGAAGCCGCGGCTCCGCCGAGGGATGCGATCGCTTGCGCGGCGGGGAAGGGCTCGACCTGCCGCGGCGCGAACAAGACCAGGTCGCGCAGCGTCGAAATGCCGAGCTTGAGCAAGGCCGCCGCGCGCACCGGGCCGACTCCGGCCAGCACCGAGGGCGAATCGGCTGCGGTCGCGCAGCTCGCGCGAGCCACGGCGGCGTCTTTCGGCGATTTCGCGCCGCGACCTCGGATTCCGGCCTTCATTTCCCTTGCAGGAGGCGGCCGAACGCTTCTTCGGCCGGCTTGTGCTGCGGCGTGAAACCGCGATCGATCGGACCTCCGCTCGCCGGATCGGTCCACCAGCACCAGGTGAACAAGCCGGCTGGCGCGAGCTCCTGTCTCCGGGTGACCTTCAGCGCGCGCGTCACCGCGTCGTAGAAGCGCAGCTGCGCGTTGAGATTCTCCGCACCGAGCGGGCGCGCGGGCTGTCGCCAGCCTTCCTCGGTCGAGCTGATGCCGATTCCCGTGATCAAGGCGCGCACTCCGTTCTGCTTGGCAAGGCCGTCCAGGTGCGCGAAGGAGAAGGCCAGCTGCTGGACCTGCTCCTTGGGATTCGCGGCGGGCGCTCCCGCTGCCGCGTTGTAAGGAACGAAGACATTCTGGCCCAGGAAATCGAGCTCCTTCCAGAACTCGATGCCTTGCGCCTCGCCGTCCCAGCGCGACGCGTAAGTCAAGCCGCCGGCGAAAGCGCTGCGGCCCGAGCCGATCAGGAAAGTCCAATCCGTGCGCAGGCTGGCGAGATCCTCGGAGGTGCGGCGATTGCGCTCGGACTCGCGCGTCACCGCGGTGTCGGGAGCTTCGGTTCCGATCGAAAGCACATCGACTCCGGCGAGCTCGGCGAGCAAGCCCGTGTGCGTCACGAACGCACGCCAGGCGGTGAACAAGGCGCGGCGCGATTGCGGCGTGGTCAGCATCACCTGCCCCGCCCAGCCGCCGTTCTCGGTCGCGACGAGCTGGGGCAGGAGCACGACGCTCAAGTTCGAGCGCTGCGCAGCGAGGATCGTGAAATACAGCGCCGCGTCGTCGGCCTGGGTCCAGACCAGCGGACCCTCGCCGAACTTGCGCGGCTCGCAGGCTTCCAGAGCGCTGCACCAGGACAGGGCGACCGCGCTGGAGCCGAGCTTGGCGAGCTGAGCCAGGCTGGTTTCGCAGCCGGCCGAGCCGAAGCCTCCGGCGAATACGTCGAACACCGGCGGCGCGGCGACCAGGCAGGCGCCGAGGCGCGCCGTGCGCGCGAGCGATGCCGCGCGCCGCTCGATCCGCGCGGCGCGAGCGGACTCGAGCTCCGACGCGATCGTGCGCGAGAGGAACCCGCGGAATTCCAGGTCGCTGGGCAGCGCGATCGACTCCGGCGGCGAGTTCCAGCTCTTGGCAGCGAAGTCCGCGCCGCTGGTTTCTTCGCAGAGCTGCAGCAGGGCGCCGCGCATGGGAGCAGCGAGCAGCGGCGACAGCCCGCTGTCTTCGGCGACCAGACTTGCGACCTCGGGAACGAGATCGCCGGTCCACAGGTGGGCGAGCCAACTCTCGCGCGAGCGGCCGAACCACTTCGGCGCGCTCGCCGCGGCGACCGCGTCGAGCAGCCAGGCAGCGCGCGGCTCGCCGGCGCTGACCAAGCCCAGGGCGCGCGCGAGCTCGAAGGCGCCATTGTCGGCGCCGCCGGGAGCGTGGACCAGCGACAGCTCGTCGTGGTTCTCGAGCGGCCGCAGGTGCGAGAAGCCGCGGGCCCGGCAGATGCGCGCCAGGGCTTCCGGCCGGTCGTGGATGCGCAGCGGCAGACGCCACTGGGATCCGAGGGACGTGATCGAGTTCAAGCGCTCGCGCACCGCGTTCGCGGCCTGGTCGAGCCCGGCGAGCCAGCTCGCTTCGCGCTCGGGATCGAAGAGCGGCGACGCGATCCAGTCGTAGTCGATCGACTCGCCGCTGCGCGCGTCCCGTTCGGCGTCGAGCTCCAGCACGTGCACGTCGATCGAGCCCTCCGCAATCGCCTCGCCGAACCTTCCGATCGAGCCCTCGCGGCGGATCGCGCCCGCCTG
This sequence comes from Planctomycetota bacterium, assembly GCA_035490315.1. Lineage (GTDB taxonomy): Bacteria > Planctomycetota > UBA1135 > UBA1135 > JADJQU01. Next base: position 29,825 of record DATHET010000034.1, read on the forward strand.
GAAGAGCTGCCAACCCAGGCGTGCCGTCGGAGTCCAGTCGCGGATCCAGCGCAGCGCCTGGGCAGGATCGTTGCAGACCACGATCTCGAGCACCGCGGCGGGACGCTCGGGGTCGGCCACGGTGGCGATCACCCCATCGCAGCGGCCGATGAAATCCTGGGAGAGGAATCGGAAGCCCTCCGCGGCGCGAGACACTCCCAGGCGCTCCAGCGCGAGCTCCGCGCCGACTGCCTGCGGCGTGCCGATCCAGATCTTCGGGTCCATGCCGATGCGACCGGCGCTCTCTGACTGGAGTGTCACCTTGAATTCGCGATCGGCGGGCGAATGCCGCGCGATCGACGCGCGCGCCAGAGCCGCCGTCGCCGCATCGGGGACCCGCACGTGCACCTGGACGGCGCCGGCGAGCGAGCGCTCGCGCTCCAAGGCGCCCACTTTCTCGGAAGCGCGCCCGCAGCCAGCGGCCAGCGCGGCAAAAAGCAGCGCGGCGCGGGAGAAACCAGGAAGGGCTCGCCGCGGCTGCATCGGATCAGGAGTCTACGCAGCATCGCCGACGACTCCAACGCGGCACGTGAGCGCTTTCGCGATCCACCCGGAATCGGCGAGCGCGCTTCCTTGGGGCTCGCACAGACAACAGAATCGCCGCGCACGTGTATTCGCTGGTCCGAGCGCTGCTGTTTCGACTCGAGGCCGAGGAAGCGCACCGGCGCGCCCTCGCGCTGGCGAGATCCGTCGGTCGCTTCCCGCCCGCGCGCGCGGTGCTCGCGGCCCTCGCGCGCGTCGAGTCCACGCGGCTCGAGGTCTCGGCCTTCGGGCTGAAGTTCAAGAATCCCGTCGGCCTCGCCGCGGGCTACGACAAAGGCGGTCGCGCGATCGCCGGCCTGTCCGCCCTCGGACTGGGACACCTCGAGATCGGAACCGTGACCGTGCGCCCCCAGCCCGGCAACCAGCGGCCGCGCGTGCACCGCTTCCTCGACGAGCGCGCCCTGGTCAACTCGATGGGCTTCCCTAACGAGGGCGTGGGCGATCTGCTCGCCCAGCGTTTCGAGCCGCGCGGCCGCTGCGTGATCGGCGTCAACATCGGCAAGAACAAGGACACGCCGCTGGAGCGCGCCGCCGACGACTACTGCGAGCTGATCCGGCGCGTCGCCGCGCGCGCCGATTACATCGCGATCAACATCTCCAGCCCGAACACGCCGGGGCTGCGGCAGCTCCAGGACCGCGGCGCGCTCGAGGACCTGCTACGCGCCGTGACGAAGACTCGCGATGCCCAGGCCCACCGCGTGCCGCTGCTGGTCAAGATCGCGCCCGATCTGTCGGAGGCCGAGGTCGACACCATGCTCGAGGCGATGAGCGCGGCGGCGATCGACGGGGTGATCGCGACCAACACGACCACCGATCGCAGCGGCTTGCCGGAGCGGGCGCAGTCCCTCCCCGGCGGGACCAGCGGCGCGCCGCTGAACGCCCGCGCCCTGGCGATGACGCGGCTGCTCGCGGGCCGCACCCATGGAAAGCTGCCGATCATCGGCGTCGGCGGGATCCTGACGCCGCAGGATGCGATCGAGCGTCTGCGCGCGGGCGCTCACCTGATCCAGCTCTACACCGGGCTGATCTACGAAGGACCTTTCCTGGTGCGCCGGGTGCTCAAGGAGCTGGTGCGCACCTGCCAGCGCGAGGGCTTGACCTCGGTCAGCGAGCTCGGCGGCGGCGCCCGCTGATCGCTATTGCGGCTTGCGCGAAGGGAACCAGCGCTCGCGGTCGATCGTGTCGGCGCAGATCTTCTGGATCGGCGGCTCGATCTCGCGGAAGGGCGCGCCGTTGAGCACCGCCAGGGCGGAACCGATCGCGCCGGCGGCCTGCTTGTCGGCGGGATTCGCGTCCTCCGGAAGCTCGGCGGCCTGGGCCTTGAGGAAGGGGATGAATTGCTTGTCGCGCGAAAGCCCCAGCGCGCAGGCGGCCGCGGTCCTCGCGCGCGGATCCTTGCCCGCGAGGCAGGCCTGGAGGAAAGCGACCACCTCGGGGTCGATCGTCGCGAATCCCAGGGCGACGGTCGAGTTCCAGCGCAGCACGTCTTCCTTGTCGCTCTTCGCGCGCTTGATCAAGGCCGCGCGCGTCTTCGCGTCGTTCGCGCCGGCGCTGCCGATCGCGCGCAGGATGTCTTTCTTGATCGAGACGTCGTCTTCTTTCTGCAGCGCGGCGTTCAAGGCGCGCAGGGATTCGGGCACCGCCAGTTGCTCGAGCGCGACGGCGGCTTCCGCGCGCACTTCGCGGTCGGAATTGCCGAGGGATTCGCTGACCAGCTCCCAGTAACCCGAGGGCGAGACGATCCCGATCTGGTGCAGGATCATCGCGTGGAAGCGGCCGCCGCCATTGCCGCCGCGGCCGCCAGCGCCTCCGGCACCACCGCCGCCGCCGCCACCCTTGCCGCCCGCGCCGCCTGCTCCCCCGCCCAGGAACGAGCCGACGCTGCCGCGCAATTGCTGCTGCACGAATTCCAGCACTTCCGGTTCATCCGACATCAAGAGGCGGCGCGCGTCCTCGCCCTTCTCGAGCGCGAACCAGCTCTTCTTCATCTCCTTGATGATGTCGAGCGCCTCCTGGCGCGTCGGCGGCCGATCGGCGAGTCCCCCAGCGTTCGTGCCGGGATCGAAGACCGCGCCGTTGACCAGGCGGCGCGGCGAGCGCGCGCTCGGCGGCAGCTTGAGCGTCGTCGCGGGATCGACTTCCGCGATCGCGCTGACCATGCACCAGGTGAGCTCGTCGAGCGTGACCGCGTAGGGCACCGACAGCAGCACCTTGCCTTCCGGTGAAAGCCATACGTGCTGCGGCGCGATCACGTTGCCCTGGGAATCGGCCTTGAGGATCTTCTCGCGCGACTCGTTGTCCGTGCGGCGGTGGTCGATGCACTGCAGCCCCTCGAAGCGCGGACAGGGCTTGCCGGCGCTCGCGTGCTCCTGCGCGCAGGCCAGCACGTTGACCGTGCGGCTGGTGAGCTCGACCAGACTCTTCTCGTGGTAGGTCTTCGTCGCCAATAGCTCGTTCGCGCGCTCGCCGTCCATGTTGACCGCCAGGAACAGCGGCTTGTTCTCGGCCTTGGCCTTGGCCAGGCCCTCCTCGAGCGATTGTTCCCAGACGATGTCCCCCGCGCTGGCACGCGCGACGAGAAGCAAGGAAATGGCCGAAAGGAGCAGGATTCTCATCGAACGAAAGACTCCAGAAGCGGGACCCATGCGGAGCGCCCTCGCTCCAACCGATCGACAACCATCCCAGTCGAACACGAGCCGCCCCCCGCGGTCTCGCCCGGTACCCGGTATTCCACCGCCATTTCTTACATTCCGACCCGGCAGCCTGGGACGGTGCCGGTGCGCTACACCGGGGACTGTAAAGAATGGAGGTGGTTGGTCCGGGTCAGGAGATGTGGGTCACCAGATACGTGACGCGTCCGAAGAACCAGTACAGCACGGCGACCACAGCGAGCGCGGCCACGGTCCAGATCAAGTAGCTGCGCAGCTCGCCGATCCAGTTGAACTCCTCCTCTTCGGTGGCCACACCGCCAGCCTAGCGCAGGCGCTCACTTGCGGCTCAGGTCCGCCGGACAGCCGCCCACCAGCCGCATTGCGAGCACCTGGCGATCGAGACCTTGTTCCAAGAGTTCGGCTCCAGCTTGATGTACTCGAGGCAGCAGAAGCCGCAACTGGGGCAGGGCCGCTGCTCCAGGTCGCCTGGATCGACCAGGTTGTAGGACCGGCACTGCCAGACGTGTCCGCGCCAGCCGCATCCGTCCCTGTCGCATTGCGCGCGGCGCTGGTCCGGCTCGCTCGCAGTCTGCACAGCTGGGCGAACGATGGGCCCGGTGCACAACGGGCAGTTGAGCGCCGGGGACATGCGCGCATGGTACGCCTGCCTGGCGCGGCCAGTTGGCGCACCGCCGTCCTAGACGCAGGTTCGCGCAGGACGAGGATTGCCCCACCGGAATCGTCATGTTCCCGCCATCCAAATTCATGCCTAGGCCCGCGCTGCGCGAAGTGCGAGCGAGCAGCTTGCATCTCCGCGCCATCGTGCGCGCCAGCCAACTCCTACCGGTTGCGGTCCTGGAGGATCAGGAGCTTGGCCCATTTCAGGCGCACGTACTGCGCCGCGAGGCAAGCGATCAGGAAGCCGCGCCAGCCTTCGAGGAAGCCCAGGCGCAGCACGTAGGAATTGACGAAGCGAGCGGCCGGCCGGATCCACAGATCGGAGACGCCTGCTTTGCGGCCGCGCGCGTGCAGACCCTCGGCCATGATCGTCGTGTAGTTGTCGATCGTGCGCAGATGCTCGGAGATCGAGCGATACGGCAGGTGCCAGAGATCGCCGCGCAATTCACCGGGGCGGCTGTCGAGCTGGACGCGGTCGTGCGGGTTGTTGCCGCCCCATTTTCCGCGGCGGCGGTCGAACAGGCGCAGCTGGCGGTCGGGGTACCAGTTGCCGTGGCGGATCCAGCGGCCCAGGTACTGGGTGCAGCGCGGAAAGCGCCAGCCGGCCTTGTCCGGGAAGCCGCGCTTGCGCAGCTCGGCGATCTCGACTTGCAGCTCCTCCGACACGCGCTCGTCGCAGTCGATGCAGAAGACCCAGTCGTGGCTGGCCTGGCGGATCGCGAACTCCTTCTGCGCGACATGTCCGGGCCAGTCGCGCTCGATCACGCGCGCGCCCATCTCGGCGGCGATCTCCCGCGTGCGGTCCTTCGAGTGGCAATCGACGACCACGACCTCGTCGCACCAGGACACCGAGCGCAGGCAATCGCCGATGCGGTCCGCTTCGTTCAGGGAAATGATGCAGGCCGAAATCTTCGGCAGGTCCCGCGCTGTGTCGCTCATCGGCTGGGGTGCAAGGCTCCCTCGGCGAGCACGCGACGATACAGAGCTTCGTAGCCCGCGACCATCGCGCTCGCGCGATAGCGAGCATGGATGCGCGCGCGGCCGGCTTCGGCGAGGCGCGCGCGCAAGCCTGGATCGCGGATCAGCTTTTCGACGGCCTCGGCGAGGCTCGCGGGATCCGCGGGCGGAACGAGCAGGCCGCTGACGCCGTCCTCGACGACTTCCGCGAGGCCTCCGACGCGACTTGCGACCACCGCGCAACCCGCCTGCAGGGCTTCGAGCGCCGCGACGCCCAGGCCTTCGTGCAGCGAGGGCATGGCAAAAATGTCGGCGGCCGCCAGCAGGTCGGCGACGTCGCGGCGCTGGCCGAGGAATCTCACCTGTCCGGGCGCAAGGGCTGCGGCCTGGCGCTCGAGCTCGGCACGCTCCGAGCCTTCCCCCGCGAGCCACACCGACGGCTGGAGCCCGTGCTTCGCGAGCCTCGCGAGGGCGTCGAAGAGCACCCCATGACCCTTGCGCAGCACGAGCGAGCCCACCATCAGGACGACCGGCTCGTCGACACCGACGCCGAGCTCCGAGCGCACTTCGGCGCGCGAGCGCTCGGGCCGATGGGCGGCGGGATCGATCGAGCTGTGGATCACGACGATGCGGCTCTGCGCCACGCCGCCCTCGATCAGCCCGTGCGCGACGCTGTCGGAAATCGCCGCCACCGCGCGCGTCAAGCGCCCGTAGACCAGTCGCGTGCGCCAGCCGCGGCGCACGCGGCGATCCATGCGGCGCGTGACGATCGCCGGCACCAGGGCCTGGCGTGCCGCGAGACCGCCCAGCCAGGCGGCGCGCCCTGTGTGCAAATGAACGAGGTCGGGGTTCAGCTCGCGCAGGATCACCGTCAACTGGATGACCGACAGAAAATCTAGATCGGAGCGCAGCGCGACCTCGCGCACTTCGAATCCATCGCGGCGCGCGCGAGCGCAGGACTCCGAGCCCGGCGGCGCGATCAGGATCGAGCGGTGCCCCGCCGCGCGCAGACCCTGCATCAACAGGAACACCTGCACTTCGCCGCCGGAGAACTTGCGCTCGGCATCGACGTGGCAGATCGTCCACGGACCTGGGCGGCTCTCCGGCATGGCGGGAGTCTAGTCTCCTGGCACGCGCGGGGCGCGAGCACTACCCTCTGCGCGCATGGCCAAGGTCGTCGCGCACTCGGTCAATCCATTCCTGTTCAGCACGGGAAGCTGGGTCTACTCGCAGCTCGAGAGTCTGCGCGAATGGCAGCCGATCGTGGTCTGCAAACGGCGCGAGAATCAGGCCGAATATCCGCTGGATCCCGTCTTTTCGCTGACCGAGCTGTCGCTGCTCGCACAATTGCGCGAACGCCTGGGCCGGCGCGTCTCGCGCGGCGTCTTCCCTTTCATGCGCCGTGCGATCGAGACTATGGAGGCGAGAATCTTGCACTCGCACTTCGCCAGCCAGGGCTGGACCGATCTTCCGCTCGCCGCCGCCTGCGCCGTCCCGCACGTCACGTCGTTCTATGGCGCGGACATCTGGAAGAACTCGCGGAGCCCGGTCTGGCTCGCGCGCTACGCGGAACTCTTCGTGCGCGGAAAGCTGTTCCTCGTCGAAGGCGAGGCGATGCGCGCCAAGGTGATCTCGATGGGTTGCCCGCCGGAGAAAGTGCGCGTGCAGCACCTGGGCGTGAAGCTCGAAGGAACTGTCTGCGCCGATCGCGTGCCCGCCTCGGACGGCCTGGTGCGCGTGCTCGCCTCGGGACGCGCGGTGGAAAAGAAGGGTCACGAGTTCGCGGTGCGCGTGATCGCACGGGCGCGGCGCGAGATGCCGAACCTGCGCCTGTCCTTGATGATCATCGCCAGCTCGAAACCGGAGCTGGATCGGCTGGCCGCGCTGCACGAGCTGGTGCGCGCCGAGAACGTGGGCGACATCGTCGATTTCCCTCCGCCGCGGCCCTACGCCGCCTACCGCAAGTCGCTGTACGACTACCACGTCTTCTTCGCGCCCAGCCAGCACGCGAAGAACGGTGACGCCGAGGGCGGAGCTCCGGTGTCGATCAGCGACATGTCCGCGACCGGCATGCCGATCGTCGCTTCACGCCACTGCGACATCCCGGAAGTCGCGCCGGCGGGTGTTTCCGGCGAGCTGTTCGACGAGCAGGACCTCGAGGGCGCGACCCGCGCGCTGCTCGCCGTGGCTGGAGCTCCGCAATCCTGGCGCCGCTTCGGCCGAGCTGGCCGGGCTCACATCGGGAGCGAATACTGCCTGTCCACCCAGGCGCAGCGCCTCGAAGCGATCTACGACGCCCAGGCCGGCGGCTGATCCGAGCCCACGTCCCGCGGTCTACCTGCTTCCATGGACGGTTTTCTCGACTTTCAGGAATACGCTGGGGCTCCAGCGCTCGGAATCTTCCGGCGGCCGCCATTCCCTGAGGTCCCAGGCCGCGCTTAGATTACCGTCGCGTGATCGGCTCCACCCCCCAGGGCGTCCTACCCGAAGACCAATCCAGTCCCATGAAGCCGCGATCCATCTGGATGGGGCAGGTACGAGCGACAGCTTTCGCCGAGCTCGAGCCGGCGTTCGTGGAGCGTTCCCTCGCCTGGTTCGACAAGGGGCCGACCCCGGACGACGTCGAGCTCAAGCCCGGCCGCGTCTGGCGTAGCGGCCCCTACGCGATCAAGTATTTCCCTCCGCGCTCGACGAGCCCGCTGCGCCGGTCGAAGGCGCGGCGCAACGCCGACCTGCACTTCTCCCTGGCGCCCGTTCCGACCCCGCGGCCCCTGCTGGTGCTCGAGCGGGCCAGCAAGGAGAGCCTGCTGGCCTTCGAGTTCGTCGAGGGCGAGTTCCTCGACAACCTCTGGGAAGCCGGCGGACCGGCGGTGGCGGCCTTTCCGAGGTTCCTGGCCGACATGCACAGACGGCGGATCTTCCACGGCGACTTCCATCTGCGGAACTTCGTCTGGAACAGCCGCGACTGGGTGCTGCTCGACCTCGACGGAGTGCGGCCGCCGCTGCACGCCTTGCGCGGCAAGACCCTGGCCTTCGAGCACTGGGCCCGGGTTCATTTCGGCCTGCGCGGAGCGCGCGGACTGCGCGCCTCGTTCGAGCAATACATGGAGTACGCCAAGGTTTCCTGGCATCCCCAGCTCGCCTGGATGCGAGTCGTCGCGCGGTCGATGAAGCTGGCGCGCCAGCGCGGTCTCGACACGGCTTACGCGCTCGAAGGCCCTGGGCAGAGCGAGACGATCAGTCCCGCCCGGCAGCGCATGCTGGGCCTGGTGAGCTGGTTGAGCTGAGCGCCGGCGCAGGCCGATAGCTCCTTCGCCGAGGCTTGCCAGCGCTGCCCGGGAGACCTAGGAAGAGCCCATGCTGTCGTTCGCAATCCTGGCCTTGCTCCTTTTCGTGAGTTGCGCAGGCTGGGGTCCGGGGAACCACCTGGAGTTCGAAGCGCGCGTCTGGCGGCGGCGCAAGGAATTGTTGCCGCCGAAAGTGAGCGCCTTGATCAGCGCCGAGCGCTCCGCCTGGCAGTACGGCAACATCGCGGCCGACCTGATCAATTTCAAGGCCTTCGGCGGGCACTACAACCACTGCCACCGCTGGACGATCGTCGACGAGATGCGCGCCCTGTCGGAATCGCCGGCGCAGGAGGCCTTCTGCCTCGGCTACCTCGCGCACCTCGCGGCCGACACGATCGCCCACAACCACTTCGTCCCCTACCACCTCGCCCGCTACGCGCGCGGTCGCGGACTCGGCCATCTTTATTGGGAGATGAATGCCGATCGGTTCGTCGACGACGAGCGCTGGGACGTCGTGACGCGCTTGAAGGACGAGCCGGGATTGACCGAGCTGGACGAGCTCGTCAATCGCACCGTGCTGCGCAAGGCCCTGTCGATGGGCACGAACAAGATCATCTTCAACCACGTGCTGCTGGTCAGCGAGCGGCGGCGCTGGCGCGATGGCATGGCGCTCATCCACCCCTTGCCGCAAGTCAAATTGAGCCGCGGATTCCTCGACATGTTCCGCGACGCGGCGGTGGCACGGATCGTGCTCGCACTTTCACCGGGCGGAGTCACGAAGCTGGCCCACGTCGACACCTGCGGCAAGGAAGCGCAGACGCGCGCGCTGACCACGCGCCAGCGCGCGATGCTGCTCACCCCGACTCAACGCGCGCTGCGCTCTGAAGCGCGGGCGCGCATGTTTCTCGAGGGGATGCAGACACCGCCGCCGCGCGAAGCGGGAGTGAAGGCCCACTGGGCCGGAGCGGAGTGACGGTACGGAGTCGGGTGAATTCGTCCGGAGTCTTGATGGGCCTCCGCGCGCAGCTTTCGCGGCTCGCGGAGGCCCATCACGACTCCGGACGAATTCACCTGACTCCCATCAGCCGATCCGGAACCAGGTGACGACGAAGCCGTCGGCGCGTCCGTCGCCGTTGAGATCGAAGGCTGCCATCGACTCATCCGCGATGAAAGCCGCGCCCAGGGTACCGGTGCTGATCACGCTCGGCCCGCCGAGATTGCTCGCCGTGGACCTCACGCCAGAGCCGACCAGCGCCGAGAAATTCGTGGTCAGGCTCGTGCGGAAAATCACGATGTCGTTCTTGACCGTGTCGCCGTTCCAGTCGCGGTTGTCGGCCGCTTCGTCGACGCGGTAGATCATGAATCCGTTGGCGATCACGATCCCAGGATTGTTCGCCACCGTCGCGACCGCCGGACCCGGGAAGTCGAAATCGTTCGCGTTCGAAGGGTCGAAGCGCGCGGCGGTCGGCGAGCTGTCGAGCACGTCGGCGTCGCCGTTGATGTCCTGGTTGATCACCGACTCCTGGAAGGCGACCAGCAGACGGTCGCGCTCCGGTCGGTCGCTCAACGCCGAGGCGCCGGCGGGCTGGACTCCGCCCGAGGCCGGATTGTGGTCGAAGACCCAGACCGGCGTGCCCGCGTTCGGATTGAGCCATGCGACCAGGTCGTGGGTCAGGCCGCCGCCGTCGAAATCGGTGTTGTCGCCGCTCTCGCTGACCACGCAGATCCACTTGCTCGCGAGATCGCTGACGCCCTTGGCGCCGCCGGGGATGGCGACCTGCACGGCGTTGAGCTGGGCGGAGTTGCCGAACGGCAGGTCCGGATTCGCGACCAGCGACCAGCGCAGGATCTCGTCGAGCAGGTCGCCGTCGTTGTTGAGGTCGCAGCCGCCGTCGTCGGATTCCTTGGCCAGGGTCGCGACCGCGGTCGCCGTGGCGAGCACGCGATCTCCGCCGGGAATGCCGGTGTTTTCCGGCGGATTGACCAGGGGCGCGGCCGACCACAGGGCGTAGCTCAGGATGTGCAGGACCTGATCGAGCTGGTCGGTGTCGGCGTAGGTCAGTCCGCAACCCGCGGCCGGACTGTTCGGCCTCCACGCATTGCTGAAGGCCAGGCCCACGGGATCGTTCAGGCCGGTGGCGAAGTTCGACTGGGTCGCTTCGTTGACCAGGAATCCGACCACCCAGTCGCCGGCGACGGTTGCGCGCGCGCGCACGGGCGTCAACGCGTCCTTCACGGACAGGCCGACGTCCTGGACCACGCCAGCGACGTCCGTCCCGTCGAGCAGGGCGAGCACGAAGGGATCGCTCGAATCCGCGTCGCCGTTCAGGTCGCGGCCTTCGATGGTCTCGTCGGCGGTCAGAAAGATCAGACCCTCGTCGACGGTGAGCACGCGCACGTCGAGCGTGTTCGCGACATCGCTCTGCAACACGGTGACCGGAGTGGTCGGCGCGGCGCTGGTCACGAAGGCGAGGGTGCTGTCGCCGTTGACGAGACCTGCCAGGCTGTCGCGCACGAAGTACTGTCTTCCGCCGGCGACGGCCCAGGAGTGGGTGCCCGTCGCGATCGTGGAGACGAAGGCCAGGGGCGCCGCGGCCGAGAAGTGCAGCAGCACCGTGTCCGTGGTGTCCGCGTCGACGTTCCAGTCCTTGCTGTCCGCGGCCTCGGAGACGATCAGGAAGACGTCGTTGCCGACGATCGAGGCGGCGAGGGTCGCCACGTCGAGCTCGGTCTCGGTGCCGCCGACCATGTCGACGACCACGGCGCAATCGTCGCTGGTGTCCGCGTCACCGTTCGCGAGGTTGAAGTTCGTGCCGCCCACGCCGCTGAGGGCCTCGGAGGCGAGGTACACCATCAGCTTGCCCGAGACGACGACCGGCGACGCGGCCGCCGTCGCGCGCAGGGTGCCCTTGGGTGCGAAGGTGGTCACTCCGTCGCTCCCGCTTCCGTTGCAGCCTGGGAGCGCCGCTCCGAACAGGAGTGAGAGCGACAGGGCCAGACCGGAACGGAACGAGTTGCGCAGCTGTTTTTTCATGATCATGGAGAGCGAGCCTGCCTGAAGATCCGCGCGGGAGGTGCGGTGAGCGCTTGGGACGGATGATAATCACCGGCAAAGTTCACTGCCGGGCCGGTGATTACCGCTAACTTGTGCGCTCGAGTCCACAGGATAGGCACAGGGAGCGGAGGTCGAGAGGATGGAATTGCGATTCTTCGGGGCCACCGGGGACACGACCGGGTCCTGCCACCTGCTCAGCGCGAACGGGGCGCGCGTCCTGCTGGATTGCGGCCTCTACCAGGGCCGGCGGGGGGAGTCCTATCGCCGCAACCGCGAATTCGCCTTCAGCCCCCAGAGCATCGACGCCCTGGTCCAGTCGCACGCCCACGTCGACCACTCCGGAAAGCTGCCGATGCTGGTCCGCGAGGGTTTTCGCGGCGCGGTGCACGCGACCCACGGGACGCGCGACCTGTGCGACGTCCTGCTGCGCGATTCGGCGCACATCCAGATCAAGGATGCGGAGCTGCTCAACCGCCTGCGCGCCAAGGAGCGCCTGCGCAGCCTGCGGCGACTGCCGCTCCCGGCCGACGACGCGGAGGAACCGCCGTCCATCGGCAAGGCGCACCTGCCGGAGCACGAGCTCCTGCCCCTGTACCTCGAGGAAGACGTGGTGGCCTCGATGCGCCTGTTCGAGCAGCACCATTATCTGGAGTGGTTCGACGTCTCGCCCGGCATCCGGGTGCGGTTCCACGACGCCGGCCACATCCTCGGCTCGGCCTGGATCGAAGCGGAGATCACGGAAGGGACGCGAGTCCAGCGCCTGGTCTTCACCGGCGATTACGGCCGCCCCGGTCAACCCGTGCTGCGCGATCCCGAGCCGCTGTGCGAAGCGGACGTGTTCCTATCGGAGAGCACCTACGGCGATCGTTCGCACCCGCCCTTCGAGGACACCGAGCGCAAGCTCGGCGAAGCCGTCGAGCGGCTCGCGCGGCGCGGACGTGGACGCCTGCTGGTGCCCGTTTTCGCGGTGGGCCGCGCCCAGAATCTGCTGTACACCCTGGCCCGGATCTTCCGCACTCACGAGGTCGGCAGCGTCGCCGTCGTGGTCGACAGTCCGCTCGCGACCGCCGCGACCGAGATCGTCGTGCGCCACCCCGAGTACTTCGACGAGGAAACCGCGAGCGAGCTCGCGCTGCTGAAAGCCGGCAGCCTGCTGGGCAAGCGTCTCGCGTTCACCGCGAGCGTCGACGAATCCAAGGCGCTCAACCGCGATCCGCGCCCGCTGGTGATCCTCTCGGCGTCGGGGATGCTCGAGAGCGGCCGCATCGTCCACCACGTCGCGTGGAACGTGTCGCGAGAAGACTGCGAGATCCTGATCGTCGGCTACCAGGCGCGCGGCACGCTCGGACGCAAGCTGCTGGATGGAGTGCGCGAAGTGAACATGCTCGGGCGGCGCTTCTCGGTGCGCGCGACGATCAGCGCCTTGATGGGATTTTCCGCTCACGCCGACCGCGAGGGCCTGCTCGCCGCCCTCACGCCCCACGCCGCCCGGGCCGCGTGCCTGTTCCTGGTGCACGGTGAGAACGAGCAGCGCGATCCGCTGGCCCTGACCCTGCGCGCGCGCGGCTTCGCCCGGGTGGAGACTCCCGACGACTCGCGCTTGTTTGCGTTTTGAGAGGCTGGGCGCGGCCCCGCGCTCTCGGATAGGCTTCCCCAATGCCCATGTCCCTGGGCATGCCTCCGTGTACACCATCGTCAAACCAGGTCTGGGCCGTCTGCCGTGGGTTCTGTTCGGCATTGCGGCCTTTTTCGTGCTCCTGCTCCTGGCATTGACGCGCCGGGCCTCGGGGGACGGCGATACGGTGGTGCTCAAGGCCGCCGGGGCCATGCCGGCCTGGAAACCGGGCCCCGATTGGGCCACGGCGACGCCTCCGGCCCTGCACGCGGGCGAGGCCATGCGCATCCCGAGGTATCCGCCTTGGACTGAAAGGCAGGCCAGCTATCTATTCGTTCCCGGCGACAACGAGAAGTTCGATCCCTACTGCGGCAAGCTCTGGAAGCCCAACATCCATTTCACCGTGGTGTTCCCCGAGCATCCGGCGAAGATCATCCACTTCGACACCAATTCGCTGTCGATGCGCGAGGACACCGATCCGCTGCCCTCGAAGCCGGCGCTGCGAGTCCTTGTGTCAGGCGATTCGCACACGGATGGCGTGTGCAACAACCCCGAGTCCTTCGCCAACCTGACCGAAGCCTGGCTGCGCACGCGCGCGGAAATCCAGGCAAAAGCGCACGGCCAGTCCTTCGATCCCAGCTCGATCGAGGTGCTCAACGCTGGCAAGGGCACCCATTCGTTTTTCAATTACCTGGGAGTCCTCGAGCGCAATCTGGATCTCAAGCCCGACGTCTTCGTCGTCAACATCTACGGCGGCAATGATTTCGAGGAGGTGCTCACCCCGTGGCACTTCTATTTCAACAAGGGCAAGCGCCCGCCTGGAGCGGCCAAGTACGAGGACGAGATCAATGCCGCGGTCCGGGTGCGAAAGCCGGCCCTGGCCCAGGCGATGATCTCGGTGAAGTACTTCGACGCCAACCCCGATCAGAAGGCGGTCGCGGTCCAGGCTGCCGGCGACGTCTTCGTCCAGATCCAGGCCCTGTGCCGCGAACGCGGGATCCGCTTGATTGTCATGTACCTGCCCCCCTGGCAGGACGTGGAGCCCGACAAGCCCGAGGTGCGTCTCAAGCCGCTCCTGGCAGCGCTCAAGGTGGGGCCCAAGGCCCTGGGCAGCACCGATGAAATGGCCGATCAGCTCCTGGCCAGGCTTTCCGACCTCGGCATCGAGAACGTCGACCTGCGTCCGACCTTCCGGGCAGCTCCCAAGTCGGCCTACTGGAACACCGACTGGCACATCAACCTCCTCGGCCATCAATTGATCGCCCGCGTCCTGACCAAGGTCCTTTCCGAACGTCCGTGAGCGCCTGTCCCCTGCGGGGTCGCCGCGTCTAGACTGATTTCATGGGGAGAAGTGCGGCTTTCCAGCGCGCCGGAATTCTGGTGGCTCGCGCCCTGGGCTGCGCAATTCTCGCGCTGGCCGCGGGCATCGCCCCACCCGCCTCCGCGGCGCAGGTCGCGCGTCCCTCGGCCGCGGTGGATCCGCTGGCGGCCCTCGCGCGCTGGACCAATGACTATCACCGGCTGGGAGCCAATCTCAATCCGGATTCGGACGCCTCGCTGGGACCCGCGCTCGCCGCGCTCCGCAAGCGCCTGGCGTCCACCGATGAGTTCGAGAACGACGCGCTGGTGCTGCTTTGCGACCTGGCCTCGATCGCTGGAGCCGGAAGCGAAGCGGGAATGGCCGAGGGCAGCTACGTCGCCAACGAGCGCGAATCGAATGTGCGCAGCCAGGCGCGCGTCGTGTTGCGCAGCGCCCTCGATGCGCCTTCGGGGCAGGGCCGCGCGTACTTCCTCGCGACCACGGTCCTCGCCGCGGCGAAGGACCAGCCGCTGGCCCGGCGCATCGCGGTTGCCGAGGCCCTGATCGGCCGGCACTGGGAGCCGACCCTGCTCGCCCTGTTCACCTCGAGCACGGTTGCGGAGCGCGGCTTGCGCGAAGCCTCGGTCTGCGCGCTCAGCGGCTGGAAATCCGAGACCGTCGATCGCTATCTCGCTCGCTTGACCCTGCGCGCCCTGCGCGAGCCCGCATTCCTTTAGACCGAGCCGCTGCTGCGGCATTTTGCCGAGCGTTCCCTGCCTGGCGACAGCTCGGCGGCGATGGAAGTGGCCTCGGCCCTGGCCAGGTCCTCGGTGTCGCCCGACTGGCGCGAAGCCGTGCGCCGCATCCCGCTGATGCGCGTCCTGAGCAATGAGCTGGCCGTTCCGCAGCTGATCGAGGCTCTGTCCCTGTGGCACGAGCGCGGATTGGGCGGAGCTTCCTCGCGGCGCGTCGAGGCCCTGCTGGTCGAGGAGCTCGAGCTGCGCTCGAAGAAGCATCTGGGCTTGGCGCCGGAGCGCTGGACCTACTGGTGGAAAGTCCAGCGAGCCAATCCCACGGCCGCGGACCCGAAGGCCGCCGGTCAGGAATCCGAGGCGCAGACTCAGGCGGCCTTCTTCGGCCTGCACCCCTGGACGGATCGCGTGGTGTTCGTGATCGATCGCTCCGGCTCGATGGCCGGGCCCTTCGGCACCGACCGCGCTTCGCGCTACACCGAGGCCCTGCGGCAGCTGGCCATGTTCCTCCAGCAACTGGGGCCGCGCACCCATTTCAATCTGGTGCTCTTCTCCGACGCCCCCCATGCCTGGAGCACCTGCCTCAAGCCGGCCAGGCCGGCGATGATCTCCTCGGCGCTCGAGTGGGCGCGGAATGCTCCACCCCAGGGCGGGACCATGCTGCGCCCGGCGGTGACCGGCGTCCTCGAGCTCGATCCGAGAACCGGCCTGCCCGACCTGAAGAAGCTTGAGGCCGACACGGTGATCGTGCTCTGCGACGGGGGCACGGCCGAGGGAGCCGCCTGGGTCAGCCCGCTGATGCGCGCCGTGCGGGAGTCCGCTTGCCTGCGATTCGACTGCGTCCAGATCGGAAACAGCGGCGACGGCACCCTGGAGGCGCTCGCCCTCGAATCCGGCGGCCAGTTCGTGCAGATCGATCCTTAGAAATCCGGCCAGCTTGGTGGTGTCGGATTGCTTGGAGCGCGCCGCTCGGGTCGCTAGACTTCTCGCCCACCAGACCCAAGGGCGTGCGAACTCCCGGTCGGGTGTCCGGATCCCCCATCCTCGGCGTTCCGCCAGGTTCCGGCCACCGATCGAGGCACGCGGGACGAGGGCGCCGCGGCGCTCTCCCCCGCCGAGCGAGTTTCGCAGGCGCCGCGAGCCCCTCCCAGCCCCGACCCCATGCTCATCGACTACGCGCCGCTCTTGCTGCTCCTGGTGCTGATCATCGGGTTCGCGGTCGTCAACATCGTGCTGTCGGACGTGCTCGGCGGCGGCCGCCGCGGCGTGGCCAAGCAGGCTGCCTACGAGTGCGGGATGGAGCCTTTCGGCAGCGCGCGGGTGCGGCTCTCGATCCACTTCTATCTGGTCGCCGTGCTCTTCATCCTGTTCGACGTCGAGTCGATCTTCCTGATCCCCTGGGCCGTGACCGCCAAGGAGTTCTACGCGCTGGGATTGGGCAAGATCGTCTTCGCGGAAATCGCGCTGTTCGCAGTGGTTCTCGGCGTCGGGCTGGCCTTCGTCTGGCGCAAGGGAGGACTGAATTGGGATCGCTGACACCGGTCGAAGGCGCGGGCGAGCTCGGTTTCCTGGCCACGCGCGCCGATTTCCTCATCAACTGGGGACGCAAGAATTCCCTGTGGCCGATGCCGCTGGGCCTGTCCTGCTGCGGGATCGAATTGATGGCCATGATTGGCCCCAAGTTCGACCTGGCGCGCTTCGGCGCCGAGGCCGCGCGCTTCTCGCCGCGCCAGTGCGACCTGCTCGTGGTCGCCGGGACCTTGACCTGGAAGATGGCGACCGCGGTGCGGACCATCTACGACCAGATGCCCGATCCCAAGTGGGTGATCGCGATGGGCGTCTGCTCCTCGTCGGGCGGCATGTACGACAGCTACGCCGTGGTGCAGGGCGTCGATTCGATCCTGCCGGTCGACATCTACGTGCCCGGCTGCCCGCCGCGGCCGGACGCGGTGATCGACGCGATCATCAAGCTGCAGCAGAAAATCGCGCGCGAGGATCCGGTCGGCCGCATCCTCCACGGCCCGCCCGACACGCCGGACACCGGAACGGGCAACGTCGTGTTCCAGCCCAACCAGGGCGTGCACAAGAGCGTCAACGACCGGCACGCCCACGATCCGGAATCGCATCCGAGCGAGACCACGCCGTGACCACGACCCAGGTGCGCATCGTGACGGCGCTCGAGGGCGTCGCCCATCAATTCGTCCAGCCGCGCGACGGGATGACGACGCTCGAGGTCGCTCGCCTGGACCTGCACGAAGTCTGCAAGCGCTTGAAAGAGCGCGCAGGCTTCGAGACCAACACCTTCGTGACCGCGGTCGATCACTATCCGGCGACGCCGCGTTTCGAGATGAGCTACCAGTTCCTGTCGTACGCGAACAACGACCGCGTGCGCGTGCACACGCGCTTGAGCGAGGAGGAACCGCGCGTCGCGACGATCACCGACCTCTGGCCGGGGACCTCCTTCTCGGAGCGCGAGTGCTACGACATGTTCGGGATCCTCTTCGAGGGCCATCCCGACCTGCGCCGCCTGTTGATGCCGCAGGAATACGAGCATTTCCCGCTGCGCAAGGACTTCCCCCACCAGGGGATCGAGCCCGACAAGCTCTACCGCACCTGGGACAAGCAGCGCCGCAAGGACTGGAACGCCGCGACATGAGCAAGACGCAGGTCTACGAATACTCGCGCACCATGCCGGCCGTCGACCAGGACGACCCGGTCCAGGGCGAGCCGATGATGGTCAACATGGGGCCGCAGCACCCCGCGACCCACGGCGTGTTGCGACTGGTCGTGCGCCTCGACGGCGAGACGATGGATTTCATCGATCCCGACGTCGGTTTCCTGCACCGCGGCAAGGAGAAGACCTGCGAGACCCTGGGCTGGCACCGCTTCTTCCCGCACACCGACCGGCTCGACTACGTCCAGCCGCTGCTCAACAACATCGCCTACGCCCTGGCTTGCGAGAAGCTCGCGGGCATCGCTGTCCCCGAGCGCGGGCAGGTGATCCGCGTGCTGTTGATGGAG
Organism: Planctomycetota bacterium; assembly: GCA_035490315.1. GTDB lineage: Bacteria > Planctomycetota > UBA1135 > UBA1135 > JADJQU01. The sequence continues at coordinate 47,723 of DATHET010000034.1, forward strand.
ATCTCGCGCATCGCGGCGCACTTGATCTACATCGGCACGACCTCGATCGACCTCGGCGCGGTCACCAATTTCTTCTACGCCTTCGAGCAGCGCGAGCTGATCTACTCGATTCTCGACGCGTACACCGGCCACCGCATGAACAACACGTACGTGCGCTTCGGCGGCGTGTACGCGGACGTCGAGGAGAACGTCGAGGTGATGCTGGAGAAGTTCCTCGACGACTTCCCCGAGAAGTTGCAGGTGCTGGAAAGACTTTTGACCGGCAACCGGATCTGGTACGGCCGCAACCGCGACGTCGGCGTGCTCTCGAAGGAAGACGCGATGGCCTGGTCCTTGACCGGCCCGAATCTGCGCGGCTCGGGCTTCGACTGGGATCTGCGCAAGCAGCAGCCTTACTGCGGCTATGAAACGTACGAGTTCGACGTTCCGGTCGGGACGATCGGCGATTGCTTCGATCGCTACCTGGTGCGCATGGAAGAGATGCGCCAGTCCTGCCGCATCGCCAAACAGGCGCTGGACCGATTGAAGAAGACGCGCGGCGCCGAAGTGCTCGCCGAGGACCGCCGCTACGTGCTCCCGCCGAAAGCCGAAGTGCACCGCTCGATGGAAGAGCTGATCTTCCAGTTCAAGGTGGTCACCGACCTGCGCCTGCCCAAGGGCGAGGCCTACCACGCGGTCGAGTCGTCCAAGGGCGAGCTGGGTTTCTACGTCTGCTCCGACGGCACGTCCAATCCGCTGCGCTGCCACATCCGCGCGCCGGGCTTGATGAACGTGCAAGGAATTCCCCTGCTCGGCAAGGGCCGCTTGTTGTCCGACATGGTTGCCATCATCGGCAGCCTCGATTTCGTCATGGGTGAGGTCGATCGCTGATGGCATTGCCGGCAAGACTCGTGGCGGAGTTCAACGAGCTCCTGACGCACTATCCGCACAAGCAAGCCGCGCTGATTCCGGCGCTGCACCGCTGTCAGGAAGAGCTCGGCGGCTGGATCTCGCCGCAGACCATGGAGGATTGCGCCGCTTTCCTCGGACTCGAGCCGGTCGAGGTCTACGGCGTGGCGAGCTTCTACCCGATGTTCCGCATGCGCCCGCCGGGCAAGCACGTGGTCTCGGTGTGCCACAACATCTCCTGCGCCCTGCGCGGCGCCGACGATCTCCTCGCGCAGGTGTGCGAGATCACCGGAGCCCAGCCGCACCACACCTCGGCCGACGGCCGCTTCACGGTCGCGACGGTGGAGTGCCAGGGAGCCTGCGCCAACGCTCCGATGTTCGACCTCGACGGCGTCTACCACGAGGACCTGACGCCGGAGAAAGTCGTGAAGATCCTGGGCAGCGTGAAGTGAGCGAGCGATGAGCCAATACCCGACCTATCTGCTCGACCGCGCGAAGCTCCCCGACGCTCACACCTTCGCGGTGGCGACGAAGCACGGCGCCTACGAAGCCCTGCGCAAGGTCCTGAAGGAAGGCATCACGCCGGCGCAGATCATCCAGGTCGTCAAGGACTCCGGCTTGCGCGGCCGCGGCGGCGCGGGCTTCCCGACCGGCATGAAGTGGGGCTTCATGCCCGATCCGGCGAAGGACACGCGCCCGCGCTACCTCGCGCTCAACGCCGACGAATCGGAGCCCGGGACCTGCAAGGACCGCGTCCTGATGGAGATGGATCCCCACGGATTCCTCGAGGGCTGCCTGGTCGCCGCCTACGCGATCCGCGCGCAAGCGATCTACATCTACGTGCGCGGCGAATACCGCGCTCCTTACAACCGCGTCGCGGCCGCCGTCGAGGACGCGCGCAAGGCGGGCCTGGTCGGCAAGAAGATCCTGGGCAGCGACTTCTCCTGCGAAGTCTGGATGCACAAGGGCGCGGGCGCCTACATCTGCGGCGAAGAGACCGGCTTGATGGAATCGCTGGAGGGCAAGCGCGGCCACCCGCGTCCCAAGCCACCCTTCCCGGCGATGTTCGGCCTGTGGGGCCAGCCGACGACGGTCAACAACGTCGAGACGGTGTTCAACGCGCCGTTCATCGTGCTGCGCGGCGCCGAGTGGTTCAAATCGATGGGCACGAAGACCTCGACTGGCAATCTGCTGGTCGGCGTGTCGGGTCATGTCAACCGCCCCGGCGTGTACGAGCTGCCCTTCGGCGTCACCTGCCGCGAGATCCTCGACGACGTCTGCGGCGGCATGTGGAAGCACAAGAAGCTCAAGGGCTTCCTGCCCGGCGGATCTTCGACGGGCGTCCTGCCCGCTTCGTTCATCGATACGCCGATGGAGCACGACGCGATCAAGGCGACGGGCTCGATGCTCGGCACCGCGGCGATGATCGTGATGGACGAGGACACCTGCATGGTGCGCGCCCACGAGATCATCGCGCGCTTCTACGAGCACGAGAGCTGCGGCCAGTGCAGCCAGTGCCGCGAAGGCACGCAGTGGCTGCACCAGATCTTCCACCGCATCGAGATCGGTCAGGGCAAGCGCGAGGACATCGACATGCTGGTCACCCTCTCGCGCGGCATGGCGCCGGGCAAGACGATCTGCGCGTTGTCCGACGCGGCCGCGATTCCGACCCTCGCGGCGGTCGCGCACTACCGCGGTGAGTTCGAGGACCACGTCGCCAAGGGCTGCTGTCCCTTCCTGCCCGCCGGAGTGAAGCGACCTTCTTTCGCTGGAGCCCACTGACCCGTGACGAAAATCACCATCAACGGACGCGTGGTCGAGGCCGACCCGAAGAAGCCGCTGATCCAGGCCTGCCACGAGAACGGCGCGGACGTGCCGATGTACTGCTACCACCCGGGTCTGACGCCGGTGGGATCCTGCCGCATCTGCCAGGTCGAGGTGCAGCAAGGCACCGCGCCCGGTCGCGTGGTCGTCGCCTGCCGCACGCCGGTGGTCGAGGGCATGGTGGTCGACACCGAGTCGCCCAAGGCCCACGAGGTGCGCCGCGAGTGCCTCGAGTTCCTGCTGAAGAACCACCCGCTCGACTGCCCGATCTGCGACAAGGCGGGCGAGTGCGACTTGCAGGATTACGCTTTCGCCGAAGGCCAGGGCGAGGGCCGCTCGAACGAGCCGCGGCGCAAGCTCGACAAGCGCAAGAGCCTCGGCGACGTGATCGTGCTCGACGAGGAGCGCTGCATCCTCTGCTCGCGCTGCGTTCGCTTCATGGAGGAGATTCCGAAGACGCCGCAGCTCGCCGTCGCGGACCTCGGATCGCGCTCGGTGATCGCGACGTTCATGGACCGGCCGCTCTCGGGCAACTACCAGGGCAACCTCGCCGACGTCTGCCCGGTCGGAGCGCTGACGTTGAAGCAGTTCCGCTTCCAGGCGCGCGTCTGGAACTTGAAGAAGACCCTCTCGACCTGTGGCGAGTGCAGCCGTGGCTGCGCGATCACGGTCGAGGTGCTGCGCGGCAAGGACGTCAAGCGTTTCCGCCCGCGCTACGAGCCCGCCGTCAATCAATGGTGGATGTGCGACACCGGCCGATTCTCCTCCGAGCGGCACAATGCGATCGAGCGCGTGGTCCCCGCCGCGAGGCGCGTCGAGGACCTGCTGCGGATCTGCAGCGTGGACGAAGCCCTGGCTCAGGCCGCGGAAACCCTGCTCGCCCACAGCGGCGCGGTGTGCCTGGCCTCGCCGTTCATGACCGTCGAAGAGGGCAAGGCCTTCGGGGCCCTGTGCAAGAGCCTCGGCGCCACGCCGGCCTTCGTGTCGCCGCCGCCGAGCGGTCTGCAGGACTCCTTGTTGAACACCGGCGATCCCTGCCCGAACCGCCGCGGCCTGGCGGAGCTCGGCTTCGAAGCCGTGTCGGTCGCCGACGCCCGTGCGCGGATCGCGGGAGCCAGCGTCTCCGTGCTCGCCGGCGAGCGCGTGATCGAGCTGTGCGATCGCGCGATGCTCGCCACGATGACCGCGACGCGCATCGTCACCTTCGACACCCACGCCCTCGAAGGCGCCGCCGCGATGGTCTGCGTCGGGATTCCCGAGCAGGTCGAGAAGATCGGTCACTGGGTCAACGTCGACGGCCACGTCGGCAAGCTCAGCATGGCGCGCCCCGTGCCGCTGGGTATCGAGCCGCTGACGCGCACGCTCGCCTCGTTGACCTCGCTGCTCGCCACCAGCGGAGCCAGCAGCCGATGAATCCGATGCTGCGCGATTTCCTGGTTGTCTTCCTCAAGTGCAACCTGATCTACGGCGGCTTGCTCGGCACGGCCGCCGGCATGACCCTCGCCGAGCGCAAGGTCTCGGCCTGGATGCAGTACCGCATCGGGCCCAACCGCGTCGGGCCTTGGGGTCTGCTGCAGCCGATCGCCGACCTGATCAAGTTCATCTTCAAAGAGGAGATGATGCCGGACGGCGCCAACAAGTGGCTGTTCCGCTGCGCGCCCTTGATCGCGGCGATCCCGGCGATGCTCGTGATCGGCGTGATCCCTTTCGGGCCCGCGATCCCCTTCGAGTTCATGGGGAACTACCCGAACTTCTCGATCACCGACCTCAACATCGGATTGATGTTCCTCCTGGCGATCGGCGGCTTGTCGATCTACGGCGTGATCCTCGGCGGCTGGGCTTCGAACTCGAAGTTCTCGCTGCTCGGCGGTCTGCGCGCGTCGGCGCAGATGATCAGCTACGAGCTGACCTTGATCCTGGTGATCCTGGCCGTGGTCGCGGTCTCCGGCTCGCTGAATCTGCGCGCCGTCGTCGAGACCCAGAAGACGATCGGCGAGTGGAACGTGTTCAGCCAGCCGCTGGCATTCCTGCTCTTCGTGGTCGCGGCTTTCGCTGAGACCAACCGACATCCCTTCGACTTCGCCGAGTGCGAGCCCGAGCTGGTCGGCGGCTTCCACACCGAGTACTCGTCGATGCGCTTCGCCCTGTTCTTCCTCGGCGAATACTGCGCGATGATCGTGATGGCCTGCTTGTCGACGACCCTGTTCTTCGGCGGCTACTCCGTGCCGTTCTGGGAGGACGCGCCCTGGTTCGTCGGCATCGCCGCTTTCCTTTTGAAGTCCGCGGCCTTCCTGTTCCTGTACCTGTGGGTGCGCTGGACCCTGCCGCGCTTCCGCTTCGACCAGCTGATGCACCTGGGCTGGAAAGTCTTCCTGCCCCTGGCCCTCGCCAATCTGTTCCTGACCGGCGCGGCCGTGTCCTGGGGAGTCGACCTATGGTGATCGTCCAGCGCAAGCAGCTCTCGTTCGCCGAGAAGCTCTACCTGCCCGCCATCGCGCGCGGGCTCTCGATCACGTTCCGCAAGATCTTCGAGAAGAAGATCACGCGCCAGTATCCCGAGGAGCCGCTGCCGAAGACCGAGGTCACGCGCGGCCAGCCGCGCCTGGTGGTCAAGGAGGACGGCAACATCGCCTGCGTGTCCTGCGGCATGTGCGAGATCGCCTGCCCGGCCTACGCGATCACGATCGACGGCGGCGAGACCGACCGCACGATCGAGCGCGAGCCGGTGCGCTTCGACATCGACATGCTGCGCTGCATCCTGTGCGGCTTTTGCGAAGAGGCCTGCCCGAAGGACGCGATCTACATGTCCGACGAGCTGGAGCTCGCCGACTACACGCGCGCCGCGCTGGTCTACGACATCCACAAGCTCAAGCGTCCCAAGGCCGCGCTGCAAAAGCGCATCGACTACGTCTACCGACTCAACAACCGATGGCGGAAGTCCTCTTCTACGCGCTGAGCGCACTGGCCGTACTCTTCGCGCTGGGCGTGGTCCTGGTGAAGAGTCCGATGATGAGCGTGCTCAATCTCCTGGGCACGTTCTTCTGCCTGTCGGGCGTCTACCTGCTCTCAGGTTTCCAGTTCATGTTCGCGGCCCAGATCCTGGTCTACGCGGGCGCGATCCTGGTCTTGTTCCTGTTCGTGATCATGCTGCTCAACCTCTCGGCGATCGACGCGCGCTCGGAAGCGAGCCCGGGACTCCTGCGCGGCACCGGCGCGAAGATCGGCGCCGCGGTCGCCGTGGCGATCGGCGCGGCGCTCTTGATCAGCACCTCGGCCAAGGCCCTGCGCCAGAACCCCGTGGTCCCGACACCGGATGGCATCGACGGCTTCGTGCCGCTCTCCGCCGAGCTGTTCGGCCGCTACAGCCTGCCGTTCGAAGCGATGTCGATGCTGCTGCTCGCGACGATGGTCGCGGTGGTGCTGCTCGCCAAGCGCCAGCGCGGCGGACGCGAGAAGGAGCAGCGATGAACGTCCCCAGCGAGCATCTGATGGTCCTCGCCGCGCTGCTCTTCGCGATCGGCGTGCTGGGCTTCCTGATCCGGCGCAACGTGATCGTGGTCCTGATGTGCATCGAATTGATGCTCAACGCCGCGAATCTGACTTTCCTGGCCGCCAGCCGCCAGCACTCGACGCCCGACCATCCCAATCTGGTCGGACCCGTCTTCGCCATCTTCGTCATCGCCGTGGCCGCGGCCGAAGCCGCCGTCGGTCTGGCCCTGATCATCGCCCTGTTCCGCCTGCGCCAGACCACCGAGGCCGACTCCGTGCAGGAAATGGAGGGCTAAAGCGATGAACGACCTCCTGTGGTTGATCCCGGCCCTGCCGCTTGCCGGAAGCGCGATCAGCGGATTGATCTATCTGTTCAGCCTGGAGCGCAAGACTGCGTCTGCGGGCCATGGACATGCGGACCACGGCGCGGCCGCGGGCCACGCAGCGCCGGCCCATGGCGCGGCGGAAGTTGCGCACGACGATCATGGCGGGCACGGCGGCCACGGAGCCGCTGCGCCCAAGGCCTCCGCGAATCTCGCGGCGCTGATCGCCTGCGCGGCGATGGCCGCGGCCTTCGCCCTCTCGGTCAAGAGCTTCTTCGACCTGCGCGCGCTGGGCGAAGCAGCCTCCGTGATCGAGAGCCGGCCCTGGCACTGGATCGAGGTCACCGGCTTCAGCGTCGACATCTCGATGGTGTTCGACCACCTCTCGAGCGTCATGTGCCTGGTGATCACCGGCGTGGGCTTCCTGATCCACGTCTACTCGCTCGGCTACATGAAGGGCGATCCGGGCTACGCGAAGTTCTTCGCGTTCTTGAATCTGTTCGTGTTCGCGATGCTCATGCTGGTCATGAGCTCGAGCCTGCTCGGCCTGTTCATCGGCTGGGAAGGTGTCGGCCTGTGCTCCTACCTGTTGATCGGCTTCTGGTACGCGAAGGGCTGGCCCGCGGAAGCGGCGCAGAAGGCCTTCGTGATGAACCGCATCGGCGATGCGAGCTTCCTGATCGGCTCGTTCCTGCTGGTCCATCTGTTCGGCACGCTCGACCTCTCCGACGTCGCGGGCTCGGTCGGCGCGATGCTCGAATCGGGCCAGCACACCAAGGAGCTGATCCTCGCGGCGCTGCTGCTCTTCGGCGGCTGCTGCGGCAAGTCGGCGCAGTTCCCCCTGTTCACCTGGCTGCCGGACGCGATGGCGGGTCCGACGCCGGTGTCCGCGCTGATCCACGCGGCGACCATGGTCACCGCGGGCATCTACCTCGTCGTGCGGCTCAATCCGCTGTTCGCCGCGAGCCCCAACGTGCTGCTCGTGATCGCGATCATCGGCGCCTTGACGGCTTTCATCGGCGCGACGACGGCCCTGGTGCAGACCGACATCAAGAAGGTCCTCGCCTACTCGACCGTCTCGCAGCTGGGCTACATGTTCCTGGCCCTGGGCTCGGGAGCTTTCGCCGCGGCGATCTTCCACCTGGTCACCCACGCCTTTTTCAAAGGCTTGCTGTTCCTCGGCGCGGGCTCGGTGATCCACGGAATGCACGACGAGCAGGACATGCGCAAGATGGGCGGCTTGAAGGCCGCGATGCCGCGCACCTTCCTGACGTTCCTCTGTGGAGCGGCGGCCCTGTCGGGATTGCCGCTGATGAGCGGCTACTTCTCGAAGGACGAGATCCTGGCCCACACCTTCGAGCACGGCGGCGTCTATTACGCCTTGTGGGGCTTCGGCCTGCTCACCGCCGCGATCACGGCCTTCTATACCTGGCGCATGGTCGCGCTGACCTTCTTCGGCGAGCCGCGCTACGACGCGAAGCACGTGCACCCGCACGAGTCGCCGGCTGTCATGACTCTGCCGCTCGCGATCCTCGCCGTTCTCTCGGTGTTCGGCGGCCTGCTCGGCTTGCCCGTGGTGTTCGGCATCACCCACGCGCTCGGCGCCTGGCTCGAGCCGGTGACTGCCGCGGGAAGCGAGCTGCTCGCCCGCCACCACGGCGGTGAATTGCATGAGCCTTCGCACACAATGGAATGGGCCCTGCTCGGCCTCGGCGCTGCCGTGGCCCTGGTCTTCGCGCACCTCGGTTTCCGCGCCTACAAGTCCGGCACGCAGCGCGACGACGAGCTCGAGCGCAAGCGTCCGGGCCTGTTCGGTTTCCTCGGCCAGGCCTGGCGCATCGACGACGCGTACACGCAGAAGATCGTCCAGCCCTTCAAGCTCCTGGCCTTCGTCACCTACGTCGTGATCGACCAGTTCGGCATCGACGGCGCGGTCAACGGCTCGGCGGCACTGGCGCGCGCGACCGGCGGCAGCCTGCGCGCCTTGACCGACGGCCGGATCAAGACCTATGCGATCTGGATCGGCAGCGGCGCGGCCCTGATCACTTTCCTGTGGATGTGGAGCTGAGCCAGCGATGACCAACCTCACCTGGCTGACGTTCCTGCCGCTGGTCGGCGCCGCGGCGGTGCTCTTGACGCCCAGCGCGGCGGCGCAGCTCCAGCGCATGATCGCCCTGGCCGTGACCCTCGCGGTCGCGGTCATGGGGGTGATGGTCTATCGCGACTTCGACGCCTCGGCCCTCGGCGCGCAGAACGTGATCTCGATCCCGTGGTTCCAGCTGCGCGACGGGCCGGCGGTCCACTACAAGCTCGGCGTCGACGGCATCTCGCTCCTGATGGTCGCGCTGACCTCGCTGTTGATGCCGATCGTGATCCTCTCGACCTGGGGACACATCGAGAAGCGCGTCAAGGAGTTCATGGTCTGGATGCTGGTCATGGAGACCGGCATGCTCGGCGTGTTCCTCTCGCTCGATCTCGTGCTGTTCTACTTCTTCTGGGAAGTCTCGCTGATCCCGCTGTATTTCATGGTGGGGATCTGGGGCGGCGAGCGGCGCATCTACGCGACGATCAAGTTCTTCCTGTACACGCTGGCGGGCTCGCTGGTGATGCTGGTCGCGGTGATCGCGATGCTCTACCAGTTCAACACCTCGGACATTCCGCAGCTGACCAGCGCCGCCGCGGCCTTGCCGGGCACGACGCAGAGCTGGCTCTTCGCCGGTTTCGCCCTGGCCTTCGCGATCAAAGTGCCGGTGATCCCCTTCCATACGTGGCTCGCCGATGCGCACACCGAAGCGCCGACCGCGGGCTCAGTGGTGCTGGCCGGAGTGCTCTTGAAAATGGGCACCTATGGTCTGTTGCGCTTCTGCATCGCGATGTTCCCCGCCGCGGCGGTCGAGTGGGCGCCGCTGTTCATGGTCCTCGGCGCGGTCGGGATCGTGTACGGAGCGCTGCTCTCGATGGCGCAGAACGACCTGAAGCGCCTGGTCGCCTGCTCGTCGGTCAGCCACCTGGGCTACGTGATCCTGGGAATGTTCGCGCTGACCAGCGCGGGACTCTCCGGCGGCGTGCTGCAGATGGTCAGCCACGGCATGTCGACCGGCATGCTCTTCCTCCTGGTCGGGATGATCTACGAGCGCCGCCACACGCGCGCCCTCGACGAGTTCGGCGGCATCGCGCAGTCGATGCCGATGTTCGCGGTGTTCCTGGTGATCGCCGTGCTCTCGTCCGCGGCCTTGCCCGGCCTCAACGGATTCATCGGCGAGTACCTGATCCTGAAGGGCGCCTTCGACGCCAACCGCTGGCTGGCGGTGGTCGGCGTGCTCGGGGTGATCTTCGGCTCGATCTATCTCCTGATGGCGACGCGCAAAGTGCTGTTTGGGCCGATCACCAAGCGCGCGAACCGCGAGCTCGCCGACCTCAATCTGCGCGAGATCGGCCTGATGCTGCCGATCGTGGTCTTCATCTTCTGGATCGGCGTCGCGCCGACGCCCTTCCTGGCCCAGGCCCAGCCGGCCATCGATTCGATCGTGCGCCGCTGCGACGAAGCTCGCGCGCGCAGCTTTGCTTCGCTCCCTTCCGAAGGCGGCGCGATCGCCATGCCGGCTGAGACGAGCTCCCAACGATGAATCCGCACGACATCACGAACCTGTTCGACGACAACGCGCTGCGCGCGATGAGCCCGCTGTTCGCCTTGACGGTCGGCGCCATACTCGTGCTGCTCGCGGGGATCATTCCCCCGCTGCGCGCCGCGCGCCACCTGTTCGTCGTCGCGACCCTGGCCGCGACGCTGCTGGCGGAGATCGAGATCCTGCGCCACCCGATCGGCACGGTGCTCGTGAACACGTACGTGGCCGACCGCGTCAGCGCCCTGTGGGGCATCCTGTTCGTCGCCGCGACCCTGCTCGCCTGGCTGTTCAGCGTCCACTACTACCGCGACGACCGGCCGTTCCAGGGCGAGCACGACTTCCTGATGCTGGTCACGCCGCTGGGCATGATCCTGATGGCCGGCGCCCAGGACCTGATCGTGTTCTTCGTCGGTCTGGAAGTCCTCTCGATCCCGCTCTACGCCCTCGCAGCCTTCCGCCGCAACAACGCGCGCTCGATCGAAGCGGGACTCAAGTACTTCCTGCTCGGCGCCTTCGCCGCCGCCTTCTTCCTATACGGCGCCGGCTTGATCTACATGGCGAGCGGCAGCGTCACCTTCGCCGATCTGCGCGGCGCACCAACCAGCTCGCCCGTGTTCGTCGCGGGAGTCGGCCTGGTGATGGCCAGCGTGTTCTTCAAGGTCAGCGTCTTCCCCTTCCACCTGTGGGTGCCCGACGTCTACGAAGGCAGCCCGACACCGGTGACCGCCTTGATGGCGACCGGCACCAAGGCCGCGGCCTTCGCCTTCCTGCTCAACGCCGCCTTCCTGATTCCCGCGAGCCAGGCCGCGCTGATCGTCGCGATCGCGGTGATCACCATGGCGATCGGAAACCTCGGCGCCCTGGTGCAGAGCGACGTCAAGCGCATGCTCGCCTACTCCGGGATCGCCCATGCGGGCACGATCCTGCTGGTGGTCGCGGGCTATGTGCAGGGCACCCTGCTGCGCGAAGCCGCGGTGGATGCCGCGATGTTC
>DATHET010000035.1:0-3457 GCA_035490315.1 Planctomycetota bacterium
CGGCAGACCAGGCAGAAGTCGAGCTCCTCGCCGTACTCCGGCTCGCGCGGATCGAGTCGACCTTCGGCGACCGCGCGCATCAAGGCGATGCGGCCGCGCGGGCTGGACGATTCATTTCCCGTCAATTGATACGTCGGGCAGGTGCGCAGGCAAAGGCCGCAATGGATGCAGTCGAGCGTGCGCGTGTAATCGACGAGATCCTTGTCGTTCATCGCGACTCCACGAATCGTCCGGAGTCGAACACGCCGTCGGGATCGAGTCGGTCCTGGATGGAGCGCATCAGCGCGCGCGCGGGGAGAGTGATCCCGGGAGCGTCGATCGGCACTTCGCGCGGCGCGTTCAGCAGTCTCGCCCGGCCAGCCAGGCTTGCGAGATCGGCGCGCAGGCTCGAGAGGGTGCGCAGCAGCAGCAGTGGCTCGTTCCGCACCCGCTGCAGAGCGATGTCGAAGCGCGCAAGACCTGGCTCGCAGCGCCAGCGCGGTCGATAGTTCTCCGCGGAGACGAGGATCCGATCGACCAGCTCCAGCGCAGCCGCGAAAACGCTCGGCCGGACATCGACTTGCAGAGTCACGCCGTCCGCCGCACCACCGTCCTCGTCGCGAGCAAGCTGGGCTGCGCGCCGGGCCTCGTCGCCAGAGAGGACGCTGACTCCCGGCCAGATCCGGGCAAGGGTCGCGCGCTCGTCGTCGACCACTTCGCGACGACCGCCAAGGCGCAGGTTTACCGACCAGACGTCCTTCGCGGAATCCAGTCGCGTCGCGCACAACGAAATCGGCTTCAGTGGTGCGTCGAGCACAACCGTGGATAAACGCAGCATCTCCGCACGATTCGCCGCGGTCGCCGTCGCGAAGCATTCTTCCTCGGGCAATGGGAAGAGTCGCATCGAGGCCTCGAGGATCAGGCACAGACTGCCCTGGGATCCCGTGAACAGGCGCTGCAGATCGTAGCCGGTCACGTTCTTGACCAGCCGCCCGCCGCTGCGCGCCAGGGTTCCGTCGCCGAGCGCCACTTGAAGGCCGAGCACGTGCTCGCGCACGGAGCCAAAGCGCAGGCGATCCGAGCCGCTTTGAGCCGCGCCGATCACGCCGCCGAGCGTCGAGCCCTCGGGGCGCGGCACGTCCGGCGTCAGGAAATGTCCGCCGCTCGCGACACGCGCGCGCAGCTCCGCCATCGTCGAGCCCGAGCGAGCAGTCAGCGTGCCATCGCCGGGCTCGTAGGCGACGACTCCGGTGTAGCGGCGCGTCGAGAGCAGGAAGTCCGCGCGAGCCGGCGCCCGCGTCCACGCGAGCTTCGAGCCGAGACCGGTGGGAACCACGACCCAGTGTTCTTTCCTGGCCAGGGCCAAGGCTTCGCCGAATTCCTCGGCGGAACTCGGCGCAAGCAAGGGAGTCTCTTCGCCGTCGAATCGAGATCGCGCCTTGCCGAGGCTCGCGCCGGGAAAGCTGCGCTCCAATTCGAGAAGGACGCGCTCGTTCATCGCGGATGCACGCTCTCCGCCTGGGCAAAGCTGCGCGCCTCGCGACAGCCGCGGATCGGCAGCAATTTGCCGGGATTCAAGCGCTTGCGCGGATCCCAGGCCTCGCGCACGAGATTCATCGCCCGCAAATCCTCGTCGTTGAAAGCCAGGCACATCTCCTCGCGCTTCTCCAGACCGACGCCGTGCTCGCCAGTCAGCGATCCGCCCGCCGCGACGCACAGGGCCATGATCTCGCGCCCCGCAGCGAGGACACGCTCGACCTCATCGGGATCGCGGCGGTCGTAGGAAATGTTCGGGTGCAGATTCCCGTCCCCGGCGTGGAACACGTTGGACAGCTTCAAGCGCTTCTCGGCCGCGATGCGCGTCGCCGCGAGCACCAGTTCCTTCAAGCGCGTGCGCGGAACGCACACGTCGGCGACGTACAGGTCCGGCGCGATGCGACCCATGGCTCCGAAGGCGCCCTTGCGGCCGGCCCAGAGTTTCTTGCGCTCCAGATCGCCGCGCGCGCTGCGCAACTCGATCGCGCCGTGCGCGCGCGCGATCGAGCGCACGTCGCGGACCGTGGTCGCGACTTCGACTTCGCTGCCTTCGGCTTCGACCAGCAGCACGGCCTCGGCGCTCTTGGGGTATCCAGCGCGGAACACGCTGGCTTCGACCGCCTCGATCGTCAGCTTGTCGAGGATCTCGATCGCCGAGGGCTCGAGCCGGGCGGCGATCAGGTCCGAGGTTGCGTCGCAAGCGCCATCGAGCGAGGGAAAGATCGCGAGCAGGGTCTCGATCGCCGCGGGCTTCTTCGAGAGGCGCACCGTGACTTCCGTCGCGACGCCGAAGGTGCCCTCGCTGCCGACGAACAGACCGACGAGGTCGTAGCCCTCGGGCTCGAGCTGCGGCGTGGACAAGTCGAGCACCTCGCCGTCGGCCATCACGATCACCAGGCCGAGCACGTGGCGCACCGTCGCTCCGTACTTGAAGCAATGCGGCCCGCCGGAGTTCTCGCCGACGTTGCCGCCGATCGTGCAGGCCTGCTGGCTCGATGGATCCGGCGCGTAGAACAAGCCGTGCTTGGCGCACATCGCCGTCAGGTCGACGTTGACGACTCCGGCCTGCACGCGCGCGAAACGATCGGTGACATCGAGCTCGAGGATGTCACGCATGCGCGCTGTGCCGACCACCGCGCCGCCGCTGACCGGCGTCGCTCCGCCCGAGAGACCGGTCCCCGCACCGCGGCCGACCAGCGGCAAGCCTTCGGCGGCCAGCACGCGCATCGCGCGCGCGCACTCATCGGTGGTGCGCGGCAGGAGCACGATCTCGGGCTGCTCGTGGATCAGCGCCAGGCCGTCCGATTCGTAGGCAACTCGCCCGGCCGGCGAATCGACCACTCCGCGAGGCCCAAGGATCTTCGAGAGTTCCTTGCGAGCGGCGCCCGACAGTGTCATGCAGGCATTCTAGGGGCTGGCGCGCATCGAATGTCGCGCGGAACCGGGGCTCTCGAGGCTCTGGTTCAGAAATCGATGCGAGACAGACGCCACCAGGCGAGGGCGAGCGTCAGCGCGATGAATGCCAGCGTCGAGCCGAGCGAGAACCAGAGGTTGTACTTGAGCTCTCCGCTCCAAGTGGCCTGCTTCAGGAACAGATCGTGCGGGTCGCGCACGAGGCCCTCCATGTCGAAGCTGTCCAAAAAGTGCGATCTCCAACGCCGGTGCCCCTCCAGGTCGCCCCAGCCTTCGGGCAGCTCGATGTCGAGCACGAACAGGTAGCCCTTGGCCACGAAGAAGATCGTCCCGCGCGCGACTTTTTGGTCGCCCCGCGGCTCGGACCAGTGCCGCGCATCCACTTCGTCGTCGAAGACGTAGCTCTTGTCCTTGTCGACCTCCTTGATCCCCATGGTCGCGAGCTGTTGATCGAGCTCACGCACCGCGTCGCGACGCTTACGGTCCTTGTAGCTCCAGCGCTTGAGCGTGACGTTCGCGGTGCCGTCCG
>DATHET010000036.1:0-2575 GCA_035490315.1 Planctomycetota bacterium
CAAAACTTGCATACACTTGCCGAAGACACCGCTGCGATGGAGCACACGAGCATGAAGCCCAAGAATACGATCTGCCTCTGGTTCGACAAGGACGCACATGACGCGGCGCGTTTCTACGCCGCCACGTTTCCGGAGAGCAGCGTGACCGCAGTTCACGAGGCGCCCGGTGACTACCCGGGAGGCAAGAAGGGCGATGTCCTGACGGTGGAGTTCACCGTTCTCGGCATTCCCTGTCTCGGCCTCAACGGCGGCCCGCAGTTCAAGCAGACCGAGGCTTTTTCTTTTCAGATCGCGACGGACAATCAGGAAGAGACGGACCGCTATTGGAACGCGATCGTCGGCAATGGCGGCAAGGAAAGTCAGTGCGGTTGGTGCAAGGACCGCTGGGGTCTCTCCTGGCAGATCACCCCGCGCACGCTGACCGAGGCGTTGGCGGCCGGCGGCGGCGAGGCTAAGCGTGCCTTCGCGGCGATGATGCCGATGAAGAAGATCGACATCGCCACCATCGAGGCAGCGCGGCGGGGCTGAGCCTGGGCGGAGGTTCAGGTCGTCGACCGAGCTGAGGCGGTGGCGGCCTGCCTCCCGGCCGTGTTCGAAGGCGTGACAACGCTGAAAATATTACCGTCTGGATCTTTGAACCAGGCGGCCCTCATGGACCCGGCCACGTGAACATCGCCTTGCCGGGTCATCTGCGGCAGGTCGTAGTGCTCGAACGTGACGCCTCGGCCCTTCAGCGTTCGCACGAGATCATCAACCTCTTCGGCGACGAACGTCACGGCCGTTGCCTTGTTGGTCCCGGCGTACTGCGAGCGGTACACGAAGAGCGTCGACTCTCCCGTCTTGAAGGCGAGCACTTCCTCGTTTTCGAGGACCATGGTCAAGCCGAGCGTCCCTTCATAGAATTTCTTCGCTGTTTCGAGATTCTTGACCGCGACCGTCGCAATCGCATCTTTATCGCTGAGCATACAGTCTCCTTCCTTCTCGATGATTGAGGGGTGGCGAGCAAGCAGCGATCCACGGCCGATGCCAGGTATTCCGGGCAAGCGCCCCAAAACATGGTCGTTCACCTCTGGACGGCCGATATTGTGTTTGATGCTGTGCCTGCAGGTGGATGAAAAAGTGCGCAATTGTGGCTGGTTATTGTCCCCGGAGCCGTCTCTAACCTAAAACGACATGGCTGTACCCAGCGCGCTGACTCCCTCGTCTGACGCGTCGTATCTGCGCCGGCTCCTCGAGCGGCAGCCGGCCTGCCTGATACGGGTGCGCCTCGACGGTGTACTGCTGGCGTGCAACGATGCTGCGCTCAGCCTCTTCGGCGTCGGCGCGCTGCGAGCCGTCCTGAACACCAACCTGGTTGATCGCATGGTCCCGGCCCAACGCACCAAGTGGGAGGAATTCACGACGCGATGCTGGGCGAACGGCGCCGCATCGCTCGAGTGCCATCTCGTCATCCTCGATGACAAGGCTCGACCCGTGCTCGTTCAGGGGGTTGCACTCAAGGACCACCCGGACGGTGTCGAATCGCTGCTGCTCCACCTCCGCGACCAATCGCAGATGCATCGGCTTGAGCACTCGATTCAGAGTGCCGAGATCGACCGTGTCGACAACGAAGAACGTCAGCGAGCGGCTCGTGATCAAGTCGAAGGGGCCGCCGCTGAACGGCTGAAGCTTGCGGTGCTGGCCGACGAGGATCAGGCCGAGCGCCGGCGGTTGACGGAGGCGCTCGAAGCGCAAACCGCGGATCTCCAACGTAGACAGGCAACATTCGTCGAGCTCGAGAGAAGAGTCGAGGAAAGCCAACTCGTGTTGCTTCAGAGAGAACGTGAGCATCGCGACCGCATCGCCGCGCTGAACACCGCGCTCGCGGCTGCGCATGCGGCACAACTCACGACATTTGCCGGCCCTGACAAACAAGAGCTCGAGGCCGTCACGCTGCACCTTCAGGCCGCGACGGCCGAACAGGCACGCCTCGAGGCTCTCGTCGCCGAATACGAGATCGACCGCAAGCGTATCACCGCCGACCATCTTGCGGCCGTCGACACGCTTGAGCAGTCGCTGGCCCATGCAGGCAAGGAAGCCGCGCTCGGCGGCGAGCAGTCTCGCCAGGCGATGGCCGAATTGCGATCACAGCTGGTGCAGGTCCTGTCGGAGCAAAGCCGCATGGCCGCGCGTGCCGAGGAGCACGAGCGCGAACGGGATTTCGTGCGCGCTGAGCATCACCGGGCGCTCGCCGACCTCGAAACCAGCAAGGACCTGGCGGTGGCCGAGTTGCGCGCGCAGCTGGCAGAGACGGCGGCCGAACAAGGCCGTCTGGCCGCGCGGGTTGAGGAGCACGAGCTTGCACGCGACCGTCTGATCGCCGAGCACCACCGGGCGGTCGGCGACGTGGAGACCAGCAAGCACGAGACCCTGGCCGAATTGCGGTCGCAGCTGGAGCAGTCGTCGGCCGAGCAGGGCCGTCTGGCCGCGCGGGTTGAGGAGCACGAGCTTGCACGCGACCGTCTGATCGCCGAGCATCACGGGGCTCTCGGCGACCTGGAGACCAGCAAGCGCGAGGCCCTGGCCGAGTCGCGAG
>DATHET010000037.1:0-3597 GCA_035490315.1 Planctomycetota bacterium
GGCGTGGCCGTGATCAAGGTCGGCGGCTCGACCGAAGCCGAGATGAAGAACAAGAAGCAACTGGTCGAGGACGCGCTCAACGCGACGCGCTCCGCGATCCAGGAAGGCATCGTTCCCGGCGGCGGCGTGGCCCTCTTGCGCGCGGCGGAATCGCTTTCGGCGCTCAAGGTCAAGGGCGACGAGCGCTTCGGCGTGATGATCGTCGAGAAGGCCCTCGAAGCGCCGCTGGCGCAGATCGCCGACAACGCGGGCGAGGACGGCTCGGTCGTGGTCGAGATGGTGCGCGAGAAGGGCGGCTCGGTCGGCTTCAACGCGCTGACGCTCGAGTACGTCGACATGTTCAAGGCCGGGATCATCGACCCCGCCAAGGTCGTGCGCTCGGCGCTGGTGAACGCGGCCTCGATCGCGGGGCTCCTGCTCACCACCGACTCGATGATCACCGACTACAAGGAAGACAAGGCCAAGGTCGAAGGCAGCACCGTCTGAGACCCGCCGGCGTCGCCCGATCGACATGGGCGACATGAGCGACCTCGCGAACTGATCGATGAGCGACAAGCGCGACTACTACGACGTCCTCGGTGTGCAGCGTGAAGCCACCGAGGACGACATCAAGAAGGCCTTCCGCAAGAAGGCGATGGACCACCACCCCGACCGCAACGGCGGGGACAAAGAGGCCGAGCGCAAGTTCAAGGAGGCCGCCGAGGCCTACGGCGTCCTGGGCGACGAGGAAAAGCGGCGCACCTACGACCAGTTCGGCCACGCCGCCTTCGAGCGCGGCGGCGGTGCGCAGGGCGGATTCGCGGGCCAGCGCTTCGACAACGTCGAGGACATCTTCCGCGCCTTCGGCGACATCTTTGGCGGCGGCGGCGGCAATGGAATGTTCGGCGAGATGTTCGGCGGCCGTCGCGAACGGCCGGGCGAACGCAGCGGCCGCTCGCTGAAAATCGTGCTCGATCTGACCCTCGAGGAGATCGACCAGGGCGTCGAGCGCACGGTCTCGCTGAAGCGCCAGGAGCACTGCACCGTGTGCGCCGGCAGCGGCGCGAAGAAAGGCACGGCGCGCACGACTTGCGCCACGTGCGGAGGTCGAGGCCAGATCCACCGCAGCCAGGGCTTCTTCACCATGGCGACGCCGTGCACCAAGTGTCAGGGACAGGGCACGACGCTCAAGGATCCCTGCGTGAAGTGCAAGGGCAGCGGGCGCGAGACCGTGCCCTCGGAAATCAAGCTCAAGGTGCCGGCGGGAATCGAGGAGGGCGTGCAGTTGCGCGTCACCGGCGAAGGCGATGCCGGCGATCCCAACGCGCCGCGCGGCGACCTCTACTGCGTCGTGCGCGAAGTCGAGCACAAGATCTTCCAGCGCAGCGGCGCCGACGTGGTTACCGAGATCCCGGTATCGTTCACGCAGATGGCGCTCGGCGACGAGGTCGAGGTCCCGACCCTGCGTGGCCGCGCGAAAATGACCATCCCCTCGAGCACCCAGTCGGGCAAGGTATTCCGCTTGCGCGGCCAGGGATTGCCGACCATGGATGGAAGTGGGCGCGGCGACCAGCTGGTGCGCGCGTTCATCGAGGTGCCGAAAAAGCTCTCCGAGCGGCAGAAGGAGATCCTGCGCGAATTCAACGACATCGAGCAGAAGAACGCGGGCGAGCGTTCCTTCTTCGACAGGATCACGAGCTACTTCAACAAATGAGCTTCTTCCATCGAAACATGAAGCAAGACGACGGACGCGCCGCCGATGGCGAGAACGAGAGCAAGGAAGCGTCCGCGCAGGCCGGCTCGGCGGACGAGCTCGCCGCGGCCCTCGCCGAAGTCACGGCTTCGCGCGACGACTACGTGGCGCGCTGGCAGCGCGCCCAGGCCGACTTCCAGAATCTGCGCCGCCGCACCCAATCGGACATCGATTCCGCCGTGCGCCGCTCGCAACAGAGCCTGCTCGAGGGCTTGCTGCTCTCGATCGACCAGCTCGATCTCGCACTGGCCGCTCCCCGCTCGGGCGAGACGGCCGACCAGCTGGCTCGCGGCGTCGAAATGACGCGCGCCGAGCTCCTGCGCACCATCGCGGGAGCCGGAGTACAGCCGATGGCCGATCTGACGCCCGGCGATCGCTTCGATCCGGCGCTGCACCAGGCCGTGGCAACGGTGCCGGTCAGCGGTCGCGATCCAGGCACGATCGTCGAAGTCGTGCGCACGGGTTACTCGTGGGGCGATCTGGTCCTGCGCCCCGCACAGGTCGTCGTCGCTAGCGCTCCCGAAGGGGCAGCCCTGGCGGGGAACGATCAGGACGGCTGATGCCGACCTACGACTACATCTGCCAGGCTTGCCAGCACCGGTTGGAGATCTTCCAGCCGATGAGCGAGTCGCCCAAGCGCAAGTGCCCGAAGTGCGGCAAGTCGAAGTTGCAGCGCCAGATCGGCATGGGCGCCGCGATCCTGTTCAAGGGCTCGGGTTTCTATCAGACCGACTACCGCTCGAGCTCGTACACCGAGGGCGCGAAGAAAGAATCGTCGCCTTCGGAATCGAAGCCCGCGGATACGGTGAAACCCGCCGACGCGAGCAAGCCGGCGGCGGAATCCAAGCCGGCCGAGACGAAGCCCGCGGCGAGCAGCGAGAAGAGCTCCAAGAGCGCGCGCAAAAAAGCGCGCTAGACGCGCGCACCACGGACGATCAGGCGAGGAACAATTCCTCGACCAGCGCGCCGATCGTGTCCGAATCGTTGCAGCCGATGATGCGCTTCGCCGCCGCCCGCGCTTCGGGCATGCAGTTCTCCATGGCGACCGAGAGACCGGCGCGCGAGAACATGTCGAGGTCGTTGGCGGCGTCGCCGATCGCGACCACGCGCTCGCGCGGCACGCCGAAGCGTTCTTCGAGCACGCGCAGAGCCTCGCCCTTGCCCAGGCAAGGCGGGTGCAGGTCGACCACCAGGAGATTGCTCTCGCGGTGGTGCGCGAGGAGCTTCAGCGGGAAATGCGTCACGTAGGTCGGCTGGTCGATCGCGCGCGAGACGTCCGCCGCGAAGGCGTCCGAGGTCGGCTGGGTGCTCGAGAACAGAGTCACGCGGATCGCGCGGTGGCGGCGCAAGGACTTGGCCTCGGTGTACTCCAGGCCGGTCATGTCGTGCAGGGCGAGCCGCTCGACCTCGCTGCGCGGCGCGAGCGCGAATTTCTTGCCGGCGCACATCACGACGGTCAAGAGACCGTGGTGCTCGCCGTAGTCGAGGACGCGGCCGAGCGTGCGCTCCGAGAGCACGCGTTCCTCGAGAAAACGGCTGGTTTTCGGGCACCACAGGGCCGCGCCGTTGAACACCACCGCGGGCGTGTCCAGGCCGAGCAGGCGCAGCACGGGCTGGGTCGCGAGCTCGCTGCGGCCGGTGGCGATCATGACCTGCACACCCGCGGCCGAGGCGGCGCGCAAGGCCGCGAGGGTGCGCGGATGGATCGTATCGTTGTCGTCGACCAGCGTGCCGTCGAGGTCGAGCAGGAGCGCGTCGTAGTTGCGAACCATGAACTGCGCAGTGTAACTGCGGCCGGGGCAATTCGCGTCGCGAGTACGGAGTCAGGTGAATTCGTCCGGAGTCGTGCGCCATGTCACGCCTGC